>CAXTOB010000763.1:0-2829 GCA_964245505.1 uncultured Acetobacteraceae bacterium | reverse complement strand
CTGACCGGGCTGAACATCGTCGCCGCCGACTTCAACACCGTCAGCCCGCCGCAGGACGTGGGCGGCATGGCGGCGCACCTGTGCGCGCACATGATGATGGAGGCCATGCTGCTGCTGGCCCGGCAGTTCGGCCTGGTGGAGGCGGAATGACGGTGCATCAGGGCGCCGCGCTGCCTCGTGCGCCCGCTGACCCCGGACGCACTCGCGCAATTTGGCGACGTGCTGGCGCGTCATGGCCCGGCGCGACAGACCCAGCTTCAGCACCGCCGGGACGAAGTTGTCTCGCGTGGTGCGCTCCGGCCAGAAGGGGCGAGAATGGCGTGCTGCCGGCACTTGCCTTCCCGTCAACCTACGGCTTCCCTGACAGCCTGGACTCCGGGCAGCCCGCCCGTGGTCCGGTTTTGCCAGGAGGCCCGATGTTCGCCCATGTCCGAGACACGACGCTCTACTTCGATGTCGAGGGCGCTGGCCTGGTGCCGGACGGCCCCACGATGCGCGAGCGCCCGGCGGCCATGGTGGTCCACGGCGGCCCGGGCGGCGACCACTCCGGCTTCAAGCCCGCCATGTCGCCGCTCGCCGACGCCATGCAGCTTATCTACTTCGACCATCGCGGGCAGGGCCGGTCCGGGTGCGGCGATCCCGCGCGCTATACGCTCGATGAGAATGTTGAGGACATGGAAGCGCTGCGTCGCCACCTCGGGTTTGGCCCGGTGGTCAGCATCGGCACCAGCTATGGCGGCATGGTGGCGATGGCTCATGCGGCCCGCCATCCCGGCGCCGTCAGCAAGCTGATCCTGATCGTCACGGCGGCCCATGCCGGGTTCATGGCGCGGGCGGAGCAGTTCGTCCGCGAGCACGGCACGGCCGGGCAGCAGCATGCCTGTGAGCGTCTATGGTCCGGCACGTTCGGGACGGCGGAACAGATGGAGGAGTACTACGCCGCCATGGGGCCGCTTTATAGCCGCCGCTACGACCCGGCTGCGGCTGCGGCCGTCCGCGGCCGGGCCACCTATGCGCCGGAGCCGCTGAACCGGGCATTCGGGCCGGGCGGCGTGCTGCGGTCGTTCGACCTGCGGGCCGAGATCGCCGGCATCACCGTGCCTACGCTGGTGCTGGCCGGGCGGCACGACTGGATCTGCCCGCCGGAGTTCTCGGAGGAGATACACCGCCTGATTGCGGGCTCGCGGCTGCGGGTGTTCGAGGACAGCAGCCACTCCATCCGCGCCGACGAGCCGGAGGCGCTGAACGCCGCCATCCGGGAGTTCGTCATCGGCTGATTGCTTGAAGCGGGTTTGGTGCAGATAGAAGCACCATGCCCGCTCCAGCTATTGTTTTTGGGAGCATTTATTCGGTCAAACGAAGTCGTTTGATCCGAACATGCTCTAGAGCGGGTTTGGTGCAGATAGAAGCACCAAGCCCACTCTAGCTATTGTTTTTACGAGCATTTGTTCGGTCAAACGAAGCCGTTTGATCCGAACATGCTCTAGGATCAGGCAAGACTGTCGGTCAGTCCGTCCCTTGTGCGGGCCGTGCTGACCAGCCCGCCAATCCGGCTCGCACACGGGTGGCGTGCCACATCCTACACCGTCATATGGCGTTCGATCTGCGCCGCAGCGCCCGCGTCCGCGGCTTCGCCCCGTTCCACGACCACCCCCGACGTCAGTACGGCGAAGCGGTCGGCCACCGCCAGCGCGAAGGCGACGTTCTGCTCCACCAGCAGCATCGCCGTCCCATGCGCCTGCCGCTCCGCCGCCAGCACGCCCGCCAGGCGGTCCACGACGGAAGGCTGCAGACCTTCGGAAATCTCGTCCAGCAGCATCAGCCGGGGCCGCCCCAGGATGGCGCGGGAGATCAGCAGCATCTTCTGCTCCCCACCCGAGAGAGTGCCGGCCTTCTGGCCGAGGCGGCGCAGCAGGACGGGGAAGTGTGGCTCGATCAGCGGCAGGCGCTCACGGAACAGGCGGTCGTGCGGGACGCCCAGGCGCAGGTTCTCGCCTACCGTCATGTCGGCGAACAGTGCCTGCTCCTGCGCGACGTAGCAGACCTGGCGCTGGGCGACGCGGTAGGGCGGGGTCCCGGCCAAGGGCTGACCGTCCAGGAACACGCCCCCGGTCCGCGGCGAAACGAACCCGGCGACAGTGCGCAGCAGCGTGGTCTTGCCGACGCCGTTCCGCCCGAGCAGCGCCACGATCTCGCCCGGCGCCACCTCCAGCGACACGTCGCGCAGCACCATCGTGCCGCCATACCCGGCGGTGACGCCCGCCACCCGCAGCAGGTCAGGCATGGGCGGCTCCGGCGTAGATGGTCCGCACGGTCTCGGACTGCACCGCCTCCTCCACGCCGCCGTCCAGCACGATGCCACCCTGGTGCAGCACGATCACCCGGGACGAGATGCGGCGCACGAAGTCCAGGTCATGCTCCACCAGCACGATGCACAGCCGATGCCGCCGCGCCAGGTCGGCCAGCAGCGTGCCGATGCGCTGCCGCTCCGGCGCCGTCAGCCCGGCCGTCGGCTCGTCCAGCAGCAGCAGCGCCGGCTCCAGCGCCAGCACCATCGCGAGTTCAAGCGACTGCTTCTCGCCGTGGGACAGGTGCCGGGTCTCGACGGATAGGCGGTCCGCCAGACCCGTCGCATGCACCACCTCCAGCGCGGAGGCGGGCAGGGCGATGGTGGGGGTGCGCCGGAACAGGGATGGCCGGGCGATGCGGCTCCGGGCGACCAGTAGGCAGTCGGCGACCGTCATCGTCTCGAACACCGACGCTGTTTGGAACTTGCGGCCGACGCCCAGCGCGGTGCAGCGGTGCGGCGGCATCCGCCCGATGCTGCGC
>CAXTOB010000762.1:0-2841 GCA_964245505.1 uncultured Acetobacteraceae bacterium | reverse complement strand
GGCCAGAGGCCGACGGTGGCGGCACCCGCCTCGGCGTCGCCCGAACTCGCTGCCCGCCCGCACCGCCGGATCTTCACCGCCCAGGACAAGCTGCGCATTCTCGCCGACACGGACCGCGCGGCCGACACCGGCGGCATCGCCGCCATCCTGCGCCGCGAGGGCCTCTACTCCTCGGCGCTGACCGACTGGCGCCGGCAACGCGACGCAGGCACCCTCGGCGCACTGACGCCGGCCAAGCGTGGCCCAAAGGTGGCCGAACCCAATCCGCTCGCGGCTGAAATGGTCCTTCTCCAGAAAGACAACGCGCGTTTGACGCTGCGACTGGCGCGTGCCGAGGCCATCATCGGAATCCAAAAAAAAGTTGCAGAGCTGCTGGGCATCCCGCTGGCGCCCAACGACGGCGAGCCTTGACCGACGCGGTCGCTGGCCTGGCGCCAGGCAGCGGCTTGATGGCGGCAGCCTGCGCAGCACTCGGGGTCTCACGTGCCAGCGTGCAACGCCGGCGCGCCCGCCTGGCCGCACCGCCGGTGGCGCTTCGCCCGCGACCACGGCCGGCACGGGCGCTGAGCGTGGCGCAACAGCAAACGGTGCTGGACCTGCTGCACGCACCGCGCTTTGCCGACCAGGCGCCGGCTGAGATCTACGCCAGCCTGCTCGACGAGGGCGTCTATCACTGCTCCGTCCGCACCATGTATCGGCTGCTTGGCGGGAACGGCGAGGTCCGTGAACGCCGCAAGCAGCTCCGTCATCCCGTCTATCAGAAGCCCGAACTCCTGGCGGAACGCCCGAACGAGGTCTGGTCCTGGGACATCACCAAGCTGATGGGACCCGCCAAACGGAGCTACTTCTACCTCTACGTGATCCTCGACATCTTCAGCCGCCGGGTGGTCGGCTGGTGCGTCGCCGACGCGGAAAGCGCCGCGCTGTTCTGCCCGCTGCTCGACGATGCCGTCGCCAAGCACAACGTGTCGCCCGGCCAGCTCACGCTGCACGCCGACTGCGGCGGCCCGATGAAGGCCCGCGCCACCGCCCTGCTGCTCGCCGACCTCGGGGTGACGCGCTCGCACAACCGCCCGCACACGTCCAACGACAACCCCTTCTCCGAAAGCTGCTTCAAGACCCTGAAGTATCAGCCGCGCTTCCCCTAGCGCTTCGGCTGCATCGAGGACGCCCGGGGCTTCTGCCGTCAGTTCTTCGATTGGTATAACCAGGACCACCACCACGCCGGCATCGGCCTTATGACCCCCGACCAGGTGCATTACGGCCAGGTCGATGTCGTCCACGCCGCCCGCCAGCACACCATCAACCAGGCATTCCGGGCCAACCCGGAGCGCTTCGTCAACAAGCCGCCCACGCCGCCCGACAAACCAACCGCCGCCTGGATCAACCTGCCCACGCCGGATAGCCGCGCCTGAATGCCGGCCCTGATGCCAAAGCAACCGTTGAAGCGTTTCATGCCTTCCTCCGGTTGCCCTCTTGCTTGTCACCAGCCACCGTCTCCACGCCGCGTCTTCCCAGCTCGCTCCCCCTGCATTGCGCCACGTAACGCAAAGAACCCGGTAGGCCGGTCATCCGATCGTTGCCCGCCAGCATCACACCAAAAGACCGGCCGCCTTGCTCAGCCTGAGGCCGTGCAACCGAGGCACCTACACCAAGCCTAAATTTCAAACCCGGCCGTATCAAAGTCGTTGACACGTTCCGAGCCCTGACGGATCGTATGTCTGGGTCGAGGCCTGCTTCCAGGTTGCATCCAGCCAGTATAGGCTTGGTGCCGGCTATGCCGGACGCGTCTGGGACATCACGGATCGCAAGCACTTGGAGGAACAGCTTGCCTCCGTGCAGGCTGAGTTGGCACGGATGTCAGCCACCGACGGCCTAACCCGGCTGCTGAGCCGCAAACGTTTTGATGACGCGCTTGCGGCGGAGTGGGCGCGAGGCGCACGAGACGAACAGCCGCTTTCCCTGCTCTTGCTGGAGGTTGACCACTTGGATGCCTACACGGGCCTACATGGTCCGCAGGTCAGGGACGAGGTGCTGCGCATCATTGCGGCTTGCGTTCAAGGCCGCCCTCGCCGCACGACCGACCTTGCCGCTCGACACGGGGAGGAGACGTTTGCGGTTCTGATGCCGCACACGGACGGGTTTGGCGCCATGATGATGGCCAATCAGATCCGGGATGCGGTGCTGGATCGCAACTTGCCCCATCCGCATTCGCCACATGGGATAGTGGGCGTCAGCCTTGGCGCGGCCACCTTGACCCCGTCGCATGGCTTCCTGTCCACCGATCTAGCCACCAAAGCCAAGCTGGCGCTGGGCGAAGCTCGGCGGCTCGAGCGCAACAGGATCGAGGCGGACGCCGCAGTTGTGGCAGCGGCAGCAACGGCTGGCGGATGGTTTGACGGGCCCGGGCAGGTCTTCCAAGGAACGCCGTGACACTTGTGTCAGGTTCGGGGGTGGTGGCAGGCACGTCACGCGGCAAGGCCGGCGACAAGAGCTCCACCAGCCTAATCCTCACATCAAGGTCTTCCAGCAGGACACATCTGCACCAAGCAAAGTGTCTGAAGCTGACGCTTCCTGACAACCGACATGATCACGACCGTGATATCAGGACTTATGCGGCCTGTTAGTGCTGCGGCATACTTCGGAACTGCCCATTATGGTTTCTGGCCGGCTGGTAAACTTCCTCGGCGTTCGAGATGTGTAGCCTAGCGCACATCAGCCTACCTCTGAAGACCGCATGCGATGCTCAAGACGTCGGTATGAATGCCTCGAGCAGGCTCTAAGCTCATCATGCTACAGTGCCACGGCGGCAAGGTCAGGACTGGGTTGGAATGGCGTTGA
>CAXTOB010000761.1:2037-2846 GCA_964245505.1 uncultured Acetobacteraceae bacterium | reverse complement strand
ATTTTTCACTTCCCGCGCTGGCGCGGCTGCGTCCGCTGAACCTGTACGGCTGGACCAAGCACGCCTTCGATCTCCGGGTCCAGCGCGCGCTGGCCGCCGGCGCGCCCCGCCCGCCGCAATGGGCCGGGCTCAAGTTCTTCAACGTCTATGGCCCGAACGAGTATCACAAGGGCCGCATGATCTCGGTCGTGAAGGTCAAGTGGGACGAAGTAGCCGACGGCCAGCCCGCCCGGCTATTCCAAAGCCACCAGCCCGGCCTCCCCGACGGAGCGCAGCGGCGCGACTTCATCTGGGTTGGCGACGTGGTGGACGTGATCCTATGGCTGCTGGACCGCCCGGACGTGTCCGGCATCTACAACCTGGGCACCGGCACGGCGCGGAGCTACCTGGACCTAGCCCACGCCGTATGCGACGCGGCAGGGCAGCCGCGCCGGGTCGAGTTCATCCAAATGCCCGAGGCCCTGCACGGCCAGTATCAATCTTTCACGGAGGCGCGGATGGACCGGCTGCGCCAGGCAGGTTACGCCGGGCAATTCACGCCGCTGGAGGATGGGGTGCGCCGCTACGTGCGCGACCACCTCGCGGGGACGGAGCGTTACGTATGACACGGCTTCCCGACCAGTATCACACCAAGACCGCCCACCCCTACTCCCTCTCCCTCCGGGAGAGGGTCGGGGTGAGGGAGGCCGCAAGCACAAGCCTCGCGTCATCGAAGCCGCTCCGATTCCTCAATAGCACAAGCGGTTCACGCGGCCCGGGGCCCCCCCCCACCCCAGCCCCGGGGGGGGGGGGGGCCCCGGCGCGCGACG
>CAXTOB010000761.1:0-2027 GCA_964245505.1 uncultured Acetobacteraceae bacterium | reverse complement strand
CCCCAACCCTCTCCCGGAGGGAGAGGGAGACCAGGCAGCGCTACTGGGCTGGCATCTCCGCATGATCCCCGTCATCGCCTTCACCGACCTGGGCCTACACCCCATCCTGTTCCAGGTGGGACCGCTAGCCATCCGCTGGTATGCCCTTGCCTACATCGGCAGCCTCCTGCTGGGCTGGCGGATCATGCGCCGCCTGGTGCGGCTATCCCCGCCCGTCGCGACCGAGCTGCAAACCGACGACTTCCTGACCTGGGCCACCCTGGGCGTCGTGCTCGGCGGCCGCCTAGGCTACGTGCTGTTCTACAAGCCGCTCGATTATCTCCAGAACCCCCTCGAAATCTTCAAGGTCTGGACCGGCGGCATGAGCTTCCACGGCGGCACGCTGGGCGTCATCGTCGCCCTGGTGCTGTATTGCCGGCAGCAACGCATCCCGCTGCTAGGCTTCGCCGACCGGCTGGCCGTCGTGGTGCCGATCGGGCTAGGCCTGGGACGGATCGCCAACTTCATCAACGGCGAGCTATGGGGCCGGGTAGCGCCCGAGGGCCTGCCCTGGGCGATGGTGTTCCCCAACGCCGGCCCCGAGCCGCGCCACCCCAGCCAGCTCTACCAGGCGGGGATGGAGGGTGTGCTCCTCCTTCTCCTGCTATCGTTCCTGTGCAGCAGGCCCGCGATCCGGGAGCGGTTCGGCACCCTGACCGGCGCCTTCCTGGTAGGCTACGGCATCGCCCGCATCATCGGCGAGACCTTCCGGCAGCCCGACGAGTTCCTCGGCTTCCTGATAGCCGGCGCCACCATGGGCCAGTTGCTGTCGCTGCCGATGATCGCCGCCGGCATCTGGCTGATTGGCCGCGCCCGCCCCGTGACAACGGTGGCCGCGTAGAGTGGAGCGGCTAGACGCCTTCATGGCGCGGGCCAACGCGGCCTACTACGCCAATTACGACCCGTTCGCCGACTTCACCACGTCGCCGGAGATCACCCAGGTGTTCGGCGAGGTGCTCGGCCTATGGGCGGCAGTAACCTGGGAGGCGATGGCGCGCCCCAACCCGGTGCTGCTCGTGGAGTGCGGACCCGGCCGCGGCACGCTGATGGCCGACGCCCTGCGTGCGGTGGCCCAGACCGCGCCAGGGTTCCGGGCGGCCCTGCGGGTACACCTGGTAGAAACCTCGCCGCGCCTCCGGGCCGCGCAGGCGGCAGCGCTGCCAGACGGCATGGCCTGGCACGACGACCTGACGTCCATCCCAGCCGGCCCGATGCTGCTACTGGCCAACGAGTTCCTGGACGCCCTGCCAATCCGCCAGTTCGTGCGTCGAAACAGCGCGTGGATGGAGCGGTTCGTCAAGGATGGATCATTCCTGGAAGCACCGGTCAAGGACAGCACTTCCCCACTCCCTCTCCCTCCGGGAGAGGGCCGGGGTGAGGGAAACCGCAAGGACAAACCTCAGCCTTTCACAGCCGCGTTCATGGATCAGGTCGGGCCAGCGCCGCGTGGCTTCCCTCACCCCAACCCTCTCCCGGAGGGAGAAGGAGAAGGCGCCATACTCGAACTCTGCGAACCCGCGCAGAGCATCGCAGCCGACATCGCCAAGCGGGTAGCCCGCGATGGCGGAGCAGCACTATTCCTAGATTACGGCCCGGAGCACAGCGCCACCGGCGACAGCCTGCAAGCCCTGCAAAACGGCAAGCCCGCAGACCCCCTAGCAGCACCAGGAGAAGCAGACCTAACGGCGCACGTGGACTTCGCCGCACTCGCCCGCGCGGCATCCGGCGCGCGCACGCATGGCCCGGTGCCGCAGGGCCTATTCCTGGCCCGCCTCGGCCTATTCCAGCGCAGCGGCCGCCTCGCCCGCACCCAACCCCCAGCCAAGGCGGCATCGCTGATGCAGGCAGCCCAGCGCCTGGCAGAGCCCGACCGGATGGGCCGCCTATTCAAAGCGCTATGCATCGCCCACCCCGACCTGCCCACACCCGCCGGGTTCGAGCCATGACCGGCCCAGAATCCCTGACCAGCGCCGCCCTCCCAGTCCGGC
>CAXTOB010000760.1:0-2856 GCA_964245505.1 uncultured Acetobacteraceae bacterium | reverse complement strand
AGCGGGTGCAGTGCCCATATGGAGACGGATGCCGCACCGGCTGCGGCGAGCTGAACACGCACATGCCGGGAGGGCAGGCGATGGATTACGAGGGTTTCTTCCGCAAGGGTCTGGACGGGCTGCGCAAGGATGGCAACTACCGGACCTTTGCCGACCTGCAGCGCCGGGCCGGCAGCTTCCCGAAGGCGTCGCACCTGCGCGGCAACGCCCAGGATGAGGTTACGGTCTGGTGCAGCAACGACTATCTCGGCATGGGGCAGCATCCGAAGGTGCTTGCCGCGGTGCATGAGGCGCTGGACAGTTGCGGCGCTGGGGCCGGGGGCACCCGCAACATCGCTGGGACCAACCACTACCACGTCATGCTGGAGGAGGAGCTGGCCGACCTGCACGGCAAGGAGGCGGCGCTGCTGTTCAGCTCCGGTTATATGTCGAACTTGGCGGCGCTCAGCACCTTGGCCGGGCGTATGCCGGGCTGCACGATTTTTTCCGATGCGCTGAACCATGCCAGCATGATCGAGGGTATCCGGCATAGCCGGGCGCCCTACCAGATCTTTGGGCATAACGACCCTGAGGACTTGGACCGCCGGCTGTCGGAGATGGACCCGGATGCGCCCAAGCTGATCGCCTTCGAGAGCGTGTATTCCATGGATGGCGATATCGCCCCGATCGCCGAGTTCTGCGACGTGGCCGAGAAGCATAACGCCATGACCTACTGCGATGAGGTGCATGCCGTTGGGCTGTATGGCCCACGCGGCGGCGGCGTGGCCGAGCGGGAGGGCCTGATGGACCGGCTTACCGTGATCGAGGGTACGCTGGCGAAGGGTTACGGCATCATTGGCGGCTACATCGCTTCGTCGGCCGTGGTGGTGGACTATGTGCGGAGCTTCGCCTCGGGCTTCATCTTCACCACATCGCAGCCGCCGGCGATCGCGGCGGGTGCGTTGGCGAGCGTGCGGCATTTGAAGGCCAGCAGCGAGGAGCGGGCGGCGCAGCAGGACCGTGTGGCCAAGCTGCGGCGGGCGCTGGACCTGGCGGGCATCCCGCATATGCATAATCCCAGCCACATCGTCCCGGTGATGGTCGGGGACGCCGCGCTGTGCAAGGCGATCAGCGACCAACTGATGGAGCGCGGCATCTACATTCAGCCGATCAACTATCCTACGGTCCCACGTGGGACGGAGCGGTTGCGGATCACGCCGGGGCCTTTGCACACGGACGCGGACATCGCGCACCTGGTGGCGGCGTTGTCGGAGATCTGGGCGGGGCTGGATTTGAAGAAGGTGGCTTAGGCTCTCCGTCGCCGGTAGCATTCAACCGTCGCTGCTGGCGGTCCGCGGTGCGGTAGCTTGGGGAGGTGATCGTGGCCTCCCCAGCTTCCATGCCGGAAGCTTCGAACGCAGCGGCATTATCGCCGTGGAACGAGATCTATGGGCGTGATGGGCCTTCCCAGTTGCCGGAACTCCGCCACATCGCGCGTGTTACTCGCGGCGAGTAGCCGAACTGTGCAACCTCAAGCCAAGTGAGCTGCCCCATGAACAACAATCCAACCCGCCGTATCGTGCTCCGTACTAGCCTGGGTGTTGCGGCCGGCGTTACGCTGGCCGCAGGCGCTACCCGGGCGCAGGACGAGAAGATCGCCCAGGAGCTGGTGCAGTATCAGAACCAGCCCAAAGACGGCCAGCAGTGCAGCAAGTGCGCTCAGTACATTGATCCAAACGCATGTAAGATCGTGGCCGGGCAGATTAGCCCACAGGGTTACTGCGTCGCTTATGCGCCCAAGGAGGGCTGACCGGGTCTTTGCCCGGCCCAAGGGGCCGGGCAGCTACGGCAACTATGCTGCAGTTTTTTTCCAGTTCTGACCGGCATTTAGGTGCCGACGGGCGATTGGGTCAGATTTGATTTTCTATGATGGATGGCCGGGCGACTGAGTTGACCTGCTGACCTACTTGCTTCGAAGACGTCCGAAATTTTTCGATATCTCACCCAACTGCCTTGTTAAACTACAGCGTGGTGGATTGGCCTGTTGTGGACTGGCATGCCATAGGCTTTGGCGGATATCATACAAAGCACCATTGGCGACCAAATCCTTTCAGGGTAGGTCCACAGGCGTTCCGGCGTTTCGGCCTAACCACCCAGCGCCGGCGCCACCATCGCAGGCTGGATTTGTTCGGCTGGACTGGGGTGTCCAAGGTCCGCAACGTCCCGTCGAATGGAACGGACCTTCGGCAAGCCTGGACGCGGCTGGCCGATGCGCCCCAGGAACACCAGCCTATCGGGGTGGCGTCCCAGCACCGCCTGGAAGCGGGCGGCGAGCTTCCGGGCTTTTGCCCGTAGCGCGGGGTCGGCGGTGAAGGGCAGGTCATGCGCGCCGTAATGTGAGAAGATCAGCGTCGCCAGGCCCGGCTGCATTGCAAGGCCCAGCCGTGTTGCCGTCAGCCAGAACCGCTGCACCGCGCCGCCCAAGCGAAGCGCGCGGGCCACCCGGTCCTTGTCATCCGAGCTGACCGGAGCCAAGGTGAAGAAGGCGGCGCTGCCCAGGGCCGGACGCAGGTCCAACTGCGCTGCCGCGGTCCAGGTGCCGGACACCCGGTTCATGCCGTGCATCCGGGGCCAGTGCGCCATCGCCCAGCGCATGATCCGCAGCGTCGCGCGATCCAGGCCGATGGCGCCCGCCGGCAGCCCGGTCGCGCTGTTGCCCGGCGACCAGTCGATGACCTTCTGATGCACGGCGAACGCCTCCTGCGCCCGCAGGCGTATGTCGGTCGCCAGCGCGCCGAGCCGGGCCATGCGCAGGCGGGCGCCCCGGTCCTCATACCAGGACACTTGCAGGTCGGGGCCTGCCGCCGCTTCCAGGGC
>CAXTOB010000759.1:0-2889 GCA_964245505.1 uncultured Acetobacteraceae bacterium | reverse complement strand
TCCCCGACGAGGTCCACAACGCCTCCGCCGGCGGCAAGCGGCTGAACTTCGGCCCGGAATACATCATCCCCACCGCCTTCGACCCCCGCCTCATCAGCCGCATCCCCCCCGCCGTCGCCCGCGCCGCCATGGAAAGCGGCGTCGCCAAGAAGCCGATGCCCGACCTGCGCAAATACTCCCGCGTCCCGTCGGGCCGCCTGGACCCCACCGCCAACGCGCTCGACGCGATCATGGAGCAGGTCCGCGCCAACCCGCGCCGCGTCGTCTTCGCCGAGGGCGAGGAGGAAAAAGTCGTCCGCGCCGCCGTAGCCTTCCGCAACGCCGGCTACGGCACCCCGGTGCTGGTCGGCCGCGAGGACCGCGTGCGTACCACCCTGGCTGGCCTAGGCCTAGGCTCGCTCGACGGCATCGAGATCCACAACGCCCGGCTCTCCCACAAGAACGCCGAGTACACCAAGTTCCTCTACGCCCGGAAGCAGCGCGAAGGCATGCTGGAGCGCGACTGCCAGCGCATGGTGAACCAGGACCGCAACATCTTCGCCGCCTGCATGGTGGCCGCCGGCGACGCCGACGCAATGCTGACCGGCCTGACCCGCTCGGCAGCGGTATGCCTGGACGACATCGGCCACGTCATGGACGCCGTCCCCGGCAGGATCAGCTTCGGCCTGACGCTCATGCTCGGCGCCCACGGCGCGATCATGGTCGCCGACACCCTAATCCACGAGCGCCCAACCCCGCAGCAACTGGCCGACATCGCCGTAGGCGCCGCCGCCGCCGCCCGCCGCCTCGGCCACGAGCCGCGGGTCGCCCTGCTGTCGCACTCCACCTTCGGCAATCCGATGCACAGCACCGTCCAGGGCATCCGCGAGGCCGTAGCCATCCTCGACCGCCGCGGCGTGGACTTCGAATACGACGGCGACATGAGCCCGGAGGTTGCATTGGACCCGGCGATTCGCGCGATGTATCCATTCTGCCGCCTAACCGCGAACGCGAACCTGCTGGTGATGCCCGGCCTCCACGCCGCCCATATCGCCTCCCGCCTAGCCCCGCGCCTGGGTGCAACCAGCACGATCGGCCCCGTGCTGCTCGGCCTGACGCACCCGGCGCAGATCATCCCGATGGGCGCCTCCGTCAGCCAAATCGTTGATCTCGCGGGAATTGCGGGCTATCAGTCCATAACAGCTTAAATTGAGGTAGTTCGTGGACCAGCGGGTTGCCGGCGCTGCCGGTAAGGAGGGCGCGGGCGTCGTAGCCCAGCGCCTGCGGAGCATCTTCAGCGGCTCCGTCGGCAACCTGATCGAGTGGTATGACTTCTATATCTACAACTCGTTCGCGATCTACTTCGCCAAGCAGTTCAGCAGCAGCACCGACCCCACGGTGCAACTGCTGGAAAGCTTCAGCATCTACGCCACCGGCTTCCTGATCCGCCCGGTCGGCGGCATCCTGCTTGGCTACTACGCCGACACCCGCGGCCGCCGCGCCGCGCTCACCCTATCTGTGATGCTGATGTGCGCGGCATCGCTGATGGTCGCCGTCATCCCGACCTACAGCCGGATCGGCGTCGCCGCGCCGGTGCTGCTGCTGGTCGCGCGTCTGATCCAGGGCCTATCCCTAGGCGGCGAGTACGCAGCCTCGGCCACCTACCTATCCGAAATCTCATTCAGCCGCCGCCGCGGCTTCTACACCTCGTTCCAGTACGTCACGCTGATCGGCGGCCAGGTGCTGGCCTCCCTCCTGCTGATCGTCATGCAGCAACGCCTGACCGGCGCCCAACTGGAGGCATGGGGCTGGCGCATCCCCTTCGCCATCGGCGCGGTGCTGGCGATCTACGGGCTATACCTCCGCCGCAACATGCTCGAAACCGAGGACTTCGTCCGCGCCTCCCGCACCCGCACCACAAGCCCGCTGCGGGAAGTGTTCCGCCACCCGCGCGAGCTGGCGCTGGTGTTCGGCCTGACGATGGGCGGCACCGCGGCCTTCTACACCTTCAGCACCTACATGCCGACCTTCCTGGTCAACACCGTGAAGCTGTCCCGCGAGGATGCAACCCTGGTGTCCTTCGGCACCCTGTTCTTCTTCGCCGCGCTACAGCCGGCGATGGGCGCCCTATCCGACCACATCGGGCGCAAGCCGGTGCTGCTGTGGTTCGGCTTCATGGGAACCCTGTGCACCTACTTCATCATGACGAAGATGGCGGCCACGCGCGACGTGCTGTCCGTCACCCTGCTGCTGATGACGGCCCTGACCATCGTGTCCGGCTATACCTCCATCAACGCCGTGGTGAAGGCGGAGCTGTTCCCGGCCGGGGTGCGCGCCCTCGGGGTAGGCCTGCCTTACGCGGTAGCGGCCTCACTGTTCGGCGGCTCCGCCCCCGCCGTGGCATTGCTGTTCAAGAACCAGGGACACGAGAACTGGTTCTTCATCTACATCACCGCCCTGATCTTCGGCTCGCTGCTGGTTTACGCCACCATGCGCGAAACCAAGGCCGCGTCACTGATCGCCGAGCCCGGCGCACCCATCCCAGCCTCACCCCGTACGGAAATGCTGCGTGCCGGAATGCCGGGCGCGGGAATGCCCGGCGCCAGCCTTCGCGCAACGGCCATGCCTGCCCGCCGTCGCGGCCGTCCGCTGGTCTGGCTCAGCATGCTGGGCGCCGCAGGCGTCGTGATCGCCACCCTGCTGTTCAGCCACAAGTTCTGGGGCAACACAGCGGACCCCACAAAGGCGCCCCCCTCAGCCGCGCCGCAATCCGAGGCAAGCGCAGCACCCGGCGCCCCGCTACCCGCAACTTCGGCCACTCCTCCCAGCGCAGGCGCCGTCGCCCCACACCCTGATGCCCCCACCGTCCCGCCAGTGGCGCTCCCGGTCCTGCCAGTGCCCGGCAACGAC
>CAXTOB010000758.1:0-2905 GCA_964245505.1 uncultured Acetobacteraceae bacterium | reverse complement strand
GGGGGTACGGGGAGGAGGGGGTTGTTGGGGGATGGTTACGGGGGTTCTTTTTGCGCTTACAGCCTTTGCGGTGCGGTTAAGGCCCCCTTACCCCAGCCCTTTCCCGGAGGGGAAGGGCTTCTAGTTTCTTTAGGATCAGGCACATTTCTTGCTGGCCAGATTTACTTAGCGGAGCCTGCGGGGGGAGTGGCGGGCCGACGGGGAAGCCTTGAAGTTCCAAGGCACCCTTGATGCAGGCGGCCAGGGAGTATTTGGCGAAGGCTTGGTTCACTGGCCACAGCTTTTGCTGGAGGCTTATGGCTGCCTGCCAATCTCCTGCTCGCGCCAAGTCGTAGAGCTGTACGCTTTGGCTGGGAATGATGCAGGCGGGGCCGGCCATCCAGCCGACGCCGCCGATCATCATGACGCATACTGGGATGTGCGACGAGGCAGCGAATACTTTTAGCCGGCCTTCGGTCTCGTTCAGGATGGACAGCAGGCGGCCGGTGTTGGTCGAGGCGTCCTTGATATACCGGATGTTTGGTATGCCCGACAGGCGCCGGATCACCGGCAGCGATAGGTCGGAGCGCTGGAACTGCGGGTTGGTGTAGATTACGACCGGGCCGTCAGTCGCCTCGGCCACGGCGGTGAAGTAGCTTTCGACGCCTTCGTCGGGGATGGGGAAGTAGGCCTCCAGCACTGCCAGCACGCCGTCGGCGCCTCGTGCCATGACTTCGCGCGCCAGTGCTGCGCCGTCGCGCGTCGTGGTGGCGGCGACGCCGGCGATGACCGGCACCCGTCCGCGGGCCGCCTCCACTACGGTCTCGATGATTTCGAGCCGCTGTTCCCTGTTGAGATAGGCGAACTCACCGGTGCTGCCCAATGGGGTCAGGCCGTGAACCCCGGCGTTGATCAGGTGCTCCACCAGGCGGGCCAGCACGGGGCGGTTGACGCGGCCGGCATCGTCGAGCGGGGACGGCAGATACGGGAACACGCCATGCAGATCGGGGTGGGTCGGCATGGGCGGCTCCTCAGCAGGCTTATGCGCGGAGTGTCGCATAGATCGCCTGTGGCTGCGGGGAACTGATTAGCTGTTTATCTGCACGCGAATGTCCGGAGGTTTGCTTGTTCATTTTAGGCCACCTTGGTGCGGGGAGGCATTCATGCCGCCATGAAATGGCGGTGCGGCTTGGGTTCCAGCCACTGGAATCCGGTGTGGATTGACCCGCAATTGTCATCATTCTGTCGCACCAGGCCCAGCGCTAAGAAGTTAGATGCAGGTGAACAGCCCGATGGGGGGACCAGTAATGTCCGAAGCCACACTCACGCAATCTTCCCAGGCGCCGCGCCAGGGTCCCAACCTGGACGGCAAGCCGCATGCCTCGGTCGGCATCGGCTTTGCGGTCGTGCTGGTCGGCGGCTTGTCCTACATGGCCTACAGCGTGCTGAGCGACGTGCACAATGCCGGCGGTCCTACGCTGGCGACCGGGGCGTTCATGCTGCTGGGCCTGGCGCTGCTGATTGCGCTGGGCTTCGAGTTCGTGAACGGCTTCCACGACACCGCCAATGCCGTGGCTACCGTCATCTACACCCACAGCCTTCCGGCTCAGGTGGCGGTGATCTGGTCGGGGTTCTTCAACTTCCTGGGCGTGCTGACTTCGTCGGGGACCGTTGCCTTCACCGTCGTTAGCCTGCTGCCGGTGGAGCTGATCCTGCAGGTCGGCAGCGGCGCGGGCTATGCGATGATCTTCTCGCTGCTGATTGCGGCGATCATCTGGAACCTGGGCACCTGGTCGCTGGGGTTGCCGGCCAGCTCGTCGCATACGCTGATCGGCTCGATCATCGGAGTGGGGCTTGCGAACGAGCTGATGAACCGCGGATCCGGCGTTTCAGGCGTGGACTGGGGCCAGGTTTGGGAAGTGTTCAAGGCGCTGCTGGTCAGCCCGGTGGTCGGGTTCCTCGGCGCTGCGGGGCTGCTGCTGGCGATGAAGGCGCTGGTTAAGTCCAAGCAGCTTTATACGGCGCCGGAGGGCAATGCGCCGCCGCCGACGTGGATACGCGGGCTGTTGATCCTGACCTGCACCGGCGTGTCGTTTGCGCACGGGTCCAATGATGGGCAGAAGGGCATGGGTCTCATCATGCTGATCCTGATTGGTGCGGCGCCGACCGCCTATGCACTGAACCGGGCGCTGCCGGACAGCCAGACGCCGGGCTTCATGCAGCATACGCAGGAGGCGCAGGGGGTATTTGCGGCGCACGCCGATGGCATCACCGTCCCTGCCGAACGCGCCCGCGGCATTGTCACGGATGCGATCCGCGACAAGAGCCTGGACAAGCCGGAGGTGTTTGCGGCGATGAGCAGCCTGGCCGGGGACATGGGCCGCCAGGTGCAGCAGTATGGCGCCATTGCCCGGGTGCCTGCGGAGGCGGTGACGAACGTCCGCAACGACATGTATCTGGCTTCGGAGTCGGTGCGCCTGATGGGGAAGGCTGGCGTGAAGTTTGGCGATGCCGAGGACAAGTCGCTGAAGGGCTGGAAGGGCGACCTGGACAGCGGGACGAAGTTCATCCCGCTTTGGGTCAAGGTTTCGGTGGCAATGGCTCTGGGGCTGGGCACGATGATCGGCTGGAAGCGCATCGTGGTGACGGTGGGGGAGCGGATCGGCAAGACGCACCTGAGCTATGGGCAGGGCGCGGCGGCGGAGATCGTGGCGGCGCTGACGATTGGGGCGGCAGACGTTTATGGGTTGCCGGTGTCCACCACGCATGTGCTGTCGAGCGGCGTTGCCGGGACGATGGCGGCGAACGGGTCCGGTTTGCAGTGGAGCACGGTGCGCAACATTGCCATGGCCTGGGTGCTGACGCTGCCGGCGGCGGCGTTGCTGGCGGGGGTGCTGTATTACTTGCTCCGCTTGGTGTTCTGACG
>CAXTOB010000757.1:0-2908 GCA_964245505.1 uncultured Acetobacteraceae bacterium | reverse complement strand
CCCCCGCCCGCTCCACCTCCACCGTGACATGCGACAGCGCCGGAAACCGCCCCAGCAACCCGCGATAGAACTCCGGCCCCCGCGCCTCCACCGTAGCAACGGACAGGATCGCGCCAAGGTGCCCCGGCCCCAGCCGCCATAGATGCAGGTCCGCCACCCGGTCCCCCTCTGCCTCCACGGCCCGGCGCACACCGTCCGCCACGCCAGGGTCCGGCACCATGTCGAGCAGGATGGCACCAGTGTCGCGCACCAGCCCCCAAGACCAGCTTGCAATCACGCACGCCCCGACAATGCCAGCCAACGGGTCCATCCACAGCCAGCCAAAGGCGCGCGCCAGCAGCAGCCCGGCGATGACCAGCACCGACACGGCTGCGTCGGCCAGGACATGGACCACTGCCGCCCGCATGTTGTTGTCTCGGTGCGCCGCCCCATGCTGGTCCCGACCGTGCCCACCCCCATCATGCGCATGCTCCTCGAAAGCGACGGCATAGTCTTCGCTGCCGAGATGCACGTGCGCGGTGAAGGCATGCGGCTCGGGAATAGCCTGCACGCTTTCCAGCCAACCGCCGCGGTCCCGCATGGCGAAGACCTGGCGCGAGCCATCCGGACGCACCGTCTCCACCGTGACCGCCGCGGCCTCGGCGACCACCCCGGACTCGGGCCGTAACCGGAACACCGGGGGCACGCCGTCCTCGAACACCTGCAGCAGCAGCGTGCCGCCGGGAGCTATGATGCGATGCCCGCCGTCGTGGCCATGCCCGCCATCGTCATGGCTATGCCCGTGCCCATGATGATGGTGCCCACCCCCGCTCAGCAGCCATACGCTGGCGACGTTCACCATGAGGCCTAAAACCGCGATGGGAATGGCCTCGGTGAACTGGATCGGCACCGGCGCAAACAACCGCGACACCGCCTCGTAGCCGATCAGCAGCGCGATCATTGCCAGCACGACCGCGCTCGTGAACCCGGCGAGGTCGCCCAGCTTGCCAGTACCGAAGGTGAACCGCGGATCATTCGCCAGCCGCCGGGCATAGCGGTAGGCCAACGCTGCCAGCAGCAGCGCGCCCGCATGCGTGCTCATATGCAGCCCGTCCGCCACCAGCGCTATGGAGCCGAACAGTAGGCCGCCCGCGATCTCCAGCACCATCATGGCGCCGCAAAGCGCGATCACCCACCAGGTCCGCCGCTCCGCCTGCTCGTGCCCGGCGCCGAGAAAGACGTGGCTATGCCCCAATGGGTTGCCGGAGGGAATGGCCGGGGGCGGGAAGCCGTCCATGTCAGATCCTCACTTCAAATAGGTCCGTACAACATCCAGGAGCTGCTCGGCAGCGTCCGCGTTCAGCGCACCGGGATGGGCGACGGGGTCCACCAGGTGCGTGCGGATATGGTCCTCGACCACCTCGGCCATCAGCCCGGCCAGCGCGCCGCGCACCCCTGCGATGAGCTGCATGACCTGCTCGCAGCCGGACTCGGCCTCAAGCGCGCGTTCGATAGCCTCCATTTGGCCCTTCATGCGGTGCACGCGGGCCAACAGCTTCGCCTTCTCGCGGACGGTATGGGTCATCAGCCCCGATGTAGCATAGTGCAGGGGACTATACTACCATCTCCTAGCCAGCGCGAAGGCTTCGGGCACTCCGGCAGGTGATGCAGGCCCAAAAATTATGCGTCCGGCGGTCATCAGCCCCGCAGCGCGATGGCCGGGTTGCCGCTCCACCTCGCCTACGCCCGCCCGCGAAAGTCCGGTTCGTCCGGGCACCCCGTCATCCCGCACGGTGGCTACAGAACCTCAGTCTGGAGCGGCGCCATGACGATCCGCAGACCGTGCCGCAAGCCGGCCGCGGTTACCTCGGCCCGCCGGTGGCTGCTGCCCCGCCACCCCCCGCACACGCCAGCCCATCGATGATCGGGCAGTCCGGCCGGTGATCGCCTTCACAGCGCTCGGCGAGGTGGCGCAACGCCCGGCTCATTTCGGCAATCGCCTGCGCCTTCTCCTCAAGCTGCGCGGCATGCGCGAGCGCAAGACGCTTCACATCCCCGCTGGCCCGGTTCTCGTCCCGCCACAGCGCCAGCAGTTCGCGCATCTGCGCCACTGAAAACCCCAGGGAGCGCGCCCGCCGCAGAAAATGCAGCGTCTGCACATCCGCCTCGGCATACCTGCGGTAGCCGGCGGCACTGCGGCCGGCTGGCGCGATCAGGCCGACTTCCTCGTAGTAGCGGATCATCTTGGCCGAAACGCCAGACGCCGCCGCGGCCTCTCCGATGTTCACGGACGGCGCCCCGCCCCGGCGTTCACCGCCCGCCTCCAGGCCGCCAGCGGCGCAGCAGCAGGGCGTTGCCGACCACGGCGGCTGACGAGAACGCCATCGCCGTCCCTGCCACCACCGGGCTGAGCAGCCCTGCGGCAGCCAATGGTATGCCGACCATGTTATATGCGAATGCCCAAAACAGACCCTGCCGGATGCGGGAATAGGTCCGCCCGGCAATGTCCAGCGCCGCCGGCACCAGGCCGGGATCGCCACGCATCAGTGTAATCCCAGCCGCAGCCGCCGCGACATCCGTGCCGGTCGCCATCGCCATTCCCAAGTCGGCCGCAGCCAACGCCGCCGCATCGTTGACTCCGTCGCCGACCATCGCCACGGCACCAGCCCGGCGCAGCGACGCGACCACCGCCGCCTTATCCGCAGGCATCGCGTCCGCGCGAACGTCTTCAATCCCCAGCGCACGTCCGGCGGACGCTGCCGCGCCCGCATTGTCTCCGGTCAGCAGCACAACGTGCAGCCCCGCCCGGCGCAGCTCCGCAACGGCCCCCGCCGCACCGGGCTTCATGGCGTCACCGAAGGCGAGCAGGCCCAGCAGCCGCACCGGTTCGGTTGCACCGGCTGCGGCTAGGAAAGATACGGTGCGGCCC
>CAXTOB010000756.1:2661-2916 GCA_964245505.1 uncultured Acetobacteraceae bacterium | reverse complement strand
CGGCTCGGTCGTCGGCGGGCTGGTCGGCTCTGGGATCGAGCGAGCGTCCGGAGAGGTCGCAGCGTTCGAGTATATCGTCCGCAAGGGCAATGGCGAGCTGGTGTCCGTCACCCAGCGCGATCCGGCGCCGTTGATCCTTGGGCAGCGCGTGCTGGTGATCGCCGGGGCGCAGGCGCGCATCGTGCCGGATTACACGGTGCCGGCCGCACTGCCAGCGGAGCCGGCCGCTGCGCCCGTGGCTGTCCCGGAATCCCT
>CAXTOB010000756.1:0-2651 GCA_964245505.1 uncultured Acetobacteraceae bacterium | reverse complement strand
ATCCCTGGCCGTGCCGTGACCGCCGCCGGCTGAGGCGGCGCACCAAGCTGGGCGGGAGCACCGTCCCGTGCCATCATCCGCACTAGGCAGGCCAGGACGCGATGGCAATGCGTGGAACGACCCTTTGGCTGGCCGGCGCGCTGACATGCGCCATCCTGCCCTGCAGCGCGCATGCCGCGCTCAGCGCCTTTATCGTGGACTGGGGCGAGGTTCGAGCCGACGTAGCGGGCCTGCTCGACCCGGACCGCGATGACCACTCGCTGACTCCAACGCTTTCCATCCGCGAACCGGAGTTCATACGCCGCACCGAGGGGATCGAGGCGCGGCTGTGCCGCCAGTTCGGCGTTTGGTATCTGCTGAAGGCCGATGCTGGTACGCCGCTGCCGCGCTCGCTCCGGGTCCACGTCCGGCATCCCCGGCTGACCCGGCCGGACGGCGTCAGCAGCGACGAGGACAGCTTCCTGACCTCCGTCACGCCGCGCACCCCGCCCAACGCCCCTCCAGGTGTCGAGGTCGGCTCGACCGCTTCCTTCTTCATGTTCAACTACGCCTGGGAGATGCAGCCCGGCGCGTGGATCTTCGAGTTCCGCGACGGCGATGCGCTGGTGGCGTCCAAGACGTTCATCGTGACGGTGCCGCCGGGCGCGGCGGCGCGGCCGGAGTGCGGGCCGGCAGCGGTGTCTTAAAACTCCGGCCGCGGGTGTTCATTCTGCGCCGGCGTGCTAGCCTCGCAAGTGACATGAAGCCTGTGCGCCCCTCCATCCCGGGCCTCCTCATGGCGATCCTGGCGCTGCTTAGCCTGGTCGTCCTTCGTCCTGCCATGCCCGACCAGGTGACGCTTGCAGTCCCGGGCCTGCAGGCTTCACCCTTCGGCGACATCCCGATCTGCCATGCCGACACACCCGGCAGCCCTGACGGGACGGAGCCATCAGGCCACGCGCATCACGGGATGGCGTGCGCGCTTTGTCCCGCCTGCCACGCGCTTGCGGCTGCCGCGGTCGTGCCGGACCCTGGCACGCCATTGCCGGCGCCGCCTGCGGTGCCCGCGGCACGCCATGCGCTCCTGCCGCCCCCGTGCGGGCCGCCAGCCGCGGCCGTGCTTGCCGCCACCTACCCGACCGGACCACCTAGCCTGGCCTGAACGGACTCCTACCCGCGGCGGTGCCTCTCGCGCGTCCGCCCCAGTCCCTCATGCCAGGACCACATTTCATGAACCGCATGTTTCTCGCGGCCGCGGCCGCCAGCCTGCCCGCGCTGCTGGGCGGCGCGGGCGCCTATGCCCATGCCATCGCAGGCGCCCGGGTTTTCCCAGTCACCCTCACCATCGACGACCCCGGCGTCGCTGATGAGGCGTCCATACCCACATTCAGTTATCAGCGTCTGCCGAACGATCCCGATACCGGCCACGGCTACCAGTACAACCTTTCTGCCGAATTCGATAAGCGCATCACCGAGCATTTCGGCGTTGGCATCAACGACGGCTACACCGTCCGCACGCAGCAGTTCGGCAAAACCCTGACGGGCTTCCAGGACATCAACGTCACCTTGAAGTATCAGGCATGGGTCAATGCGCCGCACGAGGCCATCCTGTCGTTGGGCGTGATCCGGGAGTTCGCGCGCACCGGCACCGCCCACACCGGCGCGGACCAGTATGGCAGCACCACGCCCACGGCCTACTTCGGCAAGGGGTTCGGCGACGTGCCAGTGCCGGTGCTGCGGCCCTTCGCCATCACCGGCACGGTCGGCTACACGGTCGCCGACAAGAAGCTGAAGGCGATCAACAGCGGTACGCCGGACCTGGCCGCCAATGCCTCGGCGGGTGTGACCGGGCTGGCAGCGCAGCAGTTCAACACCGGCTATGCCAACCGCCTCGTGGGCGGGTTGTCGCTGCAGTACAGCCTGCCCTACCTGCAGTCCCAGGTGCGGGACATCGGCCTGCCAAGGTTTTTCAACCAGCTGATCCCACTGGTGGAGGTCGCCTACTCCTCCCCCGCCGGACGAC
This sequence comes from uncultured Acetobacteraceae bacterium, assembly GCA_964245505.1. Lineage (GTDB taxonomy): Bacteria > Pseudomonadota > Alphaproteobacteria > Acetobacterales > Acetobacteraceae > DASWOJ01. Next base: position 649 of record CAXTOB010000756.1, on the reverse strand, counting down.
CTAGCAACCTTGGCACCCAGGTGGTGGTGGCGCCGGGGGCTATCTACATCGGCGACACTTACCAGGTCGGGGTTGAGGCGCTGGTCCCAGCCAACCGGGCGTCCGGGAAGTTCGTGGGTGTGATTACCCAGTTGCACCTGTTCTTCGACGACCTGTTCCCGAACAGCCTCGGCAAGCCGATTTTCAACTGATGATCCGGAGACCCATGATGCACGCTACCCTACGCGCTGCCCGTGCGGCGCTGCTCCTGGCCATGCCCGGCCTTCTTGCGCCCTGCCTCGCCCACGCCCATGCGCAGCTTCGCCAGGCCGAGCCGCCGGTGGGCGCGACGGTCCACGCCGCGCCGCCGCAGGTCGAGCTGACGTTCAGCGAGGGTGTCGAGCCGCGCTTCAGCACGGTCGTCGTGACCGATGCCGCCGGGGCGCAGGTGGACCGTGCCGACCTGCACGTGGCCGGCGGCGACGCCAAGCACCTGGCCATCGGCATCGGCGCCCTGCGGCCCGGCACTTACAAGGTGGTCTGGCACGCGACCTCGGTGGACACCCACAAGACCGAGGGCACGTTCATCTTCACCGTCGCGCCATAGGCCGGGTCCGTGCTGGCTGATATCCCCATCGAGGGTGGGTTTTTCCTTGCCCTTGTGCGGGGA
>CAXTOB010000755.1:0-2920 GCA_964245505.1 uncultured Acetobacteraceae bacterium | reverse complement strand
GAGCATCACGGGCCGCACGACGAACAGAAGGGCCAGCAGCACTGCAAGCGTCACCATTCCCGTTTCCGACAGGCGCATCCAATCGGCCTTGGTCAGCTGTAGCCAAGGGGTGGGCAGCAGCGGGTCCTGTACGTCGTCGGGTCCGACGAAGCGCATGGACACCACCTCCACCTTGTCGCCGCGCGCTTCGGTGAAGCCGATGGCGCTGCGGACCAGGGTGGCAATCTGCGCCAGCTCTTCTGGGCTGCGCGGCGCCCAGACCGGAGTGCCGTCGGGGCCGCGCGTCACCACGCCGTCCACCATGACGGCAAGGCTGATCCGCTTGAGCTGCGGCTGCTCCCGTACCAGGGTGCGCACGGTCTTGCTGATCTCGTAGTTGGTCGTCTCTTCCTGCCGCTGCTCCTGCGCGCCGGACGGGTTGGCGCCGGCGTCGGCATTCGGCAGGTTGTTGGCCACCGAGGTGTTGGTTGCCGCCTCGGTCGTCTTGCTGCTGTTGGTGTTGCTCTGTTGGCTGCGGATAACCTGGCCGTCCGGGTCGTACTTTTCCTGGGTTTCGTGCACCTGGTCGAAGTCCAGGTCTATCGTCGCCTCGGCACGCACCCGGCCGGGCCCGACTGAACGCTCCAGCATCTCCTCCACGGCGCGGGCCAGGCGCAGTTCGCCGGCGCGCTTCAGCTCATCGGCTGACTGTGCCGTTGCCGTGGGCCCCGTGGGCTGCCCGGCGCGGGCCAGCAGGTTGCCGCGGCTGTCCACGATTGCGATGTTCTGCGGGCGCAGGCCCGGCACGGCCGCCGCGATCAGGTTCAGGACGGCCTGGGTGCCTTCGCTGTCCAGCCGGGCGGCGCCGGCCATCGTCAGCACCACGCTGGCCTGCGCTTCCTGCTTGTCGCGTGCGAACGGCTCCCGCCGGGCCAGCACCAGGTGGACGCGGGCGGCGCGCACGCCCTGCAGGCTGCGGATCGTCCGCGCCAGCTCCCCTTCCATCGCTCGGGTCTGGTTGATGTTCTGCTGGAAGCCGGTCGCGGTCAGCGCATCGCCGCGGTCGAAGATCTCATAGCCGATGCTGCCGCCGGACGGCAGCCCCTCCTTGGCCAGCAGCAGCCGGGCACGGGCGACCTGGTCGGCGGGGACCAGGATGCGGCTGCCGGTGGCGTCGGTTTGGTGGGCAATGTGGGCGCGGTCCAGCTGGTCCACGACCTGCCCGGCCTCACGCAGTTCGAGGTCCGCATACAGCAGCGCCATTGGCGCTTCGCTGCCGCGCAACCCCAGCCAGCCCAGCAAACCGAGCAACAACAGCGCCACTGCCGCCATTGCGCCCAGCCGCACCGGACCCAAGCCGCGCAGTCCCGTGAGGAGCGCGCTCATTGCCAAATCTCAGCGTTTTGCCGATGTGCCATGCCGGCAAAATGCGCCCGGATGCTTACCGGGAGGTTAATGACCCGGCAAAACCTGCCGGGTCGGCGGAAACTGCCGCTACGGCGCGGCGCCGACCGACTGCACCTGCGACAGATCCACCGACAGCGCACCCATCTGAACCGCCAGCGCGCCGTTGCTGCGCTGCACGCCAGTTGAGGTGCCGCTGACCGTGAACGGCACGGGCTGCGTCGCCCCGGACGCATTCACCCCCGTCACCGTCACGGCATAGGAGCCGTCGGGAAGGGTGCGCCCAGACGAGTCCTTGCCGTCCCAGGCCCAGGAGTTGGCCCCGGACGCGCCGCTGACCGTCCCGGTGCGCAGTACCGTGCCGGCATCGTTCGCGACGCTGACCGTGACCTGCTGCGGCGCGGACAGGTTGAAGCCTACCCCGCCCGTGCCGTTTTGCAGGGCCATGTGGTCCGAGGTCGCCTGCACCGTCTTGCCCACCATTCCCGCCGCTTGCAGCAGCGAGCCGCCCTGCGTCGCCTGGATCAGCGAGGTCAGGCTGGTGTTGGTGTTGATCTGCTGCTCGACGGACGAGAACTGCACAAGCTGGGTGGTGAAGGTATTGGTGTCCATCGGGGCGGTCGGGTCCTGGTTTTGCAGCTGCGTCATCAGCAGGCTCAGGAAGTTGTTGAAGTTGCCGGACAGCGTGGAAAGGGCGTTGCCCGACGCAGGGGTCGCGGCAGCGGCGGCCGCGCTGTTAGTAGAAACGGTGGGGGTGGCGGCAGATATGGTGCTCATGGCGGCGCTCCTGGTCAGGCGGTGATGTCCACGCCGGCGCGGAGGCCGTGCGGGGAGCGGAATGTGGGGTGGGGTAGGGAGGCGCCCGGCTCAGCGCCCCGATCAGACGAGCCGGACCAGCCCGTCTGCTGCCCGCGTCCGCTGCCCGGCTGCGAGCCGCCGCTGGGGCTGTTCATGCTGCTGCCCATGTTGCCGCCGGCAAGCCCTGGCTGGTTCGCCGGAGTGGGCGCCGAACCGCCGGCGGGATCGGGGGAGCCGACCTGGAAATGCAGCGTCCGGCCCTCTGACGGCACCCCGGCCAAATCCAGGGCGCGATGCAGCGCGGGCTGGTCGCGCATCAGCAGCTGCAAGGTTTCCGGCCGCTCGGCTACAAGCTCGATCCGCGAGGCTCCGTCCGGCTGGCGCAGGATGCCCACCTGCACGCGGCCAAGCTCGGCAGGGTCCAGCCGGACGACCACGTGGCTCGGACCCGTCGTCGCCGCCGCAGCAGCCGCGAAGGCTGGGCGGAGCTGATCCGGCGTCGGCAGGGACGGAACCGCATGCGTCGGGCTGGCAGCCTGGCCCGCGGCGGCCGTCCCCGTTCCTGATGCCGCCATTCCGGCCGATGGAGCCTCCGCCAGCATGGCTGGCAGCAAAAATCCCGGCCCTGCGGCCGGGCCGGCCAGGTCTCCGCCAGCTTGGGGCACGGCACTGTCGGCTGCGCCCGGCGCATGCTCGACCGCCCCGGCGCCGGACGGTCCGGTTTGCACGCTGCCTGCCG
>CAXTOB010000754.1:0-2931 GCA_964245505.1 uncultured Acetobacteraceae bacterium | reverse complement strand
GCAGGTGGATGCCGGGCTCCCGGCCCGCCAGCGCCGCCCGCAGCACGTCGGCGGCGATCTGGGCCTGGCGGCCCAGGTGCACGAAGGCCTCCCAAGGCAGCCCGTCCCCGACGGCATCACCCAGCAGCTGCGCATACAGGTCGTCGCCGGGTGGCGATGCACCGCGGACCAACCTGGACAGGCGGCTCAGCACCGTCAGGTCGCCGTTGCGGTCAACCCGCAGCAGGCCGCCGTCCAGCAGCCGGCCTTCGCTGCCCAGGCGAGCCTCGACCTCAGCCGGCTCCGCCCCGAGCAGCAGGCCGATCAGCGCGGGATCACGCTGCAGCCGGGCTGGCCCGCCGCGCGCATTGCTCAGCATGTCGAGCAGGCGCTCAACCCGCGTGTCCGTGTCGTAGTGCAGCACGAGCGACAGAATGGCAGACTCGAGCGGATCGAGGCCGAGCGCGCGGGTGAACGCCGCAAGCCAGCGTGCCGCCGGGCCGTCCAACGCCGCCGGAGCCGCTTGCAGGCTCGCCGTCAGCGCGGCGCCAAGGAGGTGCCAGGCTGGCAACGGCACGCCGCGCCCACCTCGCCAAGAGGCGAGCTGGTCGTCGTCCGGCAGGTCGGCCTCGTCCAGTCCGAGGGCGTCGGCGCACTCCTGCATCCAGGCGGCGAGCGCCTTGCCCTCCGGCGCATGGCGGCCGGTCGTCACATAGACCCGGGCGGCGCAGCGGAGGGTATAGCCAAGGCCACCGTGCCCGGCGGATGTGCATCCGCCGAGGTCGTGCCAGTCTAAAAGGGTGTCCATGTCAGCTTTGCCTGATGGCGGAAAGAGTGGAGCGGCGGCACGCAGCGGTCGCTGACGTCAAGGAAGGACCGTGCCCGCAGCACTGGTCCCGCCAGCACAAAGCCGAAGGCCGCGCGACCTGGGGTCGGACGGAGCGGGCAGCGTGATGCTTTGGATGAGGCAGGCTGATCGTTGCGGCGGCGGGCTGGTAGCGCATCGGCCGCTTCGGCGTCAACAGGCAAAGCACGCCGGCAGCACGGCAGGGCACCGGGCTCACCGGCGCCCCCTCGCGCCGTGCGCCCGCGTTTCCGCCCGGCGCAGCTCGGCCATGGTGATGCTGCGCGCGGCCTGACGCGGGTCGCCCAGGCCCAGTTCGATCACGACGAAGCCGTCCCGGCGCAGACGGGAGCAGACGGCCAGGGTCACGCCGGCATGGGTGAGCTGGAGGTGGGCCATCTCGAGGCCCTGGCCCTGGCGGGCGATCTCACGCCAGGCCGCGAGCCCGGCCTCCTTGAGCTGGGCGCCGAGCGCCTGCCGCGCCTCGGCCGTGGGTGCGACGACGACGGGGGCGAGAACCTGGAACATGGATGACCTCCTGATTGGACGCAGTGGCCCAGCTCCGCCTGGCAGGTGCGGGACAGGCTGGGTTCCAAACAGGCGGGCAGGGCGGTTCAGGTCGGCATGGCTCTCCAGATAGCAGGGTGCGCGGGCAGGCGCAGCCCTTCATGCACTGCCAGTGCGACAAAAGCGGACGTGCCCAGGGAGGCTCAATCCCTGGGTGACAGGGACGACTGGCTATAAGCTGCTCGGTTCTGAGCATTCCACCGCAGCGTTGAACGTCCGGACGGAACAGGCCTACATGTCTTACGAACGGTATGACGGGAGCTGCAGATGACCACGGTGACGATCCGCAAGCAGGGCAACTCGATCGGGGTCAGCTTCCCGGCCGAGACGCGCATCCGCATGGGCTTCGAGGTCGGCCAGGACCTGACCCTGGTGGAACTCGCCGACGGGGTGAAGCTGGTCAAGCGCAACCTGGTGCTCGAGCGGCAGATGCAGCAGGCGCGCGAGGTGCTGCGCGAGCAGGCCGACACCTTGCAGGAACTCGCCAAGCGGTGACGGCGCCGGAGTTCCTGGAGCGCGACGTCGTGCTGTTCCTGCACGACCAGGCGCTGCGGGAGTATGGCGGCATCCACGGCGTGAAGGACGAGGGCCTGCTGGACAGCGCGCTTGGCCGGCCGTTGAACAAGCTCGCCTATGCCGATCCGCCGGGGCCTGACCTGTTCGACCTAGCGGCGGCCTACGCCTTTGGCCTGGCCAGCAACCACGCATTCAACGACGGCAACAAGCGCACGGCCTGGGGATGCTGCGTGCTGTTCCTGAAGGCAAATGGACGCGACGTGCGGGTCGCGACGCCGGACGCGGTCGAGCAGGTCATCGCTCTGGTCCAGCGGCGTGTTGACGAAGCGGCCTTTGCGGGATGGCTGCGTGGCGCAGCGCTGTAAGAGCGTAGTTCCTGCAAGCGGGTTGGCAGCGTCTCACCCAGAGGACCCAAACGAGATCGGTTGCAGGCCGGCCGAGGCTATCTCCGTCCGCGCATTATCAGACGATCAGCAGGTCAGCCGTGGCTGTCGTGCCGTCCAGCCGCTCGGTGTTGGTGAAGACCATGTTGCCATCGGGCGCGAGAAGAAAACTCCGGCACGAGGTGGCAAGCCGGTCGATGTGGACAAGGGCGCTGCCGGGAGCGTCGGCATCGAGCTGCAGGTGCAGGTTGATGGCCCGGGCACCGCCACGGCTATTGGCGTGGCCAGCATCGGCCAAGCGACAAAACACCTGCTCTGCTGCGTCGTATGCGGACGGGATGACATGCAGGTCTGCGACGCCGCCTGGCGGCCAGCAGGCGAGATGGTCGGCCAGATCGACACAGACCAGACGGCCCGCGCGCGGGATCATCGCCGCCCGCAGCGGAAAGTGGTGCAGGTGGTCGCCTCCGGCCGCCATGCCCGCGCGCACCACGAAGGCGCCGAGGTCGCGCACTGCACGCACCAGCACGAGCAGCGCCGGTGAGGAGTCGCCCTCGACGGTGACGACCACGGCAGTACGGCAGCCGCGCTCGCAGCGGCGCTCCCGCAAGGCGGCCACCAGCCCGAGAGCCGCCGCAAGGT
>CAXTOB010000753.1:0-2936 GCA_964245505.1 uncultured Acetobacteraceae bacterium | reverse complement strand
GGTCAGCAGTCCGGAGACTGGGGCGAAGATGGTGCGAGCAATGCCGGTAGCGTCGCAGGCGAATGCTGGCAATGTGTCGGTCCTGCGCGGGGGATGGAACCGTGCCTTCAAGGAGGAGCTAGCGGCGTTTCCGGCTGGTAAGTGCGACGACCAAGTGGACGCGCTGAGCCGGGCATTCGGCATGCTGCAGAGCAGCACTGGGCCGGCGCGGGTCGCGCGGGTGGATTGGGCGCGCAGGTAGGGGAGTTGAGCTATGCAGGCTTGCATGGCTTGTGATGCAGATAGTCTGGGGCCATTCCAGGCCGCAAGACCAAAGGTGCACCTGTAGCCTGCTTAGCTTTTATTCTTTGTGCAAACCCTTATTGTCTGACATAGCTTTCGCAGCATGAGGCGGATGGAGGCCAGGCGCAGGAACGCCAGCGCCTTGCGGTTCAGACACTCCCAATCCTTGGCCAGCCGGCGGCAGCGGTTGAGCCAAGCGATCGTACGCTCGACGATCCAACGCTTCAGCAGGACAGCGAAGCCCCTCACGGCATCCGAGCGCTTGACGATCTCCACCTCGACCTGGCGCATGACCCGGGTCAGCCCAGCCTGGAACTGCGGCCCCTGGTAGCCGCCATCGGCATACAGCTTGCGCAAGAACGGGTGCAGGCCGAACAAGGTCGCCATCAGCAGCACGCCACCATCCCGATCCTGGATATCGGCCGCGTGCACGATGGCGTGCAGCAGCAGTCCTTGGGTGTCTACAACGACGTGACGCTTCTTGCCCTTGATCTTCTTGCCCGCATCATAGCCAGGCGGATCAATGCAGGCCCCCTTTTTCGGCGCTCTTGACGCTCTGGCTGTCAATGATGCCGGCAGTTGGGCTCGCCTCACGCCCGGCCAACTCGCGGCATTGCACGTAGAGCGCATGGTGGATGCGCTCCAAGGTGCCGTCCCACTCCCAGCGGCAGAGATACTCATGCACGGTGCTGCGCGGGGCCAGGTCCTTGGGCAGCGCCGCCCACTGGCAGCCGGTGCTCAGGATATACATCAGGCCGTTGACCACCTCGCGCACGTCAACCGTGCGCTTGTTGCCGCCGCGCTTGGCCGGCGGGATCAAGGGTTCGACTAGCGCCCACTCGGCGTCGGTCAGGTCGCTCGGATAGCGCAGCTTGCTGCGGTCGTAGCGGGCACGGTTCTCAACAGTCCACATCGCAAAGCCTCAGCCAGGTCAAAACGATGCTGATCAAACCATAGCTGACTACAAACGCTCAAGATGTTCTTGGACAGACACTTAGAGGTTTGCTTAGGGTGGAACTGCTGGGCGGCCAGTTGCGGGCTGGTTATCTCGCATATGCGAACGGCTGATGTGGCTAGATTCGTTGTTGCAACCGCGCGCTTGCTGTATCCCGGTTCGGGATGGGCGTTGTTTGTAAACTGGGGTTGGGTCGGGATCGGCATGATGGGCACAGGGAATGACGGAATTGCTACGCCGGATAGGACCCGCCTAGAGTCTGACGCCGAGCACAAACTTTCACCGGCTATCTTGGTCGTTGCGGCGTTCGTGTGCGCGATGGCAGCTGCCGTGATGGGCAGTATGCTTTCGGATCCAACAGCTTCTGTTACGGACTATAGCGCGGGAATGACTGGGAGCGGACTTCCTGCGGAGGAGCTATCGCAACATCATTGAAGGCAGAAAGCTGGCAGGCGCTTTGGTACGTGTTGCAGATTTCATGGCTTTTCGCCCTTTTCACCTTGCTGGAATGATCAGTTATCGCGAATGAACGGGTCGCCGCTTTGTGTCATTGCGGCTTCAGCCAAGGTGTGCAGCAGGCTGTTCTCGACCTCGCTGGGCTGAGCGCACTCTAGGGAAGCTTGAGCGTCGCCGAAGTTGACGCTAGCGAGAACGAGGATGTTTCCCTAGATTTCATAGACTACCATGACGGTCGCACCCTGGACCTGAACCCGGATGCTGGTTTCTTCGGAGGGGGCATGAACGTGGCCCAGTGATTTGTCCTTGGCTATGATGCGATCATCATGCTGGTCTAATGGAAAATTGCGCTGCAAACGAGTGGGTTACTGGAAGCCAATCGCAAGCTACAGAGGCATAGGATTATTTTCATTGACCAAGCGCCCCAAGAAATCCATCACTGCGGCTTAGGGTCGGTGTGGGCCGTGCGGGACTTGGCCTGCCCTGTCTAGGACGGCCTATCTTCGAAGGGAGCTGGCATGTTCCAGACGATTTGCGACGTGATTCCATGGGACGCGGATGCGTCCCTGCGCGCCCGGCAACTAGAGCTGATGCGGCGGGTGCTGGACGGGACGTTGTATGACGCGTTGCCGTATGAGTTCCACGACGAGCGCTCGGCGTCGGGGGAGTATATCCCGTTGCGGCGGCGGCGACCGTCCGTGCGGTATGCACTGGCGCGGGTGGTGGTTGAGGACAGTGTGGCCTTGCTGTTCAGCGAGGGGCATTTCCCGGCCGTTGCCAGCCCGGACGCAGCGGTTCGGGATGCGCTGCAGGCGGTGGCGCGGGACTGCAGGTTGAATCAAGTGATGACGGAGGCGGCGATCCGGGGGAGCGTCGGGTCTTGCTGCTTGCTGCTTCGGGTATTGCAGGGGCGGGTGTTTGTGGACGTGCTTGACACAACTTGGCTGACGCCGGTTTGGCAGACTGACGCTCCAGATGTGCTAGCCAGTGTTACGGAGCGCTACAAGGTGCCGGGGCGGGAGCTGTTAGCGTTGGGGTATAACGTGCCGGACCCTGGGGCAGCATATTGGTTTCAGCGGCGGTGGGATGAGCAGGACGAGACCTGGTTCATACCCCAAGCAGTTGGAGTTGCGCCGGCGCCTGCAGTGGATGCGGCGCGCAGCGTCCGGCATGGGCTGGGGTTCGTGCCGTTGGTGTGGATCCGGAACTTGCCGGGCGGGGTGGCGCCGGATGGGGCGTGCAC
>CAXTOB010000752.1:0-2945 GCA_964245505.1 uncultured Acetobacteraceae bacterium | reverse complement strand
GTCATCGGCGCCGGCGCCGCCGGCCTATGCGCAGCCAAGACCCTGCTCGCCAGCGGCATGGACGTAACAATCTATGAAATCGGCTCCCGCATCGGCGGCCTATGGGTGTACGAGAACGACAACGGCCTAAGCTCAGCCTACCGCTCGCTCCACATCAACTCAGAGGCCCGGGTCAGCGCCTACAAGGACTTCCCCTTCCCTCCAGACGCCCCGCTCTATCCCGACCACGCCGGGATGCAGCAGTATCTCCAGTCCTACGCCGAGCACTTCGACCTGGTCCACCGTATCCGCTTCAACAGCCGGGTCGTCTCCGTCCGGCAGGACGGCGCTGGCCTAACCGTCCGGCTGGAAAACGGCACGGAAACGGCGTTCGACGGCGTAGTCGCCGCCAGCGGCCACCAAAGCAGCCCGCGCCACCCCAAGGAAGTCGAGGGCTTCACCGGCCAATACCTCCACGTCCACGACTACCGCGTGCCCGAGCCATTCACCGGCAAGCGCGTCCTGGTGATCGGCCCCGGCAACAGCGGCGTGGACATCGCCGCCGACATCTGCACCGTCACGGCCCGCACGGTGCTATGCGCCCGCTCCCCCGTGCTCATCATGCCAAGGATGATGTTCGGCGTCCCCAACTCCCGCACCCTCGTCGCCATCGAGAAGCCCTGGGTCCCCTGGCCCGTCCGCATCTGGGCGCGTGCAATGCTAACCCGCGTCTTCCACGGCCGCATGGAGCAATGGGGCTTCCGCACCCCCAACACCCGCACCCACCCGATCAGCCACCCCACCCTGATCTCTCACATCGCCTGGCACCGCATCGCAGTGCGCCCCGGCATCAAGGCAGTCACAGGCGGCACCGTACAGTTCGTGGACGGCACGGAGGAAGCGTTCGACAGCATCATCGCAGCCACCGGCTACGTCACCCAGTATCCCTACCTGCCGCCTGACGGCCTGCCGCTGGCCGGAACCCGGCCGATGCTCTACAACCGCGTGGTCCATCCCTCGATCCCCGGCCTGTTCTTCATCGGGCTGTTCGACGTGAGCGGCGGCAGCAATATCCGCATGATGGACGACCAGGCCGAATACATCGCCGCCATCGCAACCGGCCGCGTCACGCTACCCGGCCGCGCCGCCATGCTGGCCGCCATCGAAGCCGACCACGCCTGGGCCGCCAAGCAGTTCCCAGACAGCCCGCGCTACGGCCTGGAACTGGACCCGCGCCGCTACCGCAAGGCGCTGGCACGCGAGTACGCGCGCATCGGCTCAACCCGGATCCCCATCCCCGCGACGGGGCGGTGACCCCCCGCATGTACGGCCTGGAAGGCCGCACCGCCCTGGTCACCGGCGCAGGCAGCGGGATCGGCCGAGCCATCGCGCTGCGTCTGGCGCAGGAGAGCTGCCAAGTCGGACTGTTCGACGTCAACGAAACCGGCGCCCAGGAAACCGCCAGCCTGATCCGCGGCGCCGGCGCCGCTACCGCAGTCGCCACCGGCAGCGTAGCCCGGCGCACAGACGTGCAGCATGGCGTGGCGGCACTGGCTGCCGCGCTCGGACCCGTGGACATCCTGGTCAACAATGCCGGCATCCTGCGCACCGCCCCATTCCTGGAAACGACGGACGCAGACTGGCGCGACACCTTCGGCGTCAACCTGGACGGCGTATTTTTCTTCTGCCAAGCCGTGCTGCCAGGCATGCTGGAACGGCAGCGCGGCGCGGTAATCAACATGTCGTCCTGGACCGGCAAGAAAGGCGTACCCAACCACGCAGCCTACAGCGCCAGCAAGTTCGCCGTGATCGGCCTAACCCAAAGCATGGCAGGCGAAATAGCCGGGCAAGGCATCCGCATCAACGCCGTCTGCCCCGGCATCATCGTGGACACCCAAATGCGCATCGAGGCCGAGGCCCTGAACAAGGCCCAAGGCCTGCCAGACGTGCAAACCCGCGCCAAGACGATCCCCATGCAGCGGGCCGGCACGCCCGACGAGATCGCCGCGGTCGTCGCCTTCCTCGCATCGGACGAAGCCGCCTACATGACCGGCCAGGCCGTGAACATCACCGGCGGCCTTTGGATGGGCTGAACCGCCCCGCCTCCGGCGCAAACCCACTTGCAACACCACCGGAAGCCAATCATACTCACTGGTAAGATGAGCGACCGCCAACATGGCGCCGCCACGGGCTGGGAGCGTTCTGCGATGGACATGCTGCAAAGCCGCGCCGCCGGCCGCGGGAACTGAAGAAGAATGCGGGCGCCATTCAGCCGCACCCTGTTCGACCTGCTCGACGAACAGGCTTCACGTTTCCCCGGCCGCGGCGCGATGATCTGCGGCAGCCAGGCGCTGACCTATGCCGGCCTGGCCGCCCGAGCCCGTCAGGCCGCCTCCGTCCTCCGCAACGCCGGCGTCAGCCGTGGCGACCGGGTAGGCCTGCTCATCAACAACCGCACGGAGTGGCTGGAGCTGGCCTTCGGCGCCTGGCTGCTCGGCGCCGTCGTGACCCCGTTCAGCACCTGGTCCACCCGGCAGGAGCTTGAGTTCCTCCTGGCAGACTCCGGCGTCTGCATCCTGGTGTCCGTCCCCAGCTTCGCACGGGAAGACTACGCCGCAATCCTGCACGACCTGGCGGGATCAGGCGCCGCCCCTGCCCTACGAACCATCCTGATGCTGGACGGCGCTCCCGGCTTCCCCGGCTACGCCGCCGCCCGGGACGCCGCAGGTCCGCTGCCCGACCTAGCCCCCGGCGACGGCGCCAGCGCCAGCGACGACGCCATCATCCTCTACACCTCCGGCTCCACCAGCCGCCCCAAGGCCATCGCCCTCGCCCACTACCTCGTAATCGAGAACGGCTTCAACATCGGCGAGCGCCAGGGCCTCGGCCCCGAAGACAAGGTGCTGCTGTCCCCGCCGCTATTCTGGACCTACGGCGGCGTGAACGCCCTGCCCGCCACCTTCACC
>CAXTOB010000751.1:0-2945 GCA_964245505.1 uncultured Acetobacteraceae bacterium | reverse complement strand
GGATGCCGGTCGGCGCGCTGATGGTATGTCATCAGCATTTCGACGACGCCTATGTCGCACGTTCGGAGTTCTATCAGGATTTCCTGATCCCGAACGGTGGGCGCTATGCGGTCGGCGCGAAACTCGTCGACGGCCACGCCATCTCAGCGATCGCCGGCATTCATCGCAGCCGCGATCAGGGCCCGTTCGGGTCCGACCAACTCCGCATGTTCGACGCCTTGCTGCCGCACCTCGCGCGCGCAATGCGGATGCGGTCGAGCCTGGACGCCGCGCGGGCGGAGGCGGCAGTCCTGCTGTCGGCGCTCGACATTCTGCCGATCGGGGTGGTGCTGACAGATCGAACAGGCCGTATCTCGCATCTGAACGAGGCAGCGCGCAGCTCGCTGGGCGGAGCCACCGGGCTGCTTTGCGTCTGTGGCCGGATCGCGGCGAAACGCACGCCCGACGATCACGCGCTCAAGGCAGCGCTCAAAGGACAGGGCGGCAGCCTGACGATCCGACACGGGGACGGCCCGATGGACATGCTGCGGCTGATGGTCGTGCCGATGTCGGAACGGGCAGCGGCCTCGTTCGCAACCGGCTGTGGGACTGTCATTATCCTAATCAAGGACCAGAGCACCATGGACCGTCCGGCCGCGTCCGTCATCGCCGCGGCGTTCGGCTTGAGCAAGGCCGAGGCACGCGTGGCCGAGGCGATCGCCCAAGGCCGCACTATCCAGGACATCGCCGACGCGACCCAGACGAGCCGCAACACGATCCGGGTGCAGCTCCAGGCGATCCTGGACAAGACCGGCGCCGGACGCCAGGCGGAGTTGGTCCGCTTGGTCCTCGGGCTACCGACGACGCGGTAAGCATCCCTCGGCCATAGTGCGTTTGCATGATGTGCCGTCCGTCCACCTTCGCAATTGTCGCGCTCGCCGAAGGAAAAACGGAGGGTCATGGTGGCACAGCAGCAAATCGGCGGAGTGCGTCGTCGCGACCTGCTCGCGGGCGGGGCGGCTTTGGTCGGCGGACTGGCCGCGCCAGCCTTGGCCGGCGCGAAGTCCCGCACGGTCCGATACCGCGCCACGCTCGATCTCGTCACCCTCGACCCGGTCGCCACGATCTCGACCCCAGCCTTCGAGGCGGCGTTCCTCATCTATGACTGCCTGTTCGGCCTCGACGCCTCGCTCACGCCGCAGCCGCAGATGGTCGAGCGCTTCGAAACCGACGCGAACGGGCTGACCTGGCGCTTCACGCTGCGCGACGGCCTGTGGTTCCACGACGGCGAGAAAGTCCGGGCGCAGGATGCCGTCGCCTCGATCGCGCGCTGGGCGTCGCGCGACCGGGTCGGACGCGTGCTGCAAGCGCGGATGGCCGAACTGCGCGCGCTGGACGACCGCGCCTTCGAGATCCGCCTCACCCGGCCGTTCCCGCGCATGCTGACCAGCCTCGCCACCACCAACCTGATCGTGATGCCGGAGCGCGTGGCCGCGCACACCGATGCCGGCATCCCGGTCAAGGACCATACCGGCAGCGGTCCCTTCATCTTCCAGGCCGACGAGTGGGTCTCTGGCGCCCAGGCGGCCTTCCGCCGCAACCCGCACTACCAACCCCGGTCGGAGCCGCCGTCGCTGCTGTCGGGCGGCAAGGTAGCCTATGTCGACCGCGTCGAGTGGACGACGATCCCCGACGGCGCGACCGCCACCGCGGCGCTGCAGAACGACGAGATCGACCTGATCCACGTCGTCGACGCCGACGTCCTGCCGATCCTACGCCGGAACAAGCGGGTGGTGGTCGAACGCCTCAACACGTTCGGCAACACCGCCGTGTTGTGTTTCGATACGCTGATCCCGCCCCTGGACAACCCGGCGTTGCGCCGGGCCATGCTGCTCACGGTGAACCAGGAGGATTGCATGCGCGCGGTGGTCGGTGACGAGGCCGACTTGATGCGCACCGGTGTCGGCGTGTTCGCACCCGGCACGCCGCTGGCGACCGATATCGGCATGGAGGTGCTGACCGGACCGCGCGACATGGAGCGTGTGCGGCAGGCCGTGCGCGAGAGCGGCTACAACGGGGAGCGCATCGCCTTGATGATGCCCACCGATTTCGCGCCACTGCTGGCGTTCGGCAACGTGATCTACCAGAACCTGAAAGACGCCGGTCTGAATGTGGACTACCAGGCGATGGACTGGGGCACGCTGGTCAGCCGCCGCAACCAGACCAGGACCGGCATCTGGCATGGCTACATCACCATCAATCCCGGCCAATACAGCACGCCGGGCACACACTATTTCCTGTCGAGTTCCGTCTACCAGGATCCCGCGATGAACGCGTTGCGCGACTCCTGGTATGACGCCCCCGACCTGCAGGCGGAGCAGCGCGCGGCCGAGCAAATCCAATGCCGCTTTTTCGAGAACCCGCCAGGCCTACCGCTCGGTCAATATTATCCACCCTCCGCCTACCGGGCTGGGCTCAGCGATCTCGTTGCCGCGCCCTGGGCTTTGTTCTGGGGTGTGAAGAAGGCTTGAGCCGCTCAGCCGCGTCATTCGGCGGGGATCGGCAAGTTATCCAAGCGTTACAAGTCCGTAATTACAATACGTTGCGCATTAAAGATATTCGGTATCAGCCATGGTTAAATCACAAGACCATGATGGGGAGGCAGCTATGCGGCGGTTCGCATTTGCAGTCGGACTTGCGTCGATGATGTCATGCACCGCCTTCGCAGAGGGACTGTCGCGAGATTGGGGGTCACGCCGCGATAGCCATTGGCGAGGAACGGTCGTTGGCTGGGTGGAACCTCTGTCCGAAGCCGGAACCGAGCGTGCCGTTGTAGACGGCGCACCGCACCTGCAGCAGCAGGTCGGCCCCGCGTCGCGACCAGCGCATCTGCTGTGACTTGTTCATCCGAGGGACCGTCGCAAGTTTGGGGGTGCGGCGGCCAATTGGCTATTTTCGCGTTTGTT
>CAXTOB010000750.1:0-2958 GCA_964245505.1 uncultured Acetobacteraceae bacterium | reverse complement strand
GTTCAGTTTGCCCGCTTGCTGCGCCGGGCTGGGTTGCCGGTTGGGCCGGCGGAGGTGGTGGCGGCTGGGCTGGCGCTGGACCAGGTGGACATTGGCGAGCGTATGCAGGTGCGTGCTGCCCTGCGCGGCCTGATGGTGCACCGGCACGAGCATCTGGAGCTGTTTGACCGCGCCTTCGACTTGTTTTGGCGTGACGCGAATGCTGCGCAGCAAGCGATGGCGCTGGCTCTGCTGGATGGCACGCCGCCGGCTGAGGAGCAGCGGCCTGCCCCGGGCAGCCGTCGCCTGGCCGAAGCCTTGGCTCCGCCTCGCCCGCAGCAGCGTCAGCAGGAGGATACCCCGCCCGAACTGGACGCCGTGATGACGGTCAGCGAGCGCGAGCGTCTGCAATCCATGGACTTCGAGCAGATGAGCGCCGAGCAGGTCGGCAGCGCCAAGGCGGAAATCCGGCGTTTGCGGTTGCCGCTTGACTTGCGCCGCACGCGGCGGCTGCGCCCCGATGCCCGTGGTCCGCGTATGGACCTGGCCGCTACCCTGCGCCGCAGCCTGCGCCGGGGTGGGGAGATCGTGGACCTGTCACGCAGCGCCCGTACCGTGCGACCGCCGCCGCTGGTTGTCCTGTGCGATATCTCGGGCAGCATGGCGCGTTACGCTCAGGTCCTGCTGCACTTCCTGCATGCGGTCGCCAATGACCGCGACCGGGTCCATGTCTTCCTGTTCGGCACCCGGCTGTCGAACATTACTCGGCAGCTCCGCTTCCGCGATCCCGAGGTGTCGTTCCAGATGGTGTCGCACGCCGTGCCCGACTGGTCCGGCGGCACACGCATCGGTGAGGCGTTGGCCGAGTTCAACCGGCGCTGGTCCCGCCGAGTGCTGGCGCAAGGGGCGGTCGTGCTGCTGGTGACGGATGGGCTGGACCGGGATGGGGCGGCCGGGCTTGCGGAGGAGATGGACCGGCTGCATCGTTCCTGCCGGCGGTTGATCTGGCTTAACCCGCTGTTGCGCTGGGATGGGTTCCAACCCAAGTCGGGAGGTATCCGGGCCATGCTGCCGCACGTGGATGAGTTCCGCACCGTCCATAGCCTCGACAGCCTGCGCGCCCTGGTGGATCTGCTGTCCCGTCCGGCGCCTCCGCGAGGGGCCGGCGCGGCTTGGAGCACAAGATGAGCGACGTTCTGGATGTGATTGAAATTGCTGCGGGATGGCTGCGTGAGGGCGAGCAGGTTGCGCTCGCGACGGTTACGGAAACCTGGGGCAGCAGCCCTCGGCCGGCTGGGAGCCAACTTGCGGTGACGGCGAGTGGGCGGATGGCCGGCTCCGTCAGCGGCGGCTGTATCGAGGGTGCGGTGGCGGAAGCGGCGGGGCGGACCATGCGGGACGGGGTGCCGCAGCTGCTGGACTTCGGCGTGACGGATGAGCGGGCCTGGGAGGTCGGCCTGGCCTGCGGCGGCAAGCTGAAGGTGTTCGTCGAGCGGCTGGGATGAATGCGGACCTGCTGAGTCGTTTGCAGGCGGCCCGGTCGGAGGGCCGGCCTGCCGTCCTGGCGACCCGTTTGCCGGATGGGGAGCAGTGGCTGCTGCCCGACGACGGCGCGCCCCCTGCCCTGCGTGGCCCGGCGGATGATGCGCTGCGTACGGACCGCAGCGGGACGGTGCAGGCCGATGGAGTGGCTTGGTTCCTCCATGCCTACAACCCGCCGCTCCGGCTGGTTGTGGTTGGCGCAGTGCATATCGCACAGGCGCTGGCGCCGATGGCTGCGGGTCTCGGGTTCGGCGTGACCGTGGCCGACCCGCGCCGGTCGTTCGCCTCCGGGGAGCGGTTCCCCGGTGTGGCGATGAGCACGGACTGGCCGGACGAGGCGCTGGATGCGTTGCGGCCGGACGGGCGGACCGCGATCGTCACGCTGACGCATGACCCTAAGCTGGATGACCCGGCGCTGGACCGGGCGCTTAAGTCTCCGGCGTTCTACATTGGGGCGCTTGGTTCTCGGCGCACCCATGCGGCGCGGCTGGAGCGGCTGCGTGCGCTGGGGCACGAGGATGAGGCGCTGGCGCGCATCCAGGGGCCGGTTGGGCTGGATATCGGTGCGATCACGGCGCCGGAGATCGCGCTGTCCATCTTGGCCCAGGTCGTGGCGGTGCGGCGCACCCGGGCATGAGGTTTGGCCGCGTCCCACTAAATTTGGCGCAGGGTGCTATTCTCGCCCATACCAGGCGCTTGCCGGGGCGTGTGCTGAAGAAGGGAGCTGTGCTCGATGCCGGCGCCATTGCGGCGCTTGCTGCGGAGGGTGTGGCTGATGTTATCGCCGCGCAGCTCGACGAGGGCGACGTGGCTGAGGACGAGGCGGCCCGGCGGCTCGCGGCGGCGCTGGTCAGCCCGGGATTGCAGGCGTCGCCAGCCAGCACCGGCCGGGTGAACCTTGTGGCGACTGAGCCTGGCTTGGTGCAGGTGGACCGGGCGGCGCTGGACCGGATCAATGGCCTGGACGAAAGCCTGACGGTCGGCACCCTGCCCGACGCCGCGCCGGTCGCGGCGCGCGATATGGTTGCGACTATCAAGGTGATTCCCTTCGCCGCTCCGGAGGCGGCCCTGCGGAGGGCTGAGGCTGCCGCGCAGGAGCAGCCTCCCTTGCGCCTGCATCCGTTCCGCCCGTTGCGGGTGGGGTTGGTGATGACGACGCTGCCGGGTTTGAAGGCGAGCATCTTGGATGGGACGGCGGCGGCCACATCGGCCCGGGTGGCCGGGTTGACTGGGACGCTGCTGCCGCCGCTGACCTGCAACCATGATGAGGCGGAGATCGCCGCGGCTCTGCAGGCGCTGATGGCGGACGGAGCGGACCTGCTGTTGGTGGCGGGCGCCAGCGCGGTGGTGGATCGGCGCGATGTCGGGCCGGCCGGCATCGTCGGGGCTGGGGGGCGGGTGCTGTATTTCGGGATGCCGGTGGATCCGGGGAACCTG
>CAXTOB010000749.1:0-2959 GCA_964245505.1 uncultured Acetobacteraceae bacterium | reverse complement strand
ACGCCGGCCCCACCGGCTGGACCTGCGATCTCGAAGGCTGGGACGCCGCCCCACCCGGAGTAAGGCGCCTCGCCGGCCTGTTCGCCGATGTCCTCAACGAGCAGGCCTCCCGCGTGGACACCCAGGAAGCAACCCGCACCGCCGAGCGCGACCGCCAGCACCGCGACCGCCTCACCGAACTCGGCGCCCTGGCCGCAACCGTAGCCCACGACGTCCGCAACCCCCTGAACACCATCAGCATGGCAGTCGCAATGGCCGATGCCGACACCCGCCGCGAAGTCGGCGACCAGGTCCGCCGCATCGCCCGCCTAGCCGACGACCTGCTCGACTACGCCAAGCCATGGAAGGTAGAACCCATCCCTCTCGACCCCGCCGAAATCGCCGCCGCCGCCCTCGGCCAACCCATACCCGCCAAGCCCTCCCTACGCGTCCGGGCCGACCCGCACCAGCTCCGCCGCGCCCTGGACAACCTAATCGAAAACGCCCGCATGGCCGGCAACGGCCACATCGGCATCGAAATCGACGGCAACGACGCCGCAGTCTGCATCCACGTCTGCGACCAAGGCCCCGGCATCCCCGCCGAGCTGCGCGACCGCCTGTTCCAGCCCTTCGTATCCCGCCGGGCCGGCGGCACCGGCCTAGGCCTCGCCATCGTGGCACGGATCATGGAAGCGCACGGCGGCTCAGTAGCCCTGACCGCCAGGCCAGGCTGGACCACCTGCTTCACCCTAAGCCTACCGGCGGCATCCCAATGAACCCCGCATCCAACGACGACCAAGGCCACATCCTGCTGGCCGACGACGAACCCGCCTTCCAGCGGCTCGGCGGCGCCTGGCTCCGCAACCTCGGCCACCGCGTAACCCTGGCCGACGACGCCGGCCACGCCCTGCGCGCATACGCCGACGCCCGGCCCGACGTGGTCCTGCTCGACCTATCCATGCCGCCGCGCATGGACCCCGAAGCCGGGCTCGACCTCATCCCGGCCTTCGCCCCCGCCCCAGTCATCGTTCTAACCGGCCACGCCCACCACGACCTGGCGCTGAAAGCAATGGAGCGCGGCGCCTGGGACTTCATCGCCAAGCCGATCGAGCCCGACATGCTGCGCATCATCATCGCCCGCGCCGTCCGCAAGGCAAAGCTGGACGCCGAACTCACCCGCCTACGCCAACAGGATAGCGCCGACGACCTAGGCCTAGCCGGCCGGTCCGCCACCATGACCCGGCTCCGCGACATGGTCCGCCGGCTCGGCCCCACCAACGTCGCCGTCATCATCCTAGGCCCGACCGGCACCGGCAAGGAGCTGGTAGCCCGCGCGCTGCACGCCACAAGCCCGCGCGCCCGAGGCCCCTTCGTACCCGTCCACTGCGGCGCCCTTTCAGCCGAGCTGCTCGAAAGCGAGCTGTTCGGCCATCTCAAGGGCAGCTTCACCGGCGCCCACCGCGACCAGCCCGGCCTGATCGAAACCGCCCATCAAGGCACGATGTTCCTCGACGAAGTCGGCGAGATGCCGATGCCCATGCAGGTAAAGCTGCTGCGCTTCCTACAGGAAGGCACCTTCGCCCCCGTAGGCGGCCGGATACAGAAGCGTGCGGACGTCCGCGTCCTCGCCGCCACCCACCGCGACCTCGAAGCGATGGTAGCCCAAGGCAGCTTCCGCGAGGACCTGTTCTACCGCCTGAAGGGCGTCGTAATCCGCACCCCGGCGCTCTCCGAACGCCGCGAGGACGTTCCCATGCTCGCCGCCCTATTCCTACGCCGGTCTCCCATCCCAAGCCGCCTCTCACCAGACGCACTAACCTGGCTCACCACCCGCATTTGGCCCGGCAACGTCCGCGAACTCCGCGCCGTCGTCGAACTCGCTGCAGCCCTAGCAGCGCCTGGCCCGGTCGATATCGCCAGCCTGCGCTTTGCAGTCGGAGAAGCCGATCCAACCGACGATCCCGAAGCACGCCCCGAATCTCTCCCCGGAGCGCTAGACGACGCGATCGCCCAACTGGAAACCCGGATGCTCCGGGACGCCCTAGCAGCATCTGGCGGCAACCAGAGCGGGGCCGCACGCCGCCTAGGTATTTCCCGCGTCGGCCTAATCAAGAAAATCGCCCGGCTTAAGCTGAAGTAAGCTCCAAGGCTGCCCGCGTCACGGGTGCGCCTCGATTTGCGGCGGATTTGGCGGAAAAACGACGGCGTTGGTTCAAGCCCCCTCACCCCACCCCTGCTACGAAAATGCCTACTTTCATCCATGGTAGCGCCTCAGCCGTGATGCAGGGCATCTCTCCCAACGAGAAAGGGAGCAGAAGCCTCCATTCCGATACCAGCGGCCCTGACGTAATACCAAACGCCCTTCGCTCTGACCGTTTCCGTCATTGCGAGGAGCGCAGCGACGCGGCAATCCAGAGCAGCAAGCACAATGCTAGCGGCCCTGGATTTGCTAGCGGCCCTGGATTTTCGCGCCGCAAGCGCGGCTTACAATGACGGCTCGGCAACGTCTGGGTCAGAGCAAAGGGCAGTTGGCATAATATCAAACGTCTTTCGCTTTAACCGCTTCCGTCATTGCGAGGAGCGCAGCGACACTGCAATCCTCGCCTAACCACTTCCGTCATTGCGAGCAGCGCAGCGACGCGGCAATCCAGGGGCGGCAAGGATCGCGCGGCATCACCCATCCGCGGTCCGCATCAAGCGTCCTCTCCTCCCCATCACCCGCCCCAGAGCAAACCAGCCGCTCTCGGCCAGCAACCGGCATCGGCCGGAGCGCAAGCCGGTCCGCCTAGCGTCATCATCGCGCCAACAAACCGCAGCACACCCCCACGCAATCCTTGACCCCAGCATCCCAACAATGTTCTTGTTCCGTTCATGTCCGCATCCGCAACCCAGGCCACCCCGCAGCACGACCCCGGCCCACAGCCGGCAGGCACCCACCGCCACAGCCAAGCCCTGGACGACCTCGTCAGCATAGGCATCC
>CAXTOB010000748.1:0-2969 GCA_964245505.1 uncultured Acetobacteraceae bacterium | reverse complement strand
CAACAGGATGGTGCGTTGCTGACGGTGGGCGTGTTTGCACTGGTGATCATGGGCACGCGGTGGTTTGGGCTGGCGCAGTGCAAGGGATGGGGGCTGACCCTTCGTGAAGCCTTGCTGGTGTTCACCGGGGGCATTTGCCTGGCCAACATTCTCGCCTTCGCCGCGGGTCAGCCTCACTAGCGAGGTGTGGGCGTTGGCCAGAAGACGGGTCAGCGCCAGACCAGCAGCCACCGTTCCAGCCGCCCCAGCACCCAGGCCACCGCAAGTCCCAACAACGACAGCACCACGATCCCTGCCAGCAGATTATCTGTATCATACAGGTTGCCCGCCTGCAGCACGAAGGCGCCGATCCCCCGCTCCGCCCCGATCATCTCCGCCGCTACCAGCAAGATGATGGCGATGCCGGTCGTAACCCGGAACCCGCCCAGGATGGCCGGCAGCGCGCCGGGCAGCACGATCTTGCGCAGGATCGCGCCGCGCCCTAGCCCGAACGCCTGCCCCATGCGGATCAGGTTGCGCGGCACCCCGTCCACCCCCGCCGCGGTGTTCAGCACGGTGGGGAAGAACACGCCCAGGGCCAGGGTGGCGATCTTCGAGCCCTCGCCGATGCCGAACCAGATGATGAACAGCGGCACCAGGGCGATCTTCGGGATCGGATACAGCGCCGACACCACCGCCATGCCCGGCGACCGCAACAGGGTGAACAGCCCGACGCCGAACCCCAGCACGATCCCGCACACCGTCCCCAGCGTCCAGCCGATGGCCAGCCGCTGCAACGACGCGCCCAAATGCAGCCATAGCTCTCCCGACGCGATCAGCGCACCCAGCGCCCGCACGATGTTGAGCGGCGGCGGCAGGAACAGCGTCGGGATCACGCCGGCGCTGGCGCCCAACTGCCATAGCGCGACCAGGCCCAGGAGTGTGCCAACCGCCGCCATCGGCACCAGCCGGGGCGCGAAGCCGGCGGCGCGGAACGGCACGGCGCCGGATAGCCTACGCAAGCACGCGCTCCCGTTCCGCCGCCGCGGCGTCGTCGCGGATCATGTCCCATAGCTGGGCCTCGATCCCCAGCAGGTCCGGGTCGGCCTGGTTGCGCCCGCGGAGCGGCCGGTCGATCTCCACCACTGCCCGCACCCGGCCGGGCCGGCGGGACAGCACGGCGACGCGATGGCCCAGGCGCACGGCCTCACCCAGGTTGTGGGTCACGTAAACGGTCGTGGTCCCTGCCCGCTCGATCAGTGCCGCGAACTCGTCCAGCAGCAGTGCGCGGGTTTGGGCGTCCAGGGCGGACAGCGGCTCGTCCATCAGCAGGCACGCCGGACGGACCGCCAGGGCGCGGGCGATGCCGACGCGCTGCCGCATCCCGCCGGACAACTGCCGCGGCCAGGCGCCGGCGAAGTCGGTCAGCCCGGTCATCGCCAACACCTCCGCCACGCGGGCGTCCCGCTCGGGCCGGGTCAGCCGGCCCTCCAGCACCAGGGACACGTTCCCGGCCACGCTGCGCCAGGGCAGCAGCGAAAAGTCCTGGAACACGGGGGTCAGCGGGTTCAGGCAGTCGTCGGCCACGGTGCCCTCCATCAGTACGGCGCCGCGGTCCGGCCGCAGCATGCCGCCGATGATGCCCAGCAGGGTGCTCTTGCCGCAGCCGGAGGGGCCAACGAGTACTAGGACCCGCCCCGGCTCGGCCACCAGGTTGATCCCGTCCAGCACCGGCAGGCTGCCGTAGCTGTGCCCGACGCCCTGGATCGTCAGGCGGACCGACGATTCCTGCATCAGGCCGGCAGGGCGCCGATGAAGCTGGTGTCCATGATATCCGCGGCATCCGGCGCGTTCTTGACCAGGCCTTGGTCTGCGAACCACCGTAGCTGCGACGCCACGTCCCGTACGTCCAGGCGCCCGCCCTCGTCGTAGTAGCCAACGTCCTCGCTGATCCGACGGGGGCCGTTGGGGTCGCCGGCATAGATGTACTTCTGGATGAGCGGGATCAGGGCATCTGCCTTGGCATCCCGCACCGGATGCCCGGCGCCGTCGAGGCGCAGGAAGGCGTCCCGGTAATCGGCGATGCCCCGCTGATAGGCGCGGGCGAACCGATGCAGAGCATCCGGGCGGTCCCTGATGACCCGCACCGGCGCGAACACGGCGGTGACCTGGTAGGGCACGAGGTCGCCGGCCCAGCCGATGATCCGCGCCTCGCCGGATGCGTCCACCGGCCGGGCCATGCTGGCGATGGCCATCGTTGCGTCCACCTGACCCGTCCGCACCGCGGCCACCATGTTGCCGATGCCCTGCAACGGGCGCAGCGTCATGGATTTCAGGTCGAAACCCTCCGCCTCGGCGATGCGGCCGATCATGTAGTGGAACGAGGAGCCGAACTGGGTGATGCCGAAGCTATGGCCGCCCAGCTTCGCCGGGTTGGTCAGGCCGGCGTCACACGCCTTGCGCGATGCCAGGATCGCTGTGCCGTGGTAGCCTTTTTCTTCGTGCAGCGCGCCGCCGATCACCTTCAACGTGCCGCGCCCGGCCAGGCTGAAGAAGCCGCCGGTCAGCGCGGTGATGCCCACGTCGATGTCGCCGGATACCGCCGCCGCGGCGATGGGCTGCGCGGCCTCGAAGAAGCGGAACTCGGCGGCCAAGCCCTCATTGGCGAAGTAGCCGCGCTCCATCGCGATATACAGCGGCGCCGGCGACAGGGTGTGCAGCAGGCCGATGCGCAGCGGTTCGGCGGCGCGAGCGGGGCGGGTCAGCAGCAGGGCCGGCAGGGCAAGGGCAGCGCGCCGGGTCAGGGCTGGGGTCGGCAAGGCGGCTCCTCCGATCGTCGGCCCCCATGTGCCATAGGTCAGCCGGGTTGCACAGGAAGCGCCGGCGACCCATACCCCGATGCATGGCCCCACCCCTCCTGCTGCTGCAAGACATCCGCCTCAGCCTCGGCTCCGCCCCCTTGCTGGCCGGCGCGGAGCTGGGCGTCGGCG
>CAXTOB010000747.1:0-2971 GCA_964245505.1 uncultured Acetobacteraceae bacterium | reverse complement strand
GCACTATGGCCTACGAGCTGACCGACGCCTGCGAAGGCTGGGCCACCCGCCAGCGCCTGGCGCTCACCCTTACCAACCGCGACGGCCAGGACATCGACTCCGTCGCCGACTACGCCACGTTCGAAAGCAAGGACGGCTTGTCCATGCGCTTCTTGATGCGGCAAACCACCGACACCGCAGTCACCGAGCAGGTCGAGGGAACCGCCAGCCTCGACTCCATCGGCGGCCCTGGGCACGTCCACTACACCCAGCCGGAGGACAAGACGGTGACGCTGCCGGCCGGCACGGTATTTCCGATGGGTCATACCGAGGCGATCATCGCCGCCGCCACCGCCGGCAAGCACTTCATCGCCCTCCCGGTGTTCGACGGCACCGGCGAGCGCGGCGTGCAGGACAGCTCCGTTGCCATCATCAACTGGGGGCCGGGCGGCGCGGCACCTTACCCGCAACTGGCGAACCTGCCGGCAGGCCGGGTCCGCATCGCCTTCTTCGACCGGGAAAAGGCGCCCGACACGAAGGAACACGTGGCAGGCAGCCCGGATTACGAGGTAGGCATGAAGTACTGGGCCAACGGCGTCTCGGACGAGCTGCAGATGGACTTCACCGACTTCGTCATGCGCGGCAAGCTGTCCGAGTTCACCCCACTGGAGCCGCATTGCTGAGCACTCGCCTGATAATGCGTTGTGCGGAGCCGGCTGGTGTGGATTGCCGGGCGCAGGAGCGAGGCGGGCTTTCCGCCTGTGAGTTCCGCCTGCTGCTGTCGGCGGGTAGGAGTCGCAAGTGAAGCCGGGTCGAACGACCAGCGCAGCGGCATCGAGACTGATGGTAAGCTGATGCCCTGGTCCTTGACGGATGCTCCGAGGCTGGACGGCAAGATTGCCATCGTCACCGGCGCGACCGGCGGTTTAGGCTGGGAAACCGCGCTCGGCCTGGCGCAGCAGGGCGCCATGACTATCTTGGCTGGGCGCAACCCAGTGAAGGGTGCAGATGCCTTGGCACGCCTTACGGCACAGGCGCCAGGAAGCATGGCTCGTTTCGAGCTGCTAGACTTGGCCAGCCTCGATTCGGTGGCGATGTTCGCCGGCCGGGTCACCGCCGCGCACCCAGCAGTGTCCGTGCTGGTCAACAACGCCGGCGTGATGGCGCTGCCAACGCGGCAGGTGACAGCAGACGGATTCGAGCTGCAGTTCGGCACGAACTATCTCGGCCACTTCGCGCTCACTGCTCGCTTGCTCCCCCAGTTGCTGGCGTCCAGCTCTGCCCGGGTCGTGAGCGTCAGCAGCTTGGCGCATCGGCGCGCGCGGATGGACTTCGGCGATCCGCAGGCGGCCCAGTCCTACAAGCCCTGGACGGCCTACGGGCAGAGCAAGCTGGCGATGCTGATGTTCGCGCGGGAGCTGCAGCGCCGGGCAACGGCGTCGGGCTGGCCACTGCGGAGCATTGCAGCGCATCCTGGCTGGGCAGTGACCGACCTGATCGGCAACGGACCTGGGGCCGGTAAGCCGGGGTTAAAGAAAGCGATGATGGAAGGCGCCTTCCGCGTGCTCGGCCAATCCGCCGCTCGCGGAGCGCTGCCGATCCTGTATGCGGCGCTGGCGCCCGAGGCTGAGGCCGGCGGATACTATGGCCCCAACGGATTCATGGAGATCAAGGGCGAGGTCGGGCCATCTCAGGTCATGCCGCAAGCTGAGGATGCCGGGGCCGGAGTGCAACTGTGGGAACTGTCGGAGCAGGAAACAGGAGTGCGGTTCGAGCTGGGATGACCGCTCGGCCCCTCTACTGTGGGTATGCTGCTACCAATGGCGGATGGTTCCCAGTCACAGGCTTGCACCTCAAAGAACCCCGTCACGGCTGCTCAGGGATGCCGCCGTTAAAAGGTCAATTTCCGCCCAGACTCAAAAGTTAAAACTACAGCAAAACTGTTACATGGCCGCTTTGCGTCAAAGCCCACGTAGTTGATTTTAACAAGTGACTGCGTTATAATAGAGAAAACTGCTACCGACAGAGACTAAACATCCCGTCGGCAGCAGTTTTTAACCTCTCAGTTTACTTACGGTCCCTACAGCAAGCCGTTCATTTTACGGTTTGCTGTGACACGGCCTCCAGGAAAACAGAGAGCGCCGAATTACTGACGAGGAGCAACCATGGATGGTCCAACCCGGGTATTCTCGATATTGCCAACCCGGCCGGTGAGCGGCGAATCAATGGAGGCGCCACGGGGCAGGCTGTTAGGGGGCTCTGGCTCTTGCTCTGCGGAACCCTGCGAATTACGGCTCGAGGACACTGGTGGTGCCTTTGACTCGGCCGCGCATCCTGCAAAGGCAAGCATCGGCACCAGCAGCAACGGAAGAATACGCATATTCAAACTCCAACTAATGTGAAACGACCAAACGACCGCAGTTAGCATTGCGGCCTCCTAACAAAAAACCTGCCGGACCAGATCGCACACATGAGCAGGTAAGGCGAGACGCCAAGCCTGTCCGCATTTCCGTCGGGCATTAGGCCGGTAATCCAGCCTAACACCCAACCGGTCCGACACCCGAATCAGCGGGTGGGTCGGCAACGCAGCAGCTAAGCCATTCGTTCCATCGCTTGCGGAATACAACTCTGACGGGCAGCTATGCCATATTGTGTTAACAGCCTGACTAGGGCGATAGGTGTATCGACAATCCTGGCCCTCTGCACATGGTGCCATGTTGACCGGCTGCTCAAGGAAAAGCGGCGGCGAGTGCCAACTCGTCGGGGAAAAGTTTTATGCGTTGCCGCGCGCGGACCCTTCGCCCAAACGCCCTGATGCAGCCACGCCGACTCAGCGCCCCGATGCGCCGCCGGTCTCCGCGATCTCCCAACCCCCACCCAGCGCCCGATAAAGCGCCACCAGCCCAGCCGCAATCCGTGTGTCGCTATCCGCCAGATCGTTCTGGCTCTGCAGCAGCTGCGACTGCGCAACGTTGACATCAAGAAAGCTGAC
>CAXTOB010000746.1:0-2984 GCA_964245505.1 uncultured Acetobacteraceae bacterium | reverse complement strand
GCACGAACCGCAGTGCGCCGTCCCGCGTCTTCTTGTCCCGCCGCATGTGCCCGACCAGCCGCGCCGCCGAGAACCGCCGGTTCAGCATGCCGATCTCGCTCGCAAGCCCCACCGCTTCCAGGTGCGCGCCCACCCGCGCCGCGTCCTCCGCCTCGCACAGCCCCAGCCGCGCCGACAGCCGGAACGCCATGCCTAAGCCCACCGCCACCGCCTCGCCGTGCAGCAGGCCGCCGCCGTAGCCAACCTCCGCCTCCAGCGCGTGGCCGAACGTGTGGCCCAGGTTCAGCAGCGCCCGCCCGCCGTTCGGCGCCTCCTCCCGCTCGTCGTCGCCGACCACCGCGGCCTTGAAGGCGCAGGCGCGCAGCACCGCCTCGGCCTGCAGCGCCGGGTCGCCGCCGGTCAGCGCCGCCCCTTGCGCCTCGCACCAGTCAAAGAACGCCGCGTCGCCGATCAGCCCGGCCTTCACGATCTCCGCATAGCCCGCCCGCAACTCCCGCGCTGGCAGCGTGCCCAGCACGCCGGTGTCCGCCAGCACCATCCGCGGCTGGTGAAAGGCGCCCAGCAGGTTCTTGCCGTGCACGGTGTTGATGCCGGTCTTGCCGCCGACGCGGCTGTCCACCTGGGCGAGCAGCGTCGTCGGCACCTGCACGAACGGCAGGCCGCGCAGCGTCGTCGCCGCGGCAAACCCGGCCAGGTCGCCGACCACGCCGCCGCCGAGTGCGATCACCGTCGTCCGCCGCTCCACCCCGGCATCCAGCAGCGCCGCCACCACACGGGCATAGCCGTCCATGCTCTTGGACGCCTCGCCCGGCGGCACCACGACGGTGCTGGTCGCGATGCCGGTCTGCGCCAAGCCGTCCAGCAGGGCCGGCAGGTGCAGGGCGGCCACGGTCGCGTCGGTGACGACCACCGCGCGCTTTTGCGGGATCACCGGCGCCAGCAGCGCGCCGGCGCGGGCCAGCAGTCCGTCGCCGACCACCACGTCGTAGGCGGACGACGACAGCGCCACGTGCAGCCGCCGGGCCGGGCGCCAGTCGCGCAGGGCCTGCAGCACCTTGGCCGTGGTGTGGTCCGGCGGCTCGTCGCCGCAGTCAACCACCACGTCGGCTTCGGCGTAGGTGGGGTGGCGGACCTCCATCAGCCGGGCCAGCGTGTCGGCGGCGTTGCCGTCGGCCAGCAGCGGGCGGTTGCTGCGCCCGGCGACCCGGCGCACCAGGGTGGGCAGCTTGCAGCGCAGCCAGACCGACACGCCCTCGCGCCGGATGGTCGCCCGGGTTTCCGCGTCCATGTAGGCGCCGCCGCCGGTGGCCAGCACCAGCGGGTCGCCGGCCAGCAGGCGGCGGATCACCCGGCGCTCGCCGTCGCGGAAGTCGCGCTCGCCGTAGCGGCGGAAGATCTCCGGCACGCTGCAGCCGGCGGCCAGCTCGATCTCGGAGTCGGCGTCGCGGAACGGCAGGCCCATGCGGGCGGCCATGCGGCGCCCGATGCTGGTCTTGCCCGCGCCCATCAGGCCGACAAATACCAAGCTCCTTCCTCCCAAATGCGGGAGGACGTCATGCACGCTGATGTCCATGCTTTCCAATGGTAACCCTCAGCTTGCCGGTAAAAGATGCGTGGTTATCCTCTGGGCGATCAGACTTAGAAAGTGCAGGAGGACAAGCAATCCGGAAAACGGTTCGGCATTGTAGAATGGAGGGCAGTCTATGTTCGAAATTCGGCATTGCTGCTGCGACTTCTGGACCAAAGCAGCGGCATGGTGTCAAAAGGCACATTATTCTTTTAGGGTTTTCCGGGAGCACGTTTGCTCCGGTTGGTTTACCAGCGCACAGGTTCAGCCACTCAACCAGCGGCCAACCAAGTGACCAAAAGCGCCATCCCGGAAGGGAGCTGCCTAAAACCCCAAGCCCTCCCAGGACAGCTTGCCGGACCTGGCAAGGCCTGCAAGGTCCGGCTGGGCATCCAGCGCCGCCACGACGATCGGGTCATGGCTGTTCGACATAGCAAGGGCAGCCGCCTGGCCGCTAGGTCCACCGCCGTTCAAGGCTTGGCACATCTCGTCCAGCGCTTGCCCGTGGTTGGCGAACGGCCCAACCAGCCGCCACAAGCCCGCCGGCACGGGACGCCCAGCAACCCGGCGTTCACGCGCGTAGTCCACCAGTATGGCCGCCAGCGCCAGGTTGGCCCTGTCGTCGAGGCCAACGATCCCATGCAGGGGGCAGCCGACGAACACTGCCTTCACGATCATCTGGTTCCACGCTCCCTCGTCCAGCCAGGCTGCCGGATAGGGGTTGTCCACCGCCACGGCACGGAAGACCGAAAGGATGTTGCTGCGCAGCCCCTCCGCTGCCCGGGCCCGGTGCGCTTCCGGAAATGGCAGCAGGGAGAGCGCCTGGTAGAGACAAACCAACTCGCCAAGGTCTGCGGCCTGGAACAGCCGGTCGAGCATCGGCAGATATCCCGCATCAGGCGGATAGGTCAGCAACAGCATGGTCCGGGCCGCCTGGTCCCGCGTCCAGCCCTTCAACACGAAACCTTGGTGCAGGAAAACCGGCATCTCCTCCCGCCCGACACGCCGGGGCGCCGCGGCAAAGGCGGTGAACATGGCGCGATCTCCTCCCCCCGCGGCAATGCCGCCGGCAGCCGCGTCAAGCCAGGCCAGGCCGTCCTCTCCTTGCGCGGCCAACCAGCGGTGGAGCGCCGTGATGGCGCCTGGCGGCCTGCTGATCTGGTTCATTTCATCGCCTCGTTTTTATGGCCGCAGGCTCGCAGCGACTGCAGCCGCTTTACCGATTGGAAATCCGCATGAGCATCACGACGGCATCCCCGAATCCAATCCAAGCCAGCCGGCTTTGGGCCTACCTGACGCTTGCCCGCCCGGCGAACGTGGTGACCGCCCTGGCAGACGTGCTGGCCGGGGCCGCCGCCGCCGGCACCCTCGCAGGGCTGCCCGGCCTGCTGGTCGCGACCGCCGCCCTGTATGCCGG
>CAXTOB010000745.1:0-2987 GCA_964245505.1 uncultured Acetobacteraceae bacterium | reverse complement strand
GCCAGCAAGTCCGCGCGTGATCGCGGCCCGTATCTCCGGCGAGTGTTCAGCCTGCACGATGGCCACGCACGCCATCAGGCAGCCCTTCGGCCCTCTTTCCGGCGTGCCGGCTACCACCGACGCTTCAAGCAAGGCCCGCACGGCACCAGCGATGTCCGGCTCCGCCTGGAAGGCGGCGAGGGGGGCAGCGCCAACCGTCTCGCCGTATCGCTGCAAAGCGTGGAGAAACAGCGCGGACTTGTCGCCGAACAGCCGGTAAAGGCTAGGCTTGGTGACGCCGACCGCGCGGGCAATCCGGTCCACATCGACGCCCTCGAAGCCGTCAGCCCAGAACATCTCGACAGCTCGGTCCAACGCCTCTCCTGGATCGAACTCGCGGGGCCGTCCGGGAAGCCGCTTGGCTACAGTGTTTGCTACCATCGAGTATGGAACCCTTGACGCCCGCTCTCGTTCGTTCAATAACGTACTGCATGGTAGACAATCCAATGGCGGAGAGCAAGATGGATCATCCCGCAAGCCGGGTCGCGATGATCACCGGCGCCAATGTCGGCATCGGCAAGGAAGTCGCACGCCAACTGGCCATGTCCGGGCAATACGGGAGGATCATCCTGGCCTGCCGCAACCGCGCCAAGGCGGATGCCGCCAAGCAGGAATTGCAGGCTTCGACGGGCAAGTCGATCTTCACCGTCACTGTCATGGACGTGTCCGATCCGGCCTCGGTCCGCACGGCTCTGGCGTCCTTGGACGCGCCGGTCGACGACCTGGTGATGAACGCCGGCGGTTCGGGCGGCAAGACGCCGCTGGCGCTGACCAAGGACGGCGTGACGGAGATCTTCGCCTCCAACGTGCTGGGCCACGTGATCCTGCTGGACGAGCTGATCGCGGCCGGCAAGCTGAAGCGGGCGGCTGTGTTCGCCGGCAGCGAGGCGGCCCGCGGCGTCCCGAAGCTCGGGATGAAGCGGCCCGTCATGACTACGTTCTCTGCGGACGAGTTCGCTTCGCTGTGCGACGGAAGCTGGTTCCGGGGGCGCAAGCCGAACGGC
Source organism: uncultured Acetobacteraceae bacterium (assembly GCA_964245505.1). Classification (GTDB taxonomy): domain Bacteria; phylum Pseudomonadota; class Alphaproteobacteria; order Acetobacterales; family Acetobacteraceae; genus DASWOJ01. The sequence continues at coordinate 1,944 of CAXTOB010000745.1, read as the reverse complement.
ACGCTGGCCTATGGGCAGGTGAAGCTTGTTGGTGCCATGTGGATGGCGGCCATGGCGCGGCGGAATCCGGAGCTGAAGCTGCTGACGGTCAGCCCCGGCAACACGGGCGGCACCCAGGTTGCGCGCGACTTCCCGTTGCCGGTGCGCCTGTTGATGAAGTTCGTGCTCATGCCCGTGGTGCTGCCGGCGTTCGGGCTGGTGCAGGGCGTGGACAAGGGCGCCAAGCGGCTGGTGGACGGGCTGAACGACCCCGCGCTGAAAAGCGGCGTGTTCTACGCCAGCCAGGCCAACGCCCTGACCGGCCCGGTGATCGACCAAAGCGAAATCGTCCCGGACCTGGCGAACCCGGCCTACCAGGACCACGCGGCGGAGGCGGTCCATCGTTTCGCCTGACCTAGTATCCACGTCGCTGCCTCCTCCAGGAGTTCCACCATGACTTCTACCTACCCGAAGGGCGTGCTGACCCCCTATCCGGACAGCTTCACAACGCGCGAAATCGAGACCAACGGAGCGACCATCCACACCCGGGTCGGCGGCAGCGGCCCGGCGGTGATGCTGCTACACGGCTACGGCCTGACCGGCGACTCCTGGGCACCCTTGGCAGCGGCGTTGGCCGACACGCACACCGTGATTGCCCCGGACCTGCGCGGCTTCGGTCTGTCGTCCAAGCCGGAGGGCGGCTACGACAAGAAAACCCAGGCCGGCGACGTGGCAGGCGTGCTGGACGCGCTCGGGATCGAGCGGACGGCACTGGTGTCCAACGACATGGGCAGCCTGCTCGCCTTTGCCTTCGCCGCCCAGCACAGGGATCGCGTTACGCGCTGGGCGCAGATGGAGGCGCCGATCCCCGGCATCGATCCATGGGAGCAGATCGCGAGCAATCCCAAGGCCTGGCATTTCGGCTTCGGCGGCCCTGACATGGAGCGCTTGGTGGCTGGCCGCGAGCGCATCTACCTCGACCATTTCTGGAACGACTACGCCGCCAACCCGGCCGATATCGGCGAGGCCATGCGGGAGCACTATGCCGCGCTCTACGCCCTGCCGGGCGCGATGCGGGCCGGCTTCGCACAGTTCAACGCCTTTTCGCAGGATGCCGAGGACAACAGGAAATACATCGAGGAAGGCGGCAAACTCGCATTCCCGATCCTCGCCATTGGCGGCGAAGCAGGCGCCGGATCAAGGGCCGAGGTGATCATGCGGTTCGTCGCCGATCACGTGGAGGGGGCCGTCGTGCCGGCCTCGGGGCACTGGCTGATGGAGGAAAATCCCGAGGCGACGGTGCAACTTGTCCAGGACTTCCTCTCGCAACAGAGCCAGTGAGATCAACAGGCTATCGGGCCTGGAACGAGCCTGTTTTCAGATGCGCCAGGCTACGAGGCATCCAGCTTCCGCACGAAGTCGGCCATCGCCGTGCCGATCTGGTCGGGGCTGTCCTCCTGGATGTAGTGCTTGCCTGGCACGGTGATCTCCGTCTGGTTCGGCCAAGTCCTGCAAAGCTCGCGGGTACGCCCGCTCAGGAGGCGGCCAGGGTCCGCGTTGATGAACAGTTTCGGCGTCGTGCTCTGGGCCATTGCCTTGCCATAGCCGACAACAATCGACGCGACGTCGGCCGGCTCTGTCTCGACAGGTATTTGCCGCGGCCAAGTCAGCGTCGGGCGACGACCCTCGCCGGGTTCGAGGAAGGGTGCGCGGTAGGCCTGCATTTCGGCCTCGGACAGCGTGCGCTGGATCAGGTTCGGGACGTACTGCTCGACGAACATGTTCTGTTCGAGGACCAGCTTCTCACCGGCCGCCGAGCACATGTCGCGGAGAGGCGCGCGCGCAGGAACCGCCCACTCCTCCCGCGTGAACGGCGTGACGAGCGCTTCCATGTAGCAGATGCCGGCGACGCGTTCGGGATGCCGGGTCGCCCAGTCGAAGCCAAGCGCCGATCCCCAGTCGTGC
>CAXTOB010000744.1:0-2995 GCA_964245505.1 uncultured Acetobacteraceae bacterium | reverse complement strand
GTGCTGGGGATCGTGGGCGGCATCGTGACGCGGGTCGCTGCCGGGCTGGTAGCGGGCTGCTTGTCCCTGGACGACGAGGCGGCAGCCAAGGCGCAGGGCCGCCTGGGCGCGGTGCAGCAGGCGGTCGCGTTGTTGGAGCAGCCGGAGCTGCAGCAAGAATGGACCGCGGCACTGGCCCGGCTGGCAGACCAGGACACAGTGAATGGCCGCGTTGTCGGGCGCGCCACACGGCTGTTGCTGGATATGCACCACTTCACTGCGGAACAGGCGGGACGGCGACTCGGCCTCGCCCTGTCCCATGCCGCCGCGCCCGCCGAGGCCGCGGCGTGGATCGAGGGCTTCCTGGCGGGCAGCGGCGCCGTGCTGCTGCATGACGCGGCGCTGCTGCCCATCTTGGATGAGTGGCTGACCGGGCTGACCGAGGAGCGGTTCGTGGAAGTCCTGCCCTTGGTCCGCCGCACCTTGGCCACCTTCGCCGCGCCGGAGCGCCGCATGATCGGCGAGCGCCTCCGGAGCGGCTCGGCCCAAGTTGCCGAACCGGACGGCTTCGACGAGGCCCGCGCCGCCCGCGTCCTGCCGGTGCTGCGCTTGTTGCTGGGGACGCCGGCATGACTAGGGGCGCCAGGTTGACCAGGGATGCCGGATTGATCAGGGACGCCCGCATACCAGGGACGCCGGCATGAACGAGGACGAACGGCTGCGCCGGTGGCGCCTCGCACTGGGCGCTGGCGCGGCGGACGGGACGGGCTTTGCGCTGATGGGCACGGACCTCGGCATGGACCGGGCACTCGACGCGCTTTACGACAGCAAGCGATCGGCCGGGCTGGGCGCATCGGCGCCGTCCGTGCCGCGGTGGCTTGGCGACATACGCAGCTATTTCCCAAGCTCCGTCGTGCAGGTGCTGCAGCGGGACGCCTTCGAGCGGTTGGACCTCAAGCAGCTTCTGCTGCAGCCGGAGATGATGGAGGCGATGCAGCCCGACATCCACCTGGTGTCGCAACTGATCGCCATGCGCGGGCTGCTGGGCGGCACGGTGAAGGAAACGGCGCGCCTGGTGGTGCGGCGTGTGGTGGAGGAGCTGCTCCGCAAGCTGGAGGCGCCGCTGCGCCAGGCGGTCGGCGGCGCCCTGAGGCGGGGGATTCGCAATCGCCGCCCGCGCCATAGCGAGATCGACTGGAACCGGACCATTCGCGCCAACCTGCGCCACTACCAGCAGGATTTAGGCACGATCATTCCCGAAACCCGCATCGGCCACGGGCGGGCGGCCCGGCCGAACCTGCGGGATGTCGTGCTGTGCATCGACCAAAGCGGCAGCATGGCGAACTCGGTGGTTTACAGCAGCATCTGCGGCGCGGTGCTGGCGTCGCTGCCGGCGGTGCGAACGCGGCTGGTGGTGTTCGACACGTCCGTGGTGGACCTGACGGACCAGTTGGCGGACCCTGTAGACGTGCTGTTCAGCGTGCAACTGGGTGGAGGCACCGACATCAACCGGGCCATCGGCTACTGCGAGGGCCTGGTCGAGCGTCCGGACGACACGATCCTGGTGCTGGTCAGCGACTTGTATGAGGGTGGGGTGGCCGCCGGGCTGCTGGCGCGGGCGCACCGGCTGGTGTCTGCAGGGGTGCAATTCATCACGCTTCTGGCCCTGAGCGACGAGGGCGCGTCGTCCTATGACCGGCACCTCGCCGGGCAGTTGGCAGCGTTGGGCGTGCCGAGCTTCGCGTGTACGCCCGACCTGTTCCCGGACATGATGGCGGCGGCGATCCGCAAGGAGGATGTGGGTCAATGGGCGTCCACGGCTGGGATCGCGCGGGCGGGGTAGGGGCTGTGCCAGCCGATGGGCGATGACGGCGGCGGTCCGCCAGCAGATGGCCGATCTGTGTAATACCAACGGCCCTCCGCTTTGACCGTTTTCGCTGACGCGTTTCGGGGCGTGATGTAAGCAAAGAAACGGTCAAAGCGGAGGGCCGTTGGTATAATGTCCCAAACGGCATAGTATCAATGATCCCTCGCATTGAGCTTTACGTTGCCGAGGCGTCATTGCGAGCCGCTTGCGGCGCAGCAATCCAGAGCCGACAGCGCGGTCGGTGCCGCCCTGGGTTGCCGCGCCGCTCCGCTCCTCGCAAAGACGGAAGCGGTTAGAGCAAAGCGCATCCAGTATAACGACGTTTGCGCGTCCTGGCTCTCGCAGCACGCCGGGTCGGCAGGCAGTCAGGTCTGAACACGAAGACAGCGCCGTCTCCCCGCACGCACCGCCCGGCGTCATCCCGGCACATGGCGCAGGGCTCGGCAAAGCGCCATGCTGCCCGGCATGACCCTTGAGCAGCTCCGCGTCTTCGTCGCCGTCGCCGAGCGCCAGCACGTCACCCGTGCGGCCGAGGCGCTCAACATCGCGCAGTCGGCCGCGAGCGCCTCCATCGCGGCGCTTGAGGGCCGCCACGGCGCCAAGCTGTTCCACCGCGTCGGCCGCGGTATCGAGTTGACCGAGGCCGGCACCCTGTTCCTCATCGAGGCAAGGGCCGTCCTGGTCCGGGCGGAGGCGGCCGAGCTTGTCCTATCGGAGCTGGGCGGCCTAAAGCGCGGCACCCTGGTCGTGCAAGCCAGCCAGACCATCGCAAGCTACTGGCTGCCGAGGCACCTGGTGGCGTTCCGGCGCGCGCACCCCGGCGTCGATATCCGCCTGGGGGTCGGCAACACCATGCAGGTCGCGGCGGCGATCCACGCCGGCTCGGCCGAGCTTGGCTTCGTCGAGGGCGCCGTGGACGATCCCGCACTTGAAAGCCGGGTGGTGGCGCGTGACCAACTCGTCATCGTCGTGGGACTGGAACACCCTTGGGCCAAGTGCGGCGCGGTCACCGCGGATCGGTTGACCGAGAGCGACTGGGTGCTGCGGGAGGCTGGGTCCGGCACGCGGTCGGTGTTCGAGGCGGCGCTGGAGGGCTTCGGGGTGCCGCCGTCAAAGCTGCGCGTGGTGCTCGAACTGCCGTCGAACGAG
>CAXTOB010000743.1:0-3006 GCA_964245505.1 uncultured Acetobacteraceae bacterium | reverse complement strand
CTCCGGTAGCCCGCATCCTCCCAGCTTGGTCAAGGGTGTATCGAGCCCCCGATGTTTACCCTTGAGCGTGCCATACGACCTGTCTTTCTCCACGATAGCCGCGAGGCGCCGGGCTGCCGAGTTGGCAGCCCGGCCTGTCGAAGTCAGGCGGCAGCCGGGTAGTCCACGTAACCCACGGGACCCTGACTATACCATGTGCGGGCCACATCCTTGGCGAGCGGCACGCTTTCGGCAATGCGTCGCGGCAGGTCGGGGTTGGCGATGAACGGTCGGCCGAACGCAATCGCATCCGCCTTGCCATCCGCCACCGCCGCGATGGCGCCTGCCGAGTCGTAGTCGGAATTCAAAATCATGGGCCCGGTGAAAACATGCCGCATCATGGGCGCGATCGGGGGATGGTCGGACGTCCCGAACGTGCCACCCTCTCCAGGCTCCCGCATCTCCAGATAGGCGATGCTGGCTTCCTGCAGCACTTCGGCTGCCGCTACGAACAGGCGCGCCGGGTCACTATCGTTGCAACCCTGGATGGCGCCGTTCGGCGACAGCCGCACGCCGGTCCGGTCGGCACCCACGGTCTCCGCCACCGCCTGCACGACCTCCCGCAGCAGGCGGACGCGACTCTCCACCGGGCCACCATAAGCGTCGGTCCGGTGGTTGGTGCCGTCGCGCAGGAACTCGTCGATCAGGTAGCCATTGGCGGCATGGATCTGCACGCCATCGAATCCTGCGTCGAGCGCGTTGCGAGCGGCCCGGCGATAGTCGTCGAGGAGGGCCGGGATCTCGTCCAGCCGCAGCGCCCGTGCCTGGTGATACGGCTTCTTGCCATCGTAGGTATGGGCAGCATCCGGTGCCGTGGTGGCCGACGCGGCGACCGGTGGCTGGCCGCCCAGGAAGTCCGGATGCACCAACTGCCCCATGTGCCAAAGCTGTGCCGCAATGCGTCCACCGGCCTGGTGGACCGCCGCTGTGACGGGCTGCCACGCGACGACCTGCTCCGCGTTCCACAGGCCCGGCGCATACGGCCAGCCTAGGCCTTGCTGACTGATGCCGGTGGCTTCGGAGATGATCAAGCCAGCGCCAGCGCGCTGGGCGTAGTACTCCGCCATCAAAGGTGTCGGGACGTGCTCCCGCGTGGCCCGCCCCCGGGTCAACGGCGCCATGATGATCCGGTTCGGCGCGGCAATGGCGCCTAGGCGGATAGGGTCGAACAAACTAGGCATCGAGATCACTCCAACGGCAACGCGGTTGCATCTGCCAGATTCTCTCAGTGGACAAGTGTTCAAGGCCTCACATTCCCGAGGCGGTTAGAGCAAGCTCCTGCTTCTGTCACGCTCGGGGAAACATCGGGTTGTTGCCAGCGGCTAATCTGCTGGACGGCTTACGTCCACGTACCGCAGCAACACCCTCCATAATAGACTGGCAGCTTCGGCCATTCACCACTTAATACATGGCCTTTCACTGCCGAAGGCGGGCTGGGTCAGTTGCCATGGCGCCGGGCCGATTGCGTCAGCAGCGCGCCGGCGGCTAGTCCGACCGCCAACCTGCCATAGGCGACCGCCATGCCCTTCTTGGACAACACGAACTCCTATCCTGGGGTGAACCGCTTCGGCGTTACGCCGCAGTCCACCGCTGCCGCGACCGCCGACATCACCAACGCGTCCCGCAGCATCGGGAATGGACCCGCCGAACGCCGCCGTGCACGCCACGCTTCGAAGACCACGGCCCAGAAGATGCTCGCGACATGCTCGGTCAGAAATCCGACGACCCAGAAACGAAGGCAGATCGGTGTATTCTAACCTAGCCGGTCATCGTCATTCCTTGCGAGTGACCCACTGAACGGCAAAGGCCTACCCCCGCTCCACCAAGGAGCCGAGCGTGCCCTTTCCGGTTGCCCGTCACCGCCTCATCTAGGCCGGGACAGGATCAGGTGGGACAGCGTGGCACGAGCTTTCGATATCGTCGTTGCCGGGGCCGGGCCGGTGGGCTTGGCATTCGCCGCGTCCCTGGCCGGCTCCGGCCTGCGGATTGCGCTGGTTGATCCGCAGACGGAAGCAGCCTTGGCGGACCCCGCCGACGATGGCAGGGAGATCGCGCTGACCGACCACAGCGTCGCGATGCTGGCGGCGCTGGGCGCCTGGGCCAAGATCCCGGCGAGCCAGATCGCGCCGTTGCGCCGCATGCAGGTGCTCAACGGGCCATCCGACTACGCCATGCAGCTTGGGCAAGGCGGGACGGGCAGCGGCATGCTGGGGCGTTTCGTGCCCAACCATTGGCTTCGCCGCAGCCTGCACGCCATCGTGCGGGGTCTTCCAAGCGTGGCCGTGCTGCCGGGCCTGTCGGTGGCTGCGGTCCGGGCGCAGGGGGGCGGCACGACGGCCACCCTGTCCGACGGCCAGGTGCTGACGGCGGCGTTGGTCGTCGCGGCCGACACCAGGCGGTCGCGGCTGCGTCAGCAGCAGGGCATCGGCGCAGCGCTGCACGACTACCGGCAACGGATGCTGGTCTGCCCGGTCGCACATCCCCTTCCGCACCAGGAGACGGCTACGGCCTGGTTCGAGTATGGCCAAACCCTGGTGACGCTGCCCCTGAATGGCAATCGGTCCTCCGCCGTGCTGACGGTCGGCGAGGCTGATGCGACTGCCTTGCTGCGGATGGACGACGCAGCATTCGGCCGCGAGCTGACCCGGCGCTACCGGGGCCGGCTGGGCGCCATGCGGCCGGTTGGCGGGCGACATGCCGTGCCGGTGGTGACGGCCTATGCCGCGCGTTTCGTCGGCCGGCGTTTCGCGCTGCTGGGGGACGCCGCAGTCGGCATGCACCCGACAACCGCGCACGGCTTCAACTTCGGGTTGCTCGGGCAGCACGCATTGGCGCGGGAACTGCGGGCCGCGGTGACGGCCGGGCGGAACGTGGCCGACCCGGCTGCCCTGGCGCGCTATGAGGCAGCGCACCGTGCCGAAACGCGGCTGTTCTTCGCCGGGGCGGAAGCGTTGATGCGGCTCTACG
>CAXTOB010000742.1:0-3014 GCA_964245505.1 uncultured Acetobacteraceae bacterium | reverse complement strand
GTCAACGCCCGCCCCTCATCGCCCGCCCAATGCCCAGCACAGGATACCCTTCTGCGCATGCAGGCGGTTCTCCGCCCCGTCGAACACCACCGATTGCGGGCCGTCGATGACCTCGGCCACCACCTCCTCGCCCCGGTGCGCCGGCAGGCAGTGCATGAACAGCGCATCCGGCGCAGCCTCGGCCATCAGCGCAGCCGTCACCCGGTATGGCGCCAGCAGGTTATGCCGGGACTCCGACGGATCGTCCGCCATGCTGACCCAGGTGTCGGTCACCACACAGGCCGCCCCGCGCACCGCCGCCTCTGGATCGTCCATCACCTCGATCCGTGCGCCCTGCGCCCGCGCCCACTCCAGCAGGTGCGCCGGCGGACGCAGCAGGTCAGGCGAGGCAATCCGCAAGGTGAAGCCGAACCGCACCGCCGCCTCGATCCAGCTGCACGCGACGTTGTTGCCGGGGCCGCTCCAGGCGACCACCCGGCCGGCAATGGGACCGCGATGCTCCTCGAACGTCATCACATCGGCCATCAACTGGCAGGGATGGCTTCGGTTGGTCAGGCCGTTGATGACCGGCACCGTCGCGTGCGCCGCCATTTCATGCAGCTTCGCGGCATCGTCGGTGCGTAGCAGGATGGCGTCCACATAGCGGGACAGCACACGGGCCGTGTCGGCCACGGTCTCACCGCGCCCCACCTGCATATCGCGGGCAGACAGGTTGATGACGTCCCCGCCCAACTGCCGCATCCCGACCTCGAAGCTCACACGGGTGCGGGTGCTCGGCTTCTCGAAGATCATCGCCAGCGTCCGGCCTGCCAGCGGCCGGGACGGCATGCGCCCGGCTCCCTTTAGGCTAGCCGCCTCGTCCAGCATCCCGCGCAGGGTCGCCCCATCGAAGTCGCACAGATCCAAGAAGTGCCGCGGCGGGTCGGCACCCTCCCCCTCGGGGAAGGGCGCCTGCTTGCGGAGCGCCGCGCTCACTTCGCCGCGGCCGTCATGGGCGATGGCATGCAGCGGCGCGTCCCACGACGGATCATCTCCACCGCCGTATCCACGTCCGCATCCGTCAGCACCAACGGCGGCACCAGGCGCACCACGTTGTCCCCAGCCGCGACCGTCAGCAGCCCCTCCGCCATGAACGCCGCTTGCAGCTCGCCATTCGGCACCGCGGCCTTCAGCCCCAAAATCAGCCCGGCGCCCCGCACGTCCAACAGGACGGAGGGATACTCGTGCACCACCTCCTCCAACGCGAACCATAGGCGGCGCGCCTTGCGGTCCACCTCGGCCAGGAAGCCCGGCGCCAGCACCACATCCAGCACCGCATTGGCCGCCGCACATGCCAGCGGATTGCCGCCAAACGTCGTACCGTGCGTGCCGGGGACCAGCACCTTGGCGACATGCTCCTTGGCCAGGACGGCGCCCATCGGGAAGCCGCCGGCAATGCCCTTGGCGATGGACATCACATCCGGCTCGATCCCCGCCCACTCATGCGCAAACAGCTTGCCGGTGCGGCCCATGCCGCATTGGACTTCGTCCAGGCCCATGACGAGGCCGTACTCGTCGCACATGGCGCGGACGTCGCGCAGGTATTGCAGCGACGCCGGGCGTATGCCGCCCTCGCCCTGCACAGGCTCCAGCAGCACGCCGGCGGTCTCCGGGCCGATGGCATCGCGCAGCGCGTTCATGTTGTTGAACGGCACATGGTCGAAACCATCAACCTCCGGCCCGAAGCCGGCCAGGTACTTCTTGTTGCCGGTCGCGGCCAGCATCGCCAGTGTGCGGCCATGGAAGGCGCCGTCGAAGCAGATGACGCGGTAGCGTTCGGCCCGGCCGCTCTCGTGCATGGACCGGCGGATCATCTTCACCAGCCCCTCGTTCGCCTCGGCGCCCGAGTTGCAAAAGAACACGCTATCGGCAAACGTCGCCTCGACGAAGCGCGCCGCCAGCCGCTCGGCCTCGGGCACGCGATACAGGTTGCTGGTGTGCATCACCCGCGCAGCCTGCTCGGCGATGGCCTGCACCAGGTGCGGATGGCCATGACCGAGGGAGCTGGTGGCAATGCCAGCCCCAAAATCAAGGAATCGTCGGCCATCCGTCGCGAACAGCCAAGCACCTTCGCCCCGCTCGAAGGCGAGGTCGGCACGGTTGTACGTCGGCATCAGGGCGGCGATCATTTGGGTAACTTGCACCTCGGTCCTAAAGCACCCCGGACCGCACGGCCCATCGCCGTCAGCCAGGGAAGCGGAGACTTTGACCGGCGGACACCCCCGAAGTCAACGACTTCTCCCCTTCCTCCGGACGAGGGCCGGGGTAAGGGCGTCTCCGTCGCGGAGCAGGGCACCAACAGCGCCACCAAAGACTTCGATGAACGGCCACCTCCGAAGTCACCGACTTCTCCCTCTCCCTCCGGGAAAGGGCCGGGGTGAGGGGGTCTTGGCCGCGGAGCAGGGCACCAACAGCGCCCCCACGACCCGGCCTACCAGCGCCAAGGACCGCGCTTGCCCGCCCCCTCACCCCAGACGGAAAGGGAGCAGAACTCCAAGAAACTCAGTAACTAAAGCTCGGCATGGCATCCAACGCATCCTTCGTCACCCCGGGCAGCACCAGCTTTTCGCCATCGCGCTTCAGTTGCTGATACGGCACCGCCACCAGCTTGGCCCCCATTCCCAAAAAGCCGCCAATGCCGATGATGGCAACGGACACCTTGTCGCCCTCGACCATCACCAGGTCGTCTATCCCGCCGATCCGCTCGCCCGCGTCGTTGAACACGCTGGCGCCGATCACCTGCGACAGCCGCTGCCCGCTGTCCAACCGGACGGCCGACACCGCCAGGTTCGGGTTGTTGGTCGTCGCTACCACTCCGGGAATGGCCGGCGTGGCCGCTTGCTGCTGTGCCAGTACGGGTCCGGCCAGCAGTAGGAAAGCGGCGAGCAGAGACTTAGACATTCAAACCTCGGTGATGATTGGAACGGGAACGTCCTGCATGTGCACCGGGTTCCGGCGCCGGGTCCACCGTGCCA
>CAXTOB010000741.1:0-3022 GCA_964245505.1 uncultured Acetobacteraceae bacterium | reverse complement strand
CCGCATCAAGCTGCGAAAACTATACCCGTCAGCTTAAGGCTGACGGACTACTAGGACTGATCTCGGCCGGATTCCCACGCGCGAATTGGGCACTCGGCCTGAGCCCGTAGCCTGACTAAGAGGTGCTAATTGAGATAGGGCGTTAGCACCTCCTCGATCCATTTCATGAATGCGCGGACGCGGCGCGACAGGTTATGCCGATGGGCCACGACAAGCTCAACACCCTACAATACTTCTTTCTGCTGGCTGGCCAGCACGGCGGCCTTTGGGTCAGTCTCGCCATCAAGCCGGCGAACGTCAAAGCATCCAAGCACGACGATCCGAATAGGATGGGCTCGTACATCGCGCCGATGACAAAGTCAGACGCGGATGCGGCCCCAAGCGAGATGTCGGAAGGCGACCTTGAGACCGCCCGGCTTTGTGGCGTCCGCGTTGCGGAATTCGCCAACCGATTTGCGGCGGCACCGATTGCCTGAGCGCAGCATCCCATTCCAACAAAAGGACCGACCAAGGAGTATCGGCAAGCAAAAACTCTTATTAAAGGGGATTTGAATCGAACTTTCGGGTCCACTGCTGCTGAAACCCCAGCAACGACTGCAGGCGGAAGTCAGGCTCTTCCTGTATAGGATGGCCTGGGCGGGCTGACGCCCGTCATGCGGCAACAGGAGATCATCGATGAAGGCCATAGCGCTACGCTCCCCGGGCGGCTTGGAAAACCTGGCACTCGTCGATCTGCCAGACGCCGCAGCTCCCGGACCCGGCGAAGTGCGGGTGCGGCTGCACGGCAGTTCGCTGAACTACCACGATTTCGGCGTCTGCTCCCGTCCGGGCTGGAAGGCCGATGGGCGGATCCCGATGGCGGATGGCGCCGGGGTGGTGGACGCCGTGGGCGAGGGCGTGACGGAGTTCACTCCTGGCGACCACGTCGTTTCCTGCTTCTTCCCGACCTGGGCTGATGGCCCGGCTACCCTGTCTGACTTCACCACCGTGCCCGGCGACGGCGTGGACGGCTACGCCCGTGAAGCGTTCACCGGCCCTGCGACCTGCTTTACCCGGGCCCCCAAGGGCTGGAGCCACGCCGAGGCGGCGACGCTGACCACCGCCGGGCTGACCGCCTGGCGTGCGCTGGTGGTGGAGGGCGGCCTGAAGGCCGGGGACACCGTCCTGGTACTTGGCACCGGCGGCGTCTCGATTGTGGCGCTGCAACTGGCCAAGGCGATGGGAGCCAGCGTGGTGGCCACCTCTTCATCGGACGCCAAGCTGAAGCGGGCGCGTGTGCTGGGCGCGGACCACGCGGTCAACTATCGTACCACCCCGAACTGGGGGGCGGCGGTGCGCGACTGGACCGGCGGGCGCGGGGTGGACCATGTGATCGAGGTGGGTGGCCCCGGCACGCTGGCCCAGTCGATCACCGCCGTGCGCGTCGGCGGCCATATCGCGCTGATCGGCGTGCTGACCGGCCGGAGCGGCGAGGTCCCGACCGCGGCGCTGATGGCAAAGCAGGCGCGGCTGCAGGGCATCATCGTCGGCAGCCGGCGTCAGCAGGCCGACATGGTGCGCGCCCTGGATGTGACCGGGCTGAAGCCGGTGATCGACCGCAGCTTCCCGCTGGACGGACTGGCGGACGCGTTCCGCTACCAGGAGAGCGGCGCGCATTTCGGCAAGATCTGCTTGGAGTTCTGAGGGCGTTGCAAGTTGGACCGATCGGCGCCGATGCTGGCGGCAGCCAGGGCACCGTTGGAGCGGAATGCACCCGGGAACGGGAAGGATACCGCGATGGGACCGGAGAGCGGCGTGTTCATGACGGGTCTGCTGGTCCGGCTTGGCGGCCAGGTCATAGACGCCGTGGGGCACGGCGTGGCCTAATTCAACGATCAGTGAGTCGCAACCCCGTCCCGCAAGGCAGTGCCGTCAAGGAAGGGATCCCATGGTCGGTCGTGATTGGTCTGGTCGCACTCAACCTGGCCGAAGCTGGGCACACCAGGCCCCACTATATCCTCGACAGTATCAGCCAATGCCGCTTCCCCGGCGAGCGCTGGCTAGGCACACCCCGGATCGGCTGCTCCTACTTCAAGCTCTACGCCTGCTGCTGCCGCCTCCACGCGCCGATCGACGCATTGCTGAGCCTGATCGCCACGCACCGTCTCACGCCATCGGACAATTCCGCAGCGGACGTGAAAGCCTATGGCGGCGTGCTTCGCATCTCTAACCGCGCGAGACTGGTCAACCTCGTGGATGTCCCGTACAGCATTGCCTCCTGCCTCGGTCTCGTGGCTTTCAGAGGTGCTTCCGCTGACGTCCACCGCCTTGTTCCAGGAGGATGCGTCGGCGTTCACCGAGCGCGTGACCCCGCGATCCCATCCCGATTTCGACGCCCGCTTGCCGGCCGAAACCGTGCCGTGGGTCACGATGACGCATCGCGGAGACCGTTACGTGTCCCCCGTAACCTCGCCACCGAGCGACGCATCCGCCGCGCGTAGTTGGCCGGAGCTAGAGGACACATTTCTCGCCGCAAGCCGCTTCGCAGCCTTGCCGAAGCAGCAGGCGCAGGTCACCGATGCCATATGGGCGGCATGTGCGCACGACTTCGGCCCGCTTACTCAGGCCCTGGCGACCCTACGCCTGGCCGCTGAAGGCGCGGCTGGGGCATATTTCGCCACTATTTCCTGAAGTATACCTCGCTCACGCGAGAACCCGAAAATCCTTGGGTGAGATGATACGGAAGTTGTCTGACACGTCGTCGCAGTATGCCGTCCAGTGTTTTGGCACCGTTTCGCGCGGGAACGTCAGCATAGCCTGTCGGAAGTCGGCGAACCGCTCGTAGCATCGGTTGTGGGTGAGGTGCTTGTGCATCAACCCCCACAGGCGCTCGATCGGATTGAGATGGGGGCAGTAGGCCGGGACAAAATGCAGCTTGATCCGGCACTCCGGCCGGTCCAGCCAAGCCTGCACCAGCCTCGCATGGTGGTAGCGGGCATTGTCCACGAACAGGTGGATCAGCCGCTTGTCTGGATGCATCGCC
>CAXTOB010000740.1:0-3031 GCA_964245505.1 uncultured Acetobacteraceae bacterium | reverse complement strand
GTTGACGCTGGGGCGGTCGCGGGTCGGGCGGGGGCCGGGCAACAAGGGCGGCTGCGACCTGGGATGGGATGACGTGGCGGCGGTTAATGCCGGGATGCTGCTGGTGCTGGTGCCGACTGACGATGCCGCCTTGCCGCAGCAGCTTGCCCGGCTGCGCGCGGATGCTCCCGGCCGCGCCTACCTGGCCGGGACGGTGCGGCGGCGGCCTGGCGATGCGGTCCGGCTGTATCGCCTGGCGGAACTGGGCCGGGCGGCCGGGGCGCCGATGATCGCCACCGGCGACGTGCTGTATCACGTGCCGGAGCGCCGTATCCTGCAGGACGTCGTGACCTGCATCCGCGAGGGCGTGACCATTGACAACGCCGGGTTCCGGCGGGAGCGCCATGCCGACCGGCACCTGAAGCCCCCCGCCGAAATGGCCCGGCTGTTCGCCCGCCATCCCGACGCCGTGGAACGCACGATGGACCTGGTGGGACGTTGTGGGTTCGACCTCGGCGACCTGCGCTATCAGTATCCGGATGAGGTCAGGGACCCCGAGCTTACGGCACAGAAAACCCTGGAGCGGATGACGTGGGACGGTGCGGCACGGCGCTATCCCGAGAACATTCCCGACAAGGTTGTCGATCAGTTGCGGCACGAGTTGGACCTGATCGCGCAGCTTGAGTATGCGCCGTACTTCCTGACCGTCCACAGCATCGTCTGCTTCGCCCGCAGCCGTCACATCTTGTGCCAGGGGCGGGGCAGCGCCGCCAACTCCGCCGTATGCTACGTGCTGGGCATCACCAGCCTGGACCCGGCAGAGTCGAACCTGCTGTTCGAGCGCTTCATGTCCGCTGCCCGCAGGGAGCCGCCGGACATAGACGTGGACTTCGAGCACGACCGGCGGGAGGAGGTGATCCAGTGGGTGTATGACCACTATGGCCGCGACCGCGCCGCGCTGTGCGCAACCGTCATGCGCTTCCGCGCCCGCGGCGCCGTGCGGGACGTGGGCAAGGCGCTGGGCTTGACGGAGGACGTGACGGGCGCGCTCGCCGGCCAGGTCTGGGGCTGGAGCGAGGAGGGCGTCACCGAGGACCATGCCGAGGCGCTGAACCTCAATCTGGGGGACCGCCGGCTGCGGCTGACGCTTGACCTGGCGCACGACCTGATCGGCTTTCCGCGGCAACTCGGCACCCATCCCGGCGGATTTGTGCTGACGCAGGCGCCGTTGTCGGAGCTGGTGCCGGTGCTGCCGGCGGCGATGGCTGGCCGGCAGATCATCGAGTGGGACAAGGACGATATAGACGCGCTGCGCTTCATGAAGGTGGACGTGCTGGGCCTGGGAATGCTGGGCTGCATGAGGCGGGCGTTCGACTTGCTGGAAGACCACAAGCCCGCCTGCTCCCTCTCCCTCCGGGAGAGGGTCGGGGTGAGGGGATCTCCGTTGCGGAGCGGGGCGCAGCCGGTGCCCTCGGCGCACGGCCCTTCATTGGATGGGATGGCGCCGAACGACCCCCTCACCCCGACCCTCTCCCGGAGGGAGAGGGAGCAGGAGCGGACGCTCCTCGCCCTCGCCTGCCTTACGCCGGGCGCCTCCGCCACCTTCGACATGATCTGCCGGGCCGATACCCTGGGCACCTTCCAGATCGAGAGCCGGGCGCAGATGGCGATGCTGCCGCGGCTGCAGCCGCGCCGGCTGTATGACCTGGTGATCCAAGTCGCCATCGTCCGCCCCGGCCCGATCCAGGGCGGCATGGTGCATCCCTACCTGCGCCGCCGTGCCGGGTTGGAGGAGGTCAGCTATCCCAAGCCGGCCCTGGAGCGGGTATTGAAGGAAACCCTGGGCGTGCCGCTGTTCCAGGAACAGGCGATGCAGGTGGCCATCCACTGCGCCGGGTTCACGCCGGACGAGGCGGACCAGCTCCGCCGGTCCATGGCGACGTTCAAGGTGACCGGCGGCGTCAAGCCGTTCCGGCAGAAGTTCCTGGATGGAATGCGGGCGAATGGCTACGAGGCTGATTTCGCGGAACAGACATTCAGCCAAATCGAGGGTTTTGGCAGCTATGGCTTCCCGGAAAGCCATGCTGCCAGCTTCGCCCTGATCGCCTATGCCTCGTCCTGGATGAAGTGCCGGCATCCCGACGTATTCTGCGCGGCGCTGCTGAACAGCCAGCCGATGGGGTTCTATGCCTCGGCGCAGGTGGTGCGGGATGCGCGGGAACACGGGGTGCCGGTGCGCCCGGTGGACGTGAACCACTCGCGCTGGGACTGCACGCTGGAGCCGGCGGAGGGTCCATGGCTGGCGGTCCGGTTGGGGCTGCGCATGGTCGGGGGCTTGCAGGGCGAACACGCCGTGGACTTGGTGGCCGGGCGTGGCGAGCACCGTTATGCGGACCTGGACGACCTATGGCGCCGGGCCGGAGTGCCGGTTGCGGCGCTGGAGCGGCTGGCGGAGGCGGATGCGCTGGGCTCCTTGGGCCTGGACCGGCGTAGCGCGCTGTGGGCGATCCGCGGCCTGGCGGACGCGCCGCTGCCGCTGTTTGCCGCTGCCGACAACCGGGCGGAGATCGTGGAGCCTGCTGTTGTTCTGGACCCGATGCGCCCGGGGCGGGAGGTTGTCGAGGACTATGGCAGCACCGGCCTGACCCTGCGGGCGCATCCGGTGGCTTTTCTACGGGCGGAGCTGCGCGGCCGGGGCATGGTGACGTGCGCGGACCTGGCGCACCTGCGCGATGGCCGGCGGGTGTTGGTGCCGGGCCTGGTGCTGGTGAGGCAGAAGCCGGGCTCGGCCCGCGGCGTCACGTTCATCACCACCGAGGACGAGACCGGAGTCGCCAACCTGATCCTGTGGCCCAGCGTGTTCGCCCGGCAGCGCCGCCTGGTGCTGTCCGCCACCATGATCGCCTGCCACGGCAAGGTGCAGAAGGAGGCCGGGGTGATCCACGTGATCGCGGAGGGGCTGGAGGACCTGTCGGCCCTGCTGCGGAGCGTGGGGGAGCGGGACGATCCCTGGCCGCTGCGGCATGGGCGCGGGGATGGGGCGACGCATCCT
>CAXTOB010000739.1:0-3037 GCA_964245505.1 uncultured Acetobacteraceae bacterium | reverse complement strand
TTTGCCTGACGCCTCGCGCAGGCTGCTGACACGGGCAGGTTTCTTCAAACCATCGGATCCCGTTGGCGAAGTCGCCTAGCCTGCCGAAGCACCCATCCGGGTACGGCAGCAACCCGCCCCCAGCTGAGGGAAATCGGCCTATTCAAGACCGTTGGCGCCGTGAACGAACGGGCAATCCCGACTTCGCCAACAGGGTCCCATCGCTCGACGGCGGCTTGCCGCTGTTGGCGCTGTTCAGCCCAACCTGGCGTTCAAGCTCAGCCACGCGCACCAGCAGGGCGGCGTTCTGCGCGACGAGCACCGCGTTCTGCGCACGCAACTCGGCAACCAGCGCTCGAAGCCCAGCCGCGTCGTCGTCCGCTGCCTGAATGTCTACGGATGGTGTCATCAAGACCTTGACTCATGCCCGCCCGTGACCGGTCAACACTTATCTCGGCCGCTTACCTGGGCAGTTACAAAGGGGGGTTCAACTGGCGCCGCCCCCGGCACGTTCTGACTGGGCGACAAGATGCGCAGGCGGTGGACCGCATGGGCGTGCGCTTGCAGCTGCGCCAGGCCCAAGCCGACGCGGGCGACATCGTGCTGCTGTATGCCGACGAGAGCGAGGCACTGACCCACCCCTACCTGGCTCATGCCTGGGCGGAGCGCGGCACCGAATTGCGAGTGAATGCGCCGGGCCAGTCGAAGAAGGTTGCCATGATGGGGGCGCTGGACGCGGCCACGCGCGAGCTGGTTGTCAGCACGTCGCCCACCAAGGTCAGCGCCGACTTCATCGGCCTGCTGCGCCGGCTGGACTGGCGCTATGGCCCGAAGCCCGGCTGCGACCGCCTGCCCGTCGTGCTGGTGTTGGACAACGGACCCGTCCACACCAGCAAGGCCAGCCGGGCGGCGCTGGCCGAGCGGCCCTGGATCACGGTGGAGTGGCTGCCACGGTATGCGCCGGAGTTGAACGATATCGAGCGCACCTGGCGTGACCTCAAGCGGCACCACCTGGCCCACCACACGTTCAAGGACACCACCGACCTGAACAGTGCCATTCACGCCGCCGTCAAGAAGCTCAACACGGAACGCATGGTGCCCCATCCGTGTGACAACCTGAAAAAGGCTGCTTAGGTATTGAAGTAGGCAAGTTTACTTTCGGCCAGGCTGCGCCGGATCAGCAGGCCGCGGGACCAGGCGCTGCATAGCGTCGCGTGAATTCAGGTGCATCAAGGTCGGCTAACTCGAGGTAGGCCTAGTTGCAAAGCCGCGGCCACTTGGTGCCCAGGCCTGGCGACAGGCGCGGTCAGGCCGAAGTACCCAGCCCGTGGGCGATCTGCTCGGCTATCATGTCCGCGGCCTGTTTGTTGCTCCAAGAGTGGGACTGGCGCGTGGTGCTTATGTTCAGCATAACCGCAACCTCTTCCTATCTCTCTCCAAAGATTTCCTGATCGCCTTGGTGCTGGCGCAATCTGTGCAGATCGGCATGCTGGTGCGCGGGTTGGCGGGTTCGAGACATGGCTCGGCGCGTCGCCCAAGATCTTAGACAAGTTAAGCACGCCGCCGGCCCGCGGCCAGCGATCGAACCATCCCGGTCGTCCCAGCGTCACCTGCGTCCTTGCCGACAACCCGGTCCGGGTTGTCGAGGCGACAACGGAAACCTACCCGCATCGCCCCTGTGAGTTCAGCTTCGCCGACCTGCCCGGAGCCAATGTCTCCGACAACATCGAGCTGCCATCGATCCGCGCGACCGTCACTTGCACCTACCGCTACCACAGCGCCTGCTCTTGCTGCCACAAGTGTGCCACAGCATCCACGCCGGACAGCTTTCCGTAGTGTCTTCCCTTTGGGCCGGGGCTGCATCTGCTCATCATCCAACTGTAAGTCACCCAGGCGATCAGCTTCGAGCACGCCGCATGCCTGCTGTGCAAGGTGTTCGGCCTGACCCTCAGCGGGGGCTGCATCGTCAACAACAACACTCGAGTTGAAGCATTCCTGGTAGCTACCGCCACCCCGATTACCCCAACCATGCGCGCAATCCTGGTCGTGGAGTTCGGACGAGACCTCGGCGCGGGTCGCTGGGCGCACTTGGTAGCAATGGGTTCTGCTGTGTGCGACCGCCATTTGCTACATCATCGCCGATAGCCGGGCGGCGTCACTCGTCACAGGGTTCCTGGACGGCGTCCGGTCCGGCGTGTGAGTCGTCGACCGATATGGCGGCCAGTGCGAGCCGCGGCTCCACGCGGCAGATGTGCATGACGTATTGTGCTGCGCACAATACGCCATGGCCGCAGGTTGCGGCGACTTCGCGTCGGGTATCCGGTTACTGCTGCTGTAGGCCATGTCCATCGGCAGGGCAGGCTGAAGGACAGCACCCTGGCATAATACCAAGCCCAATTAGACCGATTGCTGGCATGCTCGATGCTGGACTACCCGGCCTCAAGACGACCATTCCGCGCCATGCGCCACGACCGCGACCACCTGTTCCGCTTCGTCAAACGCCAAAACGAGCTTTGTGCGAACGATACTTGCGAACGCCTATTGCGCCCGCCGGCGATTTGCCACGAGGTGACCAGCGGGTTCAACGCGGATTAGAGCGCAAAGGTCTATACCGCAGCCGCAACACTCATCGCAACTGGACGGTTGCATGGCTTGACCGCACTGTAAGCCCTCTGTGCAGCGCTCGCCGGGTAGTTTGTGGTGAAGAAATGCTGACTCAGCAGTGGTGAGCAGTTACTCGCAAAATCTTTGTAGATGCGGGTACGAGGGCATGACTCTCGCGAGTCAACACTTGGGGACTTTACCAGGGATGTTCTTACGGATCGTGTCAACGACTTTGGATTCTTGGTCAATTTCGATGATCGAGTCTGGGCAGGTCCCATATAGGACGGGTGAACCTACTTTCATGCTTGTTGCCGAGCGCAACCCACGCCCGGCTCGAAACTTAGACCCCGTTTGCGAAGTCATGGTGCGGCCAAGCGCTTACGGTTTGGGTGGACGGCACGGTGGAGCATGAGGCGGATCATGGCGAGGGTGATCATGGCCTCGGACACCTCGG
>CAXTOB010000738.1:0-3041 GCA_964245505.1 uncultured Acetobacteraceae bacterium | reverse complement strand
CA
Source organism: uncultured Acetobacteraceae bacterium (assembly GCA_964245505.1). GTDB lineage: Bacteria > Pseudomonadota > Alphaproteobacteria > Acetobacterales > Acetobacteraceae > DASWOJ01. The sequence goes on along the minus strand of CAXTOB010000738.1, from coordinate 3,039 downwards.
TCTCCGGCGGCACGACTAAGGTGGGACTGGATGGCACGGTCTCCATCACCGGCGGCCTGGCGCCAGTGCCGGCGCTGGTCGGCGAGGAGGCCAAGCTGGGCGTGACGGCTGCTATCGCCGGGTCGGACCTGACGCTGTCCCGGCTGGAGTTCGCCGGCAAGGCCCTCCACCTGTCGGCGCACGGCAGCAGCAAGGCCGGAGTGCTGGATGCCGAGTACAAGGCCGCACTGGCAGACCTGGCCGTCGTCGCCCCAACCCTGACCGGCGCCATACAGGCCGAGGGACGTGCGTCCGGCAAGCCCGACGCGCTGTCCGTCGCCGCCACGGTGACGGGCGACGTCGGCGCCCCCAACGTGCCGCGCGGGCCGATCACGCTGCGTGTGGCACTGGATGGACTGCCCGGCTCGCCCAGCGGCCATGCCGACGCGGAGGGACGGCTACTCGACGCGCCGCTTGCCCTGGCGCTGGACGCGAAGCGTGACCCGGACGGCGCCCTGCACGCCACCATCGGCCGGCTGGACTGGCGCAGCCTGCATGGCGAGGGTGGGCTGACCCTGCCAGCCGGCGCCTCGTTGCCCCTCGGCCAAGTGCAGCTCCGCATGGCGCGGCTGGCGGATTTGGACCCGCTGGTCGGTCAGCCGGTGTCCGGCAGCCTGACCGCCGACTTGCAATTGGACGCCGCGGCGGCCCGGTTGGATGCCGAGGCGCGCGACGCCGGGCTGCCCGGCAACCGCGTCGGCCGCCTACAGGTCCAGGCAAGGGTCACCGACCCCACCACGCATCCGGCCGTATCGGCGCAGGTGTCGGCGGAAGGGATCGAGGCCGGAGGTGCCGCCGGCTCCGCTAAGATCGAGCTGTCCGGACCGCAGGAGGCCTTGGCGGTGCGGCTGTCCTCAGCCTTGCGCGTATCCGGAACCGATGCCTCAGTAACCGGCGCCGCAGTGGTGAACGTGCCCGGCAAGGGGGTGGCGCTCTCGGCATTGCAGGTCACGGGCAAGGGCGAAACCCTACGGCTGCTGACGCCGGCCAACGTGCGGTTCGGCGACGGAGTGTCGGTGGACCGCTTGCGGATCGGCCTGCGTACGGCGGTGCTGGATGTTGCTGGCCGCGTGTCCCCGGCCCTGGACCTGACGGCCAGCCTACGCGCCCCGGCGGACATCGCCGCCGCCTTCGCGCCGGACTTTGCGGCCGACGGATCAATACAGGTGGATGCGAAGCTGACGGGCACGCCGGCCAAGCCATCAGGGACGGTGCGGGTCGAGGCCAACGCGGTTCGCCTCCGCACCGGACCCGGCCGTGCCCTGCCGGCCGCGACGCTCGCGGCCACGGTAGGATTGGCCGGCGACACGGCAAAGGTGGACGCCCGCCTGAACGCAGGCAGCGCCGTGCAGATGTCGGTCACCGGTCAGGCTCCGCTGAGAGCCGGGGCATTGAACTTGCGGGCGGCGGGCGGATTGGACCTGACGGTGCTGGACCCGGTCCTGACGGCGGATGGTCGGCGGGCGCGGGGACGGGTGCAAATCGACGCGTCGGTGACGGGCACGGCCGCCGCCCCGCGCATCGCGGGCACGGCGACACTGGCGGGCGGCGAGATACAGGACTTCACCCAGGGCGTGCGGATCACCGACCTGGCGGCGAGCCTGCGGGCGGACGGCGACACCCTGCGCATCGTCAGCCTGCAGGGCCGCGCCGGCCCAGGCACGGTGGCGGCAAGCGGCACGGTCGGTGTCCTGGCCCCGGGGCTGCCGGTGGACCTGCGGATCACGCTGCGGAACGCGCGCCCCTTGGCATCCGACCTTCTGACGGCGGACCTGGATGCGGACCTAACCCTGCGCGGCCCCGCAACCAACGGACTACACGCGGGCGGCACCGTGCTGGTGCGAACCGCGGAAATCCGCATTCCCGAGCGGCTGCCGGCCACGGGCGCGGGGCTGGACGTGCGCCGGCCGGGCGACCGCCCCCCAGCCCCGGCCGCCCCTGGCGCCGCCGTCGGCCTGGACCTAACCGTCAACGTGCCGCGCGCCCTGTTCGTGCGTGGGCGCGGGGTGGACGCGGAGCTGTCGGGCAACCTGCGCATCCACGGCACCAGCACGGCGCCGCAGGTCGGCGGCGGGCTGGACATGCGGCGCGGCACCATCAGCGTCGCCGGGACGATCTTGACCTTCACGCGCGGCAAGGTCGGCTTCGGCGGAACGGGGGTCACGGGCAAGATCGACCCGACGCTGGACTTTGCCGCCGACAGCGTCACCGGGACGGTCACGGCGACGCTGGCCGTCACCGGCTATGCCAGCAAGCCCGTCATCAAGCTGACCAGCGTGCCGGAGCTGCCGCAGGACGAGGTACTGGCCTACCTGCTGTTCAAGCGCAGCGCCAAGGACCTGGGACCGTTCCAGTTGGCCTCCATCGCCGCGTCGCTCGCCGACCTGACGGGGGTGGGCGGCGGCGTCAGCAACCCGCTGGACAAGGTGCGGAAGGGCCTGGGGCTGGACCGGCTTTCGGTCGGGAGCAGCAGCAATACCGCAGCCAGCAGCAGCAGCACCAACAACACCGCACCGTCACTTGAGGCCGGACGCTACGTCGGCAACGGGGTGTATGTCGGCGCCAAGCAGGGCACGACCGGCGGGCAGACCCAGGCGACGGTGCAGATCGACATCACCAAGGGATTGAAGGCGGAAACCGACGTCGGGTCCGGCCAGGGCGGGAACCAGGTGGGGCTGACATATCAGTTCGAGTATTGAGCGGGAGCGCTGTCTGGGAACGTAGCTAAGATACGTCGGTGATGACGAGGTCGTTACTCAGGCAGAAGACCATCAATGCTCGTTCAGCACAGTTCGGGTCGCGTTAATCCCGGCCAACCTTGCGCTGCACGAGACGATCACCTTGAATGACGCGCTCGGAGTTGCGGTGATCCCTGCCATGCTGGACGGGCGCCGGCTGCCGCGAGGACATGGCTGATGAAGCGGACCACCCTACTGGCCCTGGCGGCCCTCCTGTTCGGCGGTCCCGCCATGGCCCAGGCGCCGGAGCAACCCCCAGCCC
>CAXTOB010000737.1:0-3057 GCA_964245505.1 uncultured Acetobacteraceae bacterium | reverse complement strand
GTCCGGCGCCGCCATCGCCTGCAAGCCCGCGCGCAGGTCCGCGATTGTCCGCCCAATCGGCCCGGACACCGCCATCAGTTGCGGCCCGATGCCGCGGTCGGGCCCGCTGGCATTCCAGGTTGCCACCCGGCCCAGCGTCGGACGCAGCCCATGCACGCCGCAGGCATAAGCGGGATAACGTATGCTGCCGCCGATGTCCGTCCCATGCGCCAGGTGCCCGATCCCAGCCGCAACTGCCGCCGCCGCCCCGCCCGACGATCCGCCGGGCGTCAGTGCGGGGTTGCGCGGGTTGCGGGTCCGCCCGTGCACGCCGCCGCTGGTGAACCACCGCAGGGAGAATGCCGGCGCATTGGTCCGCCCCAGGATAATCGCCCCGGCCCGGCGAAGGTTGTCCACCACCGGGCTATCCTGCCGGGCGATCAGGTCCCGCTGCAGGCGCAGGCCGTTGGTGGTGGCCCAGCCCGCCTGGTCCAGGTTGACCTTCACCGTCACCGGCACCCCCGCCAGCACGCCCGGATCTTCGCTTTGGGCGATGGCCGCGTCCACCCGGTCCGCCTCCGCCAGCACGTCCGCGGGGCGATGGTCCACGACGGCGTTGATGGCTGGGTTCACCGCATCCAGGCGGTCCAGCGCCGCCTGTGCGGCCTCACGTGCGGACACGTCGCGCGCCCTTATGCGCGCGGCCAGTTGAGTGGCGGACAAGCGCCAGAGCTGTGTCATGCGGGATCTCCATCAGGGCGCTTCAACCTGTCATGCCAGGCCGCAGATCGCCAAGTGCAGGGCCAGCCCAACCGTGCCCTGCACAAACCCGGCCAGCAGGAACATCAAAGCGATGAACGCGACGCCGGGAAGGGCGGTGTCGGACAGGAACACCTTGCCAATTTAGGGTCCACCTGGTCCGGCAGCCAACCGGCGCCCCGCAAGGCAAGGGCTGTGGCCTCATGCCTGCGAGCGCCAAGTGAACTTACTGTCTGCCGTTCACCGTTGTGCCGCGCCTTCGTCCGCCGCCGCGAGTTGCGAAGCGGGATGGCAGTCCAGCCGTGGGTCGGATAGCGGGCGGGACACCGCCAATTCCGGCGGCAGGCCAGCCTCCGGCCCCCGCAAGCGACTGAGCGCCGCTTGCAGCGTGGAGGCCGTGAAGACATAGCCAGCCGCCTGCGCCCGCCCCGGCGACACGCGCTGCCCGGCCAGGAACAGGTCAGCCATCTCCCGCAGCCCGGCCCGCAGCCATCCCGCGGGCACGCGCAGCCGCACCGCGCGGCCATAGTCGCGGGAGAGTGCTTGCACGAACGTCTCTTGCGCCGGGCATTCCGGCGCCACGGCGTTGACGGGTCCCCGCATGTGCCCGTCCTGCATTGCGTGCTGGATCAGCCCCACCGCATCATCCAGATGCACCCAGGGGAACGCCTGCTGTCCATCGCCCATCACCGCGCCCAGGCCGAGCCGTGCCGCCGCATCCAGCAGCGGGAACAGCCCGCCGCCCTGGCCCAGCACCACGCCAAAGCGCAGCAGGACAACCCGGACGCCCCAGGCCTCGGCACGGGCGGCCTTCATCTCCCAGGCCCGGCAGAGGTCGGACTGGAACTGGCCAGGGCGGCCGCCTGCGTCCTCATTCAGCAGCTCGTCCGGATCGCGGGCGCCATATAGGCCGCCGGCGGCGGCGGACACCAGACCGGTCGGGCGTTGCTCCAGCTGGGCCAGCAGGCCAAGGATCGCCTGCGTGGTGCCGATGCGGCTGTCCAGCAGCACGCGCCGCCGGCGCCGGGTCCACGGCCCGGCTGCCACCGGCGCCCCGGCCAGGTTCACGACTGCGGCGAGGCGCGTTTCTGGCAGGAGGGCGTCCAGGCTTTCCACGACGTGCACGGCGGGGCCGAGCAGCGCCCGCGCCCGCCGGGCATCGCGGGACAGCACGATGACCCGGCGGCCCTCACCGACCAACCGCCGCACTAGCGCCTGCCCGATGAAGCCGGTCCCGCCGGTCACTAGCACCGCCGGGCCTTGACCCGGAACTGGGGCCGGCGCCGAAGTATGCGCCAGACGGAACAGCTGCGCGGTCGCCACCGCGTTGCGGATGCTCCATCCGCCGACGCCGATGGCATACAGCGTCAGCAGCCATGACACCCAGCCGTAATCCGTTGCGGCCACCGCGGTCGGCGCTGCCGCCCAGCCGGCCACCACCGGCGCCAGCAGCGTAGCGAACGCACCGTAAGATAAGGCGAGCAGCGTGTGCAGCACACGTTCCAGCGGCGGCAGGCGCCGGGTAAGGTCCTCCTCGATGAAGTCGGCCAGCGTGATGACGATCTCGACCAGCAGCAGCGCGGCCAGCCCCCAGGCCCAGGCGCCCCGCCACTCCGCCCAGGCCAGCCCGGCGAACAGCACGGCATAGATCGCCTCCCGCGAGGCATGGAGCAGCAGCTCGTAGCGGGCAGACACCGTGGAGGGCAGCTTGGCCTCCAGCTCGTGGTGCCACAGGTTGTCGAAGGCGCCCATCACGGCTTGGATGGACAGCACGGCAAAGGCTGCGTTCAGCATGGCTTGGTCCCCACGGTGTCGTTGAAGAAGCCGTCCTGGCGGAAGGTCACGCCCCAGACGGAATGACTGGCGGTCAGGGTGAAGCGGAAGCGCCCCGGCCCAGCATCCTCGTGCCTGACCTCGCAAGTTCCGGGCGTCAGCAGCGCCGGGATCGGGATGCGCCAGCGGGAGACGTCCAGCAGGTAGCGGCGGCTGCGGAACACCAGGGCGCCGTCCTGCTCGAACACGTCCAGCTCCATGATTAGGCCGTGGCCGGTACGCTCCAGCAGACGCCCGCCGGGGCCGTCCTGCTTGGTGGAGGCCACACGCTCGGTCCGGCCGGGGCCGAAGTGCAGCAGGCGCTCCCAGCGCATGCCGGCGCCCTCGGGGCGAACCTGCACTTCGGCCGGGACGGCGCGCCCTTGCCGGAGGGGCAGTGGGCCACCGAAGGCGCGGCCGAGCAGCGCGAACAGCAGACCCACCGGGGAGCGCCACACCTCCATCGCGCCGTGATAGGTCCGTGGGCGGTGCGCCTGCGCTGCGCCG
>CAXTOB010000736.1:0-3057 GCA_964245505.1 uncultured Acetobacteraceae bacterium | reverse complement strand
CAGAGCTGGTCGAGCGGGGCGAAGCGGGCGGCCAGGACGTCGGCGCCGGGCGGGGGCTGGCCCATCACCGCGAGGTCCACGTCGCCGTGGGTCAGCAGGTGCAGCACGCGGGCGCGGTTGCCTTCCTGGAGGTTCACCGTCACGCCGGGGTAGGCCGTCCGGAAGCGGGCGATCATGTGCGGGACGATGTACTTCGAGGTGGACACCAGGCCCAGGCGCACGCGGCCGCCGGTGGTGCCCTTCAAGGCCGCCATCGCCTGGCCGGCGTCGTGCAGGGAGCGCAGGACGACGCGCGCATACTCCGCCAACAGGGTGCCGGCTTCGGTCAGCGCGATGCGGCGGCCTACGCGCTCGAATAGGGCGAAGCCGGTCTGGCCCTCGATCTGCTTGATCTGGAACGACACTGCGGAGGGGGTGAGGTTCAGGCGTTCGGCTGCGCGGGCCAGGGAAAGGCGTTCGGCGGCTTCGGCGAAGACCTGCAGTTGGCGGACGGTGACGTTGAACATTGGGAGTGAAGGAATCCCTCATGTGTTTCGTCAGCCTATTTCGCTTTTCCTCGTGTCGTCCAGTGGCCATGTTCCTTTCCATCAGGGCTGAACCTGGGCAGTACGGAGGACACGGGACCATGAATAAGGCGCTCGACGTCAAGATCACCGATCTCAAGGAACGCTATACTTCTGGCGTGCTGAAGTATCGGCAGATGGGATACTGGGAGCCGGATTATGTTCCCAAGGACACCGATATCCTGGCGGTGTTCCGGCTGACGCCGCAGGACGGGGTGGACCCGGAGGAGGCGGCTGCGGCCGTGGCCGGGGAAAGCAGCACGGCGACGTGGACCGTGGTGTGGACGGACCGGCTGACGGACAGCGAGTACTACCGGGCCAAGGCGTATAAGGTGGAGCGGGTGCCGGGGTCGGCGGACCAGTGGTTTGCCTACATCGCCTATGACCTCGACCTGTTCGAGGAAGGATCCATCGCGAACCTCACGGCGTCCATCATCGGCAACGTGTTCGGGTTCAAGCCGCTCAAGGCGCTGCGGCTGGAGGACATGCGGATTTCACCCCACTACCTCAAGACGTTCCAGGGGCCGGCGACCGGCATCGTGGTGGAGCGGGAGCGGCTGAACATCTATGGGCGGCCGCTGCTGGGCGCCACGATGAAGCCGAAGCTCGGCTTGTCGGGGCGGAATTATGGGCGGGTGGTTTACGAGGCGCTGAAGGGCGGGCTCGACTTCACCAAGGACGACGAGAACATCAACTCGCAGCCGTTCATGCATTGGCGGGACCGCTACCTGTACTGCATGGAGGGGGTGATGAAGGCGCAGGCGGAGACGGGGGAGATCAAGGGGACCTACCTGAACGTCACTGCCGGCACGATGGAGGAGATGTACGAGCGGGCGGAATTCGCCCGCGACCTGGGCAGCGTCATCATCATGATCGACCTGGTGATCGGCTACACCGCGATCCAGAGCATGGCGAAGTGGGCGCGCAAGAACGACATGATCCTGCACCTGCATCGCGCCGGGCACGGCACCTACACGCGGCAAAGAAACCACGGGATCTCGTTCCGGGTGATTGCCAAGTGGATGCGGATGGCGGGGGTGGACCATATTCACGCCGGCACGGTGGTCGGCAAGCTGGAGGGCGATCCGAACGTGGTACGCGGCATCTATGACACGTGCCGCGAGCTGCATGTGGCGAAGAGTCCCCAGCACGGCATCTTCTTCGACCAGCCTTGGGCGAGCCTGAAGAAGATGATGCCGGTGGCGTCGGGCGGCATACACGCGGGTCAGATGCACCAGTTGCTGCACTACCTGGGCGAGGATGTGGTGCTGCAGTTCGGCGGCGGCACGATCGGGCATCCGATGGGCATCCAGGCCGGGGCCACCGCCAACCGCGTCGCGCTGGAATGCATGGTGAAGGCGCGCAACGAGGGGCGGGACATCTGGGAGGAAGGGCCGGAGATACTCACCGCCGCGGCCCGCTGGTGCCAGCCGCTGCGGGCGGCGCTGGATACGTGGAAGGACGTCAGCTTCAACTATGCGTCCACGGACTCCGTGGATGTGCTGCCGACGCCGACGGCTTCTTAAGGAGGGCGTGCAACATGAAGATCACCCAAGGCCAATTCTCCTTTCTGGCGGAGCTGACGGACGAGGAGGTCAAGATGCAGGTCCAGTATGCGCTGGAGCAGGGATGGTCGCTCGCGGTCGAGCACACGGACGACCCGCACCCGCGCAACACCTACTGGTCCATGTGGGGGACGCCGATGTTCGACCTGCGCGACGCCGCGGGCGTGATGCTGGAGGTGAACGCCTGCCGGAAGGAGCATCCGGAGGAGTATGTGAAGGTCTTGGCCTTCGACAGCAACAAGGGGTTCGAGACCGTCCGCATGTCGTTCATCGTGCAGCGCCCGTCGCATGAGCCGGGGTTCGAGTTGGTGCGGCAGGAAGGGCCGGGGCGGACGCTGCATTATAGCCTGCGCAGCTATGCGACGGCCCGGCCCTCCGGCGAACGCTACTCGCCATGACGGCGCAGATGATTGCGCCCAGCATCCTGTCGGCTGACTTCGCACGGTTGGGGGAGGAGGTCGGGCGGCTGCAGGCTGGTGGCGCGGATATGATCCACTTCGATGTGATGGATAACCGGTATGTGCCGAACCTGACCATCGGGCCTTTGGTGTGCGAGGCGATCCGGCCGCATGTGAGCTTGCCGATTGATGTTCATTTGATGGTGACGCCGGTGGATGAGCTGGCGGTCATGTTCGCCAAGGCGGGGGCGGATATCATCAGCTTTCATCCGGAGGCTTCGCAGCATCCGCACCGGACGTTGTCTCTGATACGGGAGCATGGCTGCCGGGCTGGGCTGGCGTTGAACCCGGGGACGCCGCTGGAGCAGCTGGATTGGGTGATGGACCGGCTGGACCTGGTTTGCGTGATGTCGGTCAATCCGGGGTTTGGGGGGCAGTCGTTCATCCCCGGGGCGCTGGATAAGATTGCTGCGCTGCGGCGGCGGATTGACGGGCATGTGGCGCGCGGGGGGCAGCCGATCCTGCTGGAGG
>CAXTOB010000735.1:0-3059 GCA_964245505.1 uncultured Acetobacteraceae bacterium | reverse complement strand
CCGCCACCAGATCACCCAGCTCGACCTGCGCAACCCAGAACCAACTTAGAAACATCTCACCCATGTTCCCAAACGCCTGTAACCCACGTCCCCGGTTTAAACACTTCCAGAGGGAGAGGGAGAAGAGGCTGGACCTGGCGGGATTGGAGCCTTGATCCCGATGCTGGACCTGTATGGCGTCGCGTTCCAGGACCTACTGCCAACGTGCGGAGACGGCCCTTTTACTACGGCGCCACCCCGAACTTGCCGCCCTGCATCGCCAGCACCACCACGCCCGCCGTGCTGGCCGGGTCGCGGCCGGGGGTGAAGGTGAAGGGACCCATGACGCCGCTGTAGTTCGTCGTCAGCAGCGCATCCTTGATCTTCTCCGGCTCCGCGGCGCCGGCGCGGTCAATCGCGTCGGCGAGGATGCCCATGCAGTCATAGGCTTGGGCGGCGAACTGGTCCGGCTCCTTGCCGTACTTGGCCTTGAACTTGCTCACGAACGCCTGGTTCGCCGGGTCGTCCTTGCCGACGAACCAGGGGCTGCCGACGATCAGCCCGTCCGCGGCCGGGCCGGCGATCTCGCCCAGCTTGGGCGAGTTGCTGCCGTTGCCGCCGACGAACAGCGTTTCCTTGCCGAAGCCCAACTGCCGCGCCTGCAGCAGCACGCCCGACACCGGCTCCACCAGGGCGGAGATGCCGATAGCGTCGGGGTGCAGGGCCTTCACCTTCGTGAGCTGTGCGCTGAAGTCGGTGTCCTTGCTGCCGAAGCTCTCGATGGTGACGATGTTCAGCCCGGCATGTTCCGCGGCGGCCTTCATGGTGTCGAAGCCGGATTTGCTGAAGGCGTCGTCGTTCGCATACATCAAGGCGATGGTCTTGACCCCGTGCGCCTTGGCGCGGGCCAGCGTCACCGGGATCACGTCGCTTTCCGGCAGGCTGGTGCGGAACACGTAGGGGCCGATCCCGGTGATGCCGACCGCGGTGGTCGAGGTGCCGATGATGGGGATCTTGCGCTCGTTGGCGACGGGGCCGGCGGCGAACATCTCGTTGGACAGGGTGGGGCCGATAATCGCCACAACCTTGTCGCGCCCTATCAGCTTGCGGGCGGCGTTGATCGCCTGGTCCTTGTTGCCGGCGCTGTCCTCGATGATGAGGTTGATCTTGCGCCCGCCCAGCACGCCCTTCGCGTTCACCTCATCCAGCGCCAGCAGCAGCCCGTCGCGTATGGCGGCGCCGTAGGCGGAGTTGGGGCCGGACAGGATCTCGATGGCGCCAACCTGCACCGGGCCGCTCGCCTGCGCCCATGCCGGCAGCGCTGCGCCGGCGGAGATGGCCGCGGCGGCGGCAAGCAAGGTCCTGCGGTGCATGGTTGGGTCCCCCTATTCGTTGCGGCGGACCCTACCGGATGCGTCCGGGAGATCAAGCCGGGTCAGGCGATGCGCTCGACCCGGGACAGCAGGCAGCCGGGCCGGGCGGTGTGGACGTTGACGAAGGCAGTCCGTGCATCGTCCAACGCCCGGGTGAGCGGCGCGCCCACCTCCGCGCCGCGTATCACCTGGCCCAGGTCGTAGATGCACTGGTCGGCGGCGTCGTAGGCCCGGACGGACACCAGCTCCCCTTCTGCGATGATCGGCGCGATGATGCCGGGCGCTGCGAACTGCGGGCAGTCGTCCGCGTGGACGAAGATCGGGCTTGGTGTCCAGTAGATGCCGCGTGGCCGGGGCAGGTTGTAGGAGCCGAGCAGCATGGTCTCGCCGGCCGCCGCGAACCGCAGGCAGTGGCGGCAGGGGGAGCCGCCGCCCTCCGCCACGACGCGCCGGACCGTGTTGCCGTTGTCGTCCTGGCCGGTGCGGCGGAAGCGCTCGGCGGTTTCGGTTGGAATCGGGATGCATTGGAATGCGGTCATGGGATGATCCTCCTTGTGACGGACCTTGGCGGGTCTGGAGGTCCGGCGCTTCCCGTTCCTTGCTGCCGTATTGAGCCTTGCTGCTGTACTGGGCCTTGCTGCCATATTTGGCGATGTCGTTCCCGGCGACATTGAGCGATGTCGTCCCCGGCGACGCTGCCCCCCTTGTCACCTCTTCGCCGCCGGGCCATGCCCCTCCGATGCCCGCGCTCCGCATCGCCACCTGGAACATCAACTCCCTCCGCCTACGCCTGTCGCTGCTGGAACGGCTGGTCGCCGAGCTGCGGCCGGACGTGGTGTGCCTGCAGGAAACCAAGGTGCCGGACCCGCTGTTCCCGGATGACGCCCCGGCCCGGCTCGGCCTGCCGTATGTCGCGCGCCGGGGCATGAAGGGCTACAACGGCGTCGCCATCCTGTCGCGCCTGCCGCTGCGGCTGGACGAGGCGTCGCCGGACTGGTGCGAGAAGGGCGATTGCCGCCACCTCGCCGTCACCCTGGATGCGCCTGCCGGTCCGGTGGAGCTGCACGACTTCTACGTCCCGGCCGGCGGCGACGTGCCGGACCCGGCGGAGAACCCCAAGTTCGCGCACAAGCTCGCCTTCGTGCGGCAGGTCACGGACCACTTCACGACCCGGCCTCCGGCGCGTAGCATCCTTGTGGGCGACCTGAACATCGCGCCGCTTGAGCACGACGTTTGGAGCCATAAGCAATTGCTGGACGTGGTCAGCCATACTCCGGTCGAGGTTGAGGCGATGCAGGGCTGGATGGCCACGGGCTGGACCGATGCGATGCGCCGCTTCGTGCCGGATGACGAGAAGCTTTATACCTGGTGGAGCTACCGCAACCGCGACTGGCGCGTCGCCAATCGCGGGCGGCGGCTGGATCATGTGTGGGTGTCGCACGACCTGGCCGGGGGCTTGCGGAGCAGCACGGTGCTGACGGCGGCACGGGATTGGCCGCAAACGTCGGACCATGTGCCAGTCTGTGTCGAAGTGGAGGTTTAGGTCCTGGCCTGGTAGGCCGCGGGTCGGTCAGAAGCGGACGCCTACTCCCTGCCCGGACCGGCCGGCGCGAGGTGCCGGCGCAACCATGCCGGCCAGCGTGGCGCAGGACGCGGCGGGGCAGGACTTGGGGGCGCCGGGGCGGCCTCTGGCGGCGCCACCCGCAG
>CAXTOB010000734.1:0-3071 GCA_964245505.1 uncultured Acetobacteraceae bacterium | reverse complement strand
GAGGGGGGGTGGCCGGTTGGGGATGCGTGAGGAGAGTGGTGCGTGCTTGGGTTCCTCGATGGCCCGGGTGCTGCATGCGGACCCGTGACGGTGCGGGCCATGTGATGTTTTTTTGGGTGAGCCGTCTGCGGATTGACGATCAGCCTGGCCGATAGAGCCTGGCTTGCTGCTCTGGGCTGCCACGTCGCTAAGCAGGCTCGCGCGGCCTGTTATACCAATCGCCCACCGCTCTGAGTGTTTCCGTCATTGCGAGGAGCGCAGCGACGCGGCAATCCAAGGCGGCAAGGACCGCACTGGCGGCCCTGGCTTGCCACGTCGCAAGCGCTCCTCGCAATGACGGGCGAGGCGCGGGCAAATAGGTCGGAGCAGACGGCGGTTGGTATCACATAGATGGCCTGCGGCCGTGACAGGCCGCGCAAGCCCGCTTAGCTTTTCATCTGTGCGCCGGACCTCCAGAGGTTTGCTTAGGCTCTCGCAAGGACGCGGATCAGTCGAAGCAAGGGGCTGTTGGCATGGGTTCCGGGAAGGCTTGTCCGCCTTTAGATGCCGAACAGCTTGCGAGAGTTACCTCCGGCAATTGCTGCGAACGTCGCTTCATCCAGCCCGGCGGAGGCCAAGTGTCCGACCGGATCGCTTTCGGCCATGTCGTAGGGGTAGTCGGTTCCCATCACGATCTGGCCGGCGCCGAATACGTCCACCAGGTTGCGGAGCTGGTGGGGGGTGAAGACTACGGAGTCGAAGAAGACCCGCTTCAGGTAGGTCGTTGGGGGTTGCGGCAGGCTGCCGCGGGCGTCGGTGCGGGCGCCCCAGGCGTGGTCAATCCGGCCGGAGTAGCTGGCGAGGTAGCCGCCGCCGTGGACTGCGATCAGCTTTAGGGCGGGGTGCCGTTCCAGGACGCCGTCGAAGATTAGGTAGTGCAGGGCGAGGGTGGTTTCCAAGGGGTTGCCGACGACGTTGTTGAAGTAGAAGCGGGTCATGCGGCTGGCCTCGGTGAAGCCGTTGGGGTGGATCAGCACGACGGCGCCAAGTTCCTCGGCGCGGGCCCAGAAGGGAGCGAAGGCCGGGTCGGACAGTTCCTTGCCGGCGACGTTGGTGAGGATTTGGACGCCCTTTAGGCCGAGTTCGCCCATGCAGCGGTTCAGCTCGGTGACGGAGGCGGCGGCGTCCTGCATGGGGACGGTGCCGAGGGCGGCGAACCGTTTTGGGTTCTGGGCGACGAAGGCGGCCATGCCGTCGTTGATGATGCGGGCGGCTTGGGCGGCAAGGTCGGCGGGGATGGTGTAGGTGCACTGGCCCGGCGGGGGCATGATGACCTGCAGGTCGATGCCGGCGACGTCCATGTCGGCCAGGCGCACGGAGGCGTCCACCATGTTGGGGCGACGGTCGGCGTCCTGCTTGCGGTTGAGTGCCTGGGTGTTTGGGGTGGCGAAGTGGGCCAGGGGCACGGTGGAAAGGTCCACGTGCGGGGCGACCAGGGCGGCGGCCTCGGGGACCATGACGTGGGAGTGCATGTCTATGGTCATGCTGGCCGGGCGTAGCTCCCGGCCGGGGCGGCCGTGCTCGCGCGCCGCGGTGGCGCCGTAGTGGTTGGTCTCGTCCGCCATGGTGGTTTCCTTTTAAGTCTAGGTCAGAATACGCCGAGGTGGCGGTCTATCGCGCCCTCGGCCTGGAGCACGCCGGGGGCGCCCTGCAGCGCGACCCGGCCGGTGTTCAGCACTGCTACGTCGTCGGCCAGGGAGAGGGCTAGGCGGACGTTTTGCTCGACTAGGATGATGGATAGGCGTTCGGCTTTCAGGGCGGCGATGATGCGGCCGATCTCGGCGACCATCTGGGGGGCCAGGCCCTCGGAGGGTTCGTCCAGCAGGAGGACGCGGGGGTTGCCCATCAGGGCGCGGCCGATGACCATCATCTGCTGCTCGCCGCCGGAAAGGGAGCCGGCGGCCTGGGCGCGGCGCTCCTGGAGGCGGGGGAAGGCTTCGAATACCCGGTCCAGGGTCCAGGCGCCGCCGGGGCGGGATTGGCGGGCGACCAGCAGGTTCTCGCGCACGGTGAGGGATGGGAAGACGCGGCGGCCCTGTGGGACCAGGGCTAGGCCGCGGTGGGAGATGGCTTCGGGGGAGAGGGCCTCGACGGGCTCGCCGAACAGGGTGATGCGGCCGCGGCGGGCGCGCATGAAGCCCATGACGGTGTTGAGGCAGGTGGTCTTGCCGGCGCCGTTGCGGCCGAGCAGGGCGAGCAGGGTGCCTTCACGCAGGGTGAGGCCGACGGCGTGCAGGACGTGGCTGTCGCCGTAGTAGGAGTCTACGGCGTTTAGGGTCAGGGCTTCACTCACCTAGGTAGACCTCGCGGGTGCGGGGGTCGGCGATCACTTCGGCCCGGGTGCCTTCCAGGACGACGTTGCCGAAGTTCAGGAGGGTTATGCGTTCGGCGAAGGCTAGGGCCATGTCCATGTCGTGCTCGATCAGGACGATGGCGATGTCTTGGGGTAGGGCGTCTAGGACGGCGGCTACGGTGTCCCGCTCTGGTGCGGAAAGGCCGGCTAGGGGCTCGTCCAGCAGCAGGACGCGGGGGCGCTGGGCTAGGGCCATCGCCAGTTCTAGGCGGCGGCGCTCGCCGTAGGCGGTTTCGGCGACGATGCGGGTGGCGAGGGTGGCTAGGCCTACTTGGGCCAGTGCGGCTTCGGCGGCGTCGTGCAGGGCGCGGCGGTGGGCGAAGGCGCCCCAGGGCAGCCAGCCGGTGCTGCCGGTGCCGATCAGGGCTAGGGCTACGTTGTGGGCTAGGGTTTCCTGGGGGAATAGGGTGAGGACCTGGTAGGTGCGGCCTAGGCCCCGGCGTACGCGGCCGCGGGTGGGGAGGCCTAGCAGCTCTTGGCCGAATAGCCGGACTGAGCCGCTGTCGGCGCGCAGGTCGCCGGTGATGAGGTTGAACAGGGTGGTCTTGCCGGCGCCGTTGGGGCCGATCAGCAGGCGGCGCTCGCCGGGCATGACGGTTAGCGAGACGTCGCGGGTTGCGGTGACGCCGCCGAAGCTTTTGCGCAGACCTTGGATTTCGAGTGCGGGGGTGGTCATGGC
>CAXTOB010000733.1:0-3075 GCA_964245505.1 uncultured Acetobacteraceae bacterium | reverse complement strand
TCGCACTGCAAAAAGAGCGGGATCCCGGATTCGAGTTTTTCGAGGAATAGCAGGCTCCGTTCGCAGCTTGGGGGCGCATCGTGAACTCCTAACAGGAGTACTGCGATGCGCCCTCTCCGTTTCATCCTCATGCTGCCGATCGCCCTGGCGGCCTGCTCTGGCGGGCCAAACGTAAAGTCCGCCGGGGATTACACAGCGCCGAAGGCGCCTCCCGTCCGCAACCCGCTGTACAACCCCTACGCGGCCTACGGCGAGGCCAACGCGACGTGGACACCACCCGTGTTCAACCGCGACGGCACCATCATGAAACCCGTGGAACCCGCGTCGCAATCCGACCGCCCGAACTACGAATTTGCCCCGTGGGCCTCCGGAGCAGCGGGCGGCAGCAGGAACGCCCCGCCCGGCACGTTCTAGCGCAGGCTATCCCTATCGATTTTGACCAGAACCAGCGCAGGCGTCTCGCCCCCGCAAAGGACTCCTCATGCTCGAATTCGCTTCGGTAACCCGTTCAGTCGGGGCCGTGCTCCTCGTCGGCAACCTGCTGATCATTTGTCACGAGCTGGGCCATTACCTGGTGGCCCGCTACTTTGGCATCGCCGCAGCTCGCTTCACCATCGGGTTTGGTCCGGTGCTGGCCCGCCATGTCGACCGACGCGGTATGATCTGGACACTCTCTCTCCTCCCTATAGGGGGATACGTTGGCTTCGTCGGCGACGACGATCGCGAGAACCCTGGATCGTTTGCTGCCAAGCCGGCCCTCGTGCGTATTGCCGTTATCGCGGCCGGACCCACGGCAAATGTCTCGGTGGCCGTCGGGATGTTTGCCGCGATGCTCGGGTGCTTTGGACAGCCTGGCTTCCTGCCAGTCGCCGATACCGTCGTGCCTGGCAGCGCGGCCGAGCGCGCCGGCATTCAAATCGGGGATCGTGTGGTTGCGATGGACGGCCAGCCAATGGCCACGTTCGAGGACATGCGCCCTGGCTTGAGAAGTCATCCTGATCAGGTTGTCGCCTTGACCATCAAACGAGGCGGGAAAGTCCTTGACCTGTCCGTCGGGCTTGGCTCGATACAAGAAGGAGGGAAGACGATCGGCCTCCTGGGCATCCGTAGCACATCGCCCTTCCGGCAGTCGCTTCACCCGTTGCAGGTGCTGACCGGGGCGGTCGGGAAGACGTGGAACACCCTGGCCGATTCAATCACCGGCCTTACAGGATTGGTGGTGCATGGTCAGGGATCGGAAAACCTTGCCGGCGTCGTAGGTGTCGCGCGGCTAACCGGCCAAGTCGCCGATCAGGGCGTGGCCCCCTTCATGGCGCTGATCGCGATCCTATCGGCCAATCTCGCCCTGATGAACCTGGTGCCGATACCCGTGCTCGATGGCGGCGCCTTGCTGTTCTGCCTGACGGAAATGCTCCTGAGGCGCCCGGTGTCGGCGCGCGTGCAGGAGTTCGGCACGCGCTCCGGGTTTGCACTCCTTGGATCGCTCTTCATGATGACCACGATCCACGACCTCGGCCAGATGGGCCTGTTCCGTTGGCTGGCGCAGCTGTGAGGGATTGCTGCGCCAGTCAAGAGGTCCACGGTGAACGCCTGTGTTCAGCTCGGCCAAAAGCCGTCTTCGGTTGCCAGATATTCGCGCCAGGTTGCTAGTCTGCCAGAGCGAATCTGGAAGTTCAGCAAGGCATTATAGAACGAGATTAGGAAGAAGAGAGCACAGAAAGGCAGGAAGTAGAACGCGGAGGTGATCCGAAGGCTCGTCCAAGGAGACGAAAGCGCCTGCCAGATCCACCCGGCAAAGAACACCCACGCCAAGCCGAACGTAACGATGGCGATGCGGGCAGTCTGGAGCCGCCGCAGCCTCAACCGGGCCTCAAGTTCGGGCACCGAGACGCCGTAGCTGAATGCAGTGGCACGGACATCGAAGACCCCGGCGTCGGCCGTCTTGCAGCGTCTGTCACTGACCGGACCCTGGCGGAGGGTGCCAACAAGATCTCCGATGAAGGACCAGCTGCGCCTGATGCGAGCCGTCCCCAACCAGTCGACCGGAGTGGCGGCAAGCCATCCTACGCCGCGGAAAATCCGCCCGAAAACAGATCGCCGCCCCCGCGGCGCTCCAGGCGTCGGCGATCGAGGCGGTGTAAGAGGTATGGGCACGCTAACCTCCAATCGAGGCAACGAGCGCCTCAACACTGGTCGGGACGCCATCGAGCCGGCCTTCCGTACCATCTGTCTTTTTCCAGACCAGGGTCGGGGTGCCCTGCAAGCCGATCGACTGAGCGATTGCCATGTTGGTATGCAGGCGGTCCGCAGCGGCAGGGCTGGGCGGGTCGTTCACGCTCCCGGCCTGCCACGCAGACGCCAGCTGGTCGGCCGGCTTGCTGAGCAGGGCCAAAGCGCTCTTCGTGCTTTGCCCGTTGTCCTCGTAATCCAACACGGACAATGGGACGATCGACACCTGCAGCTTTCCAGCCTGGATGAAGGGGTGAAGCATCTGATAGGCACGCACCGAGTAGATGCACTGCGGATCTATCAGCATCCAGAGATGCGGGGCGGATGCGGGGCCGACCGTGCCGAAGCTCGCCTTCTCCACCAAGGGTAAGGCGGGCCTTGCCTGGGAACCTGATGCGGCATCCTTGTCGGCAGAGTCGACGTTGCCAACCACTACGGTCGGAATGGCGCCGGGGACGTTGGCGACCTGGTCCCGCGTCACGTCCTTGCCGGCCATGTCCCACAGAACGCCCGGAACCACCCTCTCCTTGTCGGGAGTGACGTAGAACACCTGGAACTGAGACCCGCTCCTGACAAACAGCCCCTCCAAGCCATGCTGGGGCGCAAGGGGGGTCACATTGCCATTGGCGGCCGCGGTCAGCTGTGCGGCCGTTAAATCGGTCAAGGCACCGGAAACGGCCGCTTGTCCATCGGGGGTGATCTGGAAAATCATGAACTTGTCGCCGTTCCGGGCCGAAATGGAGCGGACACCGTGAGACATCCCGAAATCACTGACTGTAGCGCCGGCCGACGCCACGTGCTGAACAAACGGGATCGAAGCAAGGGCTTGCGGGAGGGCTGTGGAAG
>CAXTOB010000732.1:0-3083 GCA_964245505.1 uncultured Acetobacteraceae bacterium | reverse complement strand
GGTCCAGCGCCGCCCCAGTCCCCGTCACCATCGCCAGCCCCGCCGCCAGCAGCGCGTTGTCGGCCTGGAACCGGCCCGGCAGCGGCAACTCGACCGTGCGGCGGACACCATTGCAGTCCACTTCCAGCGTCTGCCCATGCGGCTGCGGCGTCGCCCGCAACAGCCGGATCAGGCTGCCGCCTTCACCCGTCGTATGCAGCGCTGTGCCAGCTATCGCCCGCAACGCGTCCAACGCCGCCGGCTCCAGCTCCGCGCAGGCCACCGCAGGCGCTCCCGCCGGCAACACCGCCGAGAACAGCCGCAGCTTAGCGGCACGGTAGGCATCCATCGTGCCGTGATAATCCAGGTGGTCCCGCGTCAGGTTGGTGAACCCGGCCGCAGCCAGCCGCACCCCATCCAGCCGGCACTGGTCCAACCCGTGTGAGGACGCCTCCATCGCCACGCCCTGCACCCCATCCCGCGCCAAGGCAGCCAGCGTCTCCGCCAGCGTCACGGGATCAGGCGTCGTCAAGCCAGGGCCGCACACCCCATCGGGACCAATCAGCCCGAGCGTCCCCAGGCTCGCCGCCCGCACGCCCGACAACGCGAGCAACTGCCGCAGGAACTCTGCCGTACTCGTCTTGCCGTTGGTGCCAGTAACGGCAATCACCATCCGCGGCTGCGCCCCAGCATGCAGCGCCGCCATCAAAGCCAGGGCACGCCGAGGCTCCGGATCGGCGATCAGCGGACGCACCGGCACGCCATCCGGCCAAACGGTATCCGGGGCCGCCAGAACCGCAACCGCCCCACGCGCCACCGCCTCGCCGATGAACGCCCGCCCATCCGCCCGGATGCCCGGCAGCGCCGCATAGATCATGCCCGGCCGCACCTGCCGGCTATCGGCGGTGATGCCCGTCATGCCCGCCAGCAGGCCCGGCGGCACAGCGATGTCCAGCTCCGTCAGCATATCACCGAGCCGCAACGGAAGTCGCCGGGCCAGACTCACGCCCCGGCAGCACCGGCTCCTGAGCCTGCGGAGTACCCGGACCCGGCGCCGGATGCGGCGCAGGCAAATGTCCTCCCGGTGTGCTGACGGGTCGGCCCGGCTGCATCGCAATGGCCAGCGTCGCCTGCGTCGCCGCCGCCGTCACCGTTTCCGGCATCAGCCCCAGCATCGGCGCAATCCGCGAGATCACCCGACCAGCCCCCGGCGCGCTCACCGCGCCCGCCGTCGAGTAGCCCCCGGTGCTGGCATTGCCCTTCGGCTCGTCCAGCATGAAGTAAACCGCATACTTCGGCTGGTTCATCGGGAACACCGACATGAACGCGCTGATGTTCGAGTGCTTCTTATACCCGTGCCCCGAGTTCTTCTCCGCCGTCCCGGTCTTGCCGCCAACGAAGTAGCCCGGCACATCAGCCGGCTTGCCATACCCGTCCGTCACCACCAGCCGCATCAGCTTGCGTATCGTGTCCGACGTGGACGGCTGCATCACCCGCGTCCCGGCGTCCCGCGCTGCAGCCGGGTCCACTGCCAGGATCGTCGGCTTCAGCACATACCCGCCGTTGGCCAGCGCCGCCGTCCCGCGCACGACATGGAGCGGCGACACCGCGATCCCGTGGCCGAACCCCACGGTCATCGTCGCGATCTCCTTCCAGTTGGCAAACGGCTGCACGATCGGCTGCCCCTGTTCCGGCAGCTCGATGCCGACCCGGGTGAACATGCCCATCGCGCGCAGCCACGACTGCTGCCGCTCCGCGCCGACCGCCACGGCCATGTGCGCCGCCCCCAGGTTGCTGGAATAGGCGATCACCTCCGGGAAGTACAGCGCCCGGTGCTTGCCCTGGAAGTCCTGGATCGTGAACCGCCCGATCTTGATGTCGTGCGCCGCGTCGTAGCTGTTCCACAGGTGCCCCGCGCCGCTGTCGAGCGACATCGCCGCCGTCTGCAGCTTGAACGTGCTGCCCGGCTCATACATGCCCGTGACGGCACGGTTGAACCGCTGGTCCGGCGTAGCCTCGCCCGGCTTGTTGGCATCGAAGTCCGGCAGGCTGACCATGGCGATCACCTCGCCGGTCCTCACGTCCATGACGATACCGCACGCCCCAATCGCGTGGAACTCGGTCATGGACTTCATCAGCTCGTCCCGCACCACCCCCTGCACCCGCACATCGAGCGACAGCCGCAGCGGCGTCGGGTCATCGCGCAGCCGCGCATCGAAGGCGCGCTCGACCCCGGCGACGCCATGCGCGTCCACGTCCACGTTGCCGATGGCGTGCGCGGCGACGCGGCCCTGGGGATAGCGCCGCCGCTCGGTGCCTTGGAAGTAGATGCCGGGGATGCCGAGGTTGTTGACCTCCAGCTGCTCGCGCGGCGAGATGTTGCGGGCGAGATAGACGAACTGCTTCTCGCTCGCCAGGCGGGCGCGCACGACGTCCAAGTCCAAATGCGGGATGATCTTCTTCAGCTTCGCCGCGGCGTCGTCGGTGTCCATCATCTCGCGCGGGTTGGCATAAAGCCCGGCAGTCGGCAGCGAGATCGCCAGGATTTCACCGTTGCGGTCGGTAATCTGCGCCCGGGTGTGCGGGCTGGGATCGGGCACGCCCATGTCAAGCCCAGCGCTTGGCGCTTCCCCGGCCGGGGTAGGATCGGGCAGGCGCGCCATATGCTCCAGTCGGCGGGACGCCATCGGGAACACCACCGTGGCATCCGCAAGCTTCACGACGACGGCCGAGAACAGCACCAGGAAGCCGCCGTCGGCAATCACCAGCCGGCCCCGCGTACGCTCCAGCGCGGCGCGCCGGGCAAGGTCCGGCGCGGTGACACGGACCGTTTCCACCGGCGCGGAACCGCCCAGCCGCGACGCGCCGCCGGGCGGCGGAGCGTCGGGATGCGGAGCGAAGGGGGGATCCTGCATCAAACGAACTCAGCGCGGCTGCGCGCCGTAGGGCACAGGCGGCGGCAGCGAGGGCCGCGCCCCGCCCAGCGCCGATTGGGCCGTCACCGGCGTCAAAGGCGCATATGCCGCCGGAGAATACTGCACGGCCTGATAACCCGGCGCCCGTGCCGCAGTAGCCGGCGCGGCGGCCTGCGCCACCGTTGCCCG
>CAXTOB010000731.1:2032-3086 GCA_964245505.1 uncultured Acetobacteraceae bacterium | reverse complement strand
CGGCGGCTGGGCGCGCGAGACGACGGTGCGGGAGCTGCCGGTCTCAACCGCGATGGCCGCCGTCAACATGCGCCTGGACCTGGGCGGCGTGCGGGAGATGCACTGGCACAAGACGGCCGAGTGGTCCTACGTGCTGGCCGGCCAGGCCCGCATCACCTCAGTGGACGAGGACGGGCGCACCTACCAGGCCGACGTGGGCGTGGGCGACCTATGGTACTTCCCGCCGGGCATCCCGCACTCGATCCAGGGCCTTGGCAGCGACGGGGTCGAGTTCCTGCTGGTGTTCGACGACGGCAGCTTTTCCGAGGACAGCACCTTCTTGCTGTCCGACATGTTCGCGCACCTGCCGCGGGACGTGCTGGCCAAGAACTTCGGCTGGCCGGAGGCGGCGCTGGCCCGCATCCCGGACAAGGAGCTGTACATCTTCCAGATGGACCCGCCGGGTCCGCTGGACGGCGACCGCATCGCAGGTGCCGGGCCGGTGCCGCACCCGTTCAGCCACGGCATGATGGCGCAGGAACCGCAGCGCTTCCCGGGCGGCACCGTGCGGATCACGGACAGCCGCAACTTCCCGGCCTCCACGCGCATGTGTGCGGCGCTGGTGGAACTGGAACCCGGCGCCATGCGGGAGGTTCACTGGCACATCTCCGGCGACGAGTGGCAGTACTACCTGGAGGGCCAGGGCCGGATGACGGTGTTCGCCTCCGGCTCGGTCGCGCGCACCTTCGACTACCAGGCGGGCGACGTAGGCTACGTGCCGTTCGCGATGGGCCACTACGTCGAGAACACCGGCACCGCGCCGCTGCGCTTCCTGGAGGTGTTCGCAAGTGGCCGCTACGCCGACGTGTCGCTCGCGCAGTGGATGGCGCTGACCCCGCACGAGCTGGTGGCAGGGCACCTCAACATTGACCGCGCCCTGCTGGACGCCATGCCCGCGGCCAAGCGGCCAGTGGCGGCGGCATGAGCGGACACCTACGGAGCGCCACCGCAGCCGGCCCGGCACGGGCGGCTTGGGCCAGGCTGCTGACGGGCGTCACCGGGACCATGCTGGTAA
>CAXTOB010000731.1:0-2022 GCA_964245505.1 uncultured Acetobacteraceae bacterium | reverse complement strand
CTGGTAACGGTGCCGCCGTGACTTCGGCGCCCGCCCGGCCGGGAAGGTTGCGCTGTTGCGCCCTGGCCTTGCTGGCCGCCGCCAGCCTGGGAACCGCGCGCGCGCAGCCCTTCGCCAGCCAGGCCGCGGGAGTGCCTGGTCCGGGCGGCAAATCTTCCAGCCAGCCTGACGAAGATGGAGCGCCCAGCATCGGCCAGGGATCGGGCCGTGGCGACGGGACGCCGGACGGACTGGCCTGGAGCAAGGACCGGCTGCTCCTGACGGCGGCCAACGGCAACTTCACGGCCTCGCCGGTGATCCGCCTCGACGGGGACAGCGCCTCCTTCTTCGACCAGAACAGGCGCGGCTTCGAGAACGGCCTCGCCCTGCGCCGCGGCTACGTCGGCATCAGGGGGACTTTCCTGCGCGACTTTGAATACAACTACACCTGGAACTTCGGCAGCCGTCCCGGCCCCTACAACGTGCTGTTCCAGGCGCAGATCGCCTGGACCGGCCTTGGCTGGGGCACGCTCCGCGCAGGCGCGTTCACGTTGCAGCATATGCCGGAGTTCGCCTCGAACTCCTTCGACCTCCTGTTCATGGAACGCTCCGCGATCAACACCATCGCCGCCAGCCTAGCGTCGGGGATATCGCGGTTCGCGACGGGGCTGGAAGCGCGCGGGCAGCGCTGGAACGCCAGCATCTACGCCTCGACCGGCCTCGCTTCGACCCTGCACGACGAGAAGCAGCGCGGTTTGGTCGGCCGCGCCGTCTATGTGGCGCTGGACCAACCCTGGGCACAGCTCCAGGCGGGCTTCGACGGCGCGGCGCAGTTCCGCGCCGGCACCAGTGCCGGCCCGGACTCCATAAACTTGCGCGACTTCCTGGAGCTGCGCGGCGGCAGTTCGACACGCGTCCTCAGTACGGGCGGCATACGCTCGGACGACTCCTACGCTGTCGGGCCGGAACTCGCCGGGCGCATCGGGCCGGCTTATGTCGAGGCGGTGTACCAGCGCATCAACGTGGACCTGACGGGTGGCGGCTCGCGGTCCTTCAGCGGCTGGTACGCCGCTGCCGCGCTGCCGGTCCTGGGTTCGCCCCGTGAGCGCGACTTCCTGTCCGGCACCTGGGTGCGGCCGAAGACGAAGGGCTTCGTCAACCCGAGAAATGGCAACTGGGGCGCGGTGGAGCTGATGGCCCGCTACAGCGTGGCAGACCTCCGCGACGGCACCGTGCAGGGTGGGCGGCAGCGCATCTGGACCGCGGGCGCGCAATGGTATCTGTCGCCCAATCTGAAGCTGCACCTGCAGTACGAGAACGGCCGCGTTGACCTCAGCGGGAGCAGCCGTGACTTCCAGGCGGTTGGCGCCCGTGTCTCGCTCAGCCTGTGACCGCTGGCCTCCGGCTGCGCCCCCATGCCCGGCGGCGCCTCGTTCGGGCAGAGGTACAGGGGCGGCACGTGCCCGCACCAGTATCTTGCTGGAATCAACAAGGAAACTGACATGCAACGTCAAGCCTCAATGATAGCGTCCTTCGCCGCCTGCCTCGCCGTTGCGGCCTGCGCCACGCCGCAGCAGCGGGCCGAGGACCGGGAGAACCTGCTGTCCGCGGCAGGCTTCACCGTGCAGCCCGCGAACACGCCGCAGCACGTCGCGTCCCTTCGCAGCCTGCCCGCGAACAAGGTGGTGCAGCGCACCCGCGGAAGCACCGTCCGCTACATATACGCCGACCCGCTGGTGTGCGGTTGCCTGTATGTCGGCGACCAGGCTGCCTACGGGCGCTACCGGCAAGAGGTCTTCCAGCGCCGGCTGGTCAACGAGCAGGAGATGACGGCCCAGATGAACCAGATGAACTGGGACGAAGGCCCGTGGGGGCCGATGTGGTTCTGACCGCGCCCGGCACCGGCGTTGCCGCTTGCGGGGCCTTGGGGGCAACGGAACGGAAAACCTATGCAGGGGCAGGCACTCGACCTTGCGGGTGTTTGTGGCGGGACTTAGAAGTTCCGCGACAAGCACCTAATCCAGACCTGATCGAGGCCGAACC
>CAXTOB010000730.1:0-3091 GCA_964245505.1 uncultured Acetobacteraceae bacterium | reverse complement strand
GATGCGGCCGTCGGTGTTGGTCAGGGCGCGGCCGGTGCCGCCCCAGCGGAGCTGGATGAGCTCGGCCGCGATCGAGACCGCGGTCTCCTCCGGTGTCCGGGCGCCCAGGTCAAGGCCGATCGGGGAGCGCAGCCGGGCCAGCTCGGCCTCGGTAGGTGGGGCGCGATGGCGGTCCAGCCTGGCGACGCAGGCGTCGGCCAGGGCGCGGAGCGACGGGCAGGGCGCAGCCTCACGCAGCGCCAGGAAGCCGGACAGGTCGGCCACACGCAGCGGCGGCAGATCAAATGCGGGCATCTCCGCGGCCAGCCTGTCGGCGTCCTCCACAAAAGCGTTGTAGTGGGTCATCAGGCGCATCGGCGGCTTCAGGGTGCAGTGGAAGCCATAGAGGCGGGCGTCTGCCGTGACCGCGTGGATGCCGGGGACGTCGGGCTGCGGCAAAGTGGCCGCGGTCTCGGGGTCGCGGCCCAGCCAGGCGCAGGCAGCGGGCCAGAGCGGGTCCAATAGGGCGGGGGCGTAATATACGGCGAAGCGGGGGA
Organism: uncultured Acetobacteraceae bacterium; assembly: GCA_964245505.1. Lineage (GTDB taxonomy): Bacteria > Pseudomonadota > Alphaproteobacteria > Acetobacterales > Acetobacteraceae > DASWOJ01. The sequence goes on along the minus strand of CAXTOB010000730.1, from coordinate 2,555 downwards.
TCATGCGGCGGGGTGTGGCGTGCCGGTCCCGTTGAGGTCAAGCAGTGATAGATTGGATGGTCTATGCCGATCCGTTGCCCCCCCCCCTCACGGCAAGGCCGGACGTGTCAGTGGTGGTGGGCGGCCGTTGTCATCACCCCGCCATCACGGGGCGGAGCGGCCTCGGCGAAGGCGAGGAACGGCGACAGCACCTGCATCGGCGCCATCATGCCTCCGTCCTCATGTTCCAGGATGTGGCAATGGAATACGAAGCGGCCAATCTGGCCAGGCGCCTTGAACGGGATCGACACGAAGGTGCGTCCCGGCGTCTTCCCGTCAGCGCTGCGCGGCGGCACGGGGATAGTGTCATGCCACACGTCCACCCCCGCCGTGGACTGGGCGCCGGACCAGTCCACCAAGTTCGGGCCGAGCACCGGGAACGGGTCGCACACCACCGGAGTGCCCGGCCCTGCGCAGGTACTGGATTGCGGCGCCACAAGGTTCGGCGGCGCGCCCGGGTCACCTTGCTGCGCTAGACGGAACTTGGATTGATGGATGTGGAAGTTGTGCATCTCGTCCGTGTTGTTGACAAGCTCCCATACTTCCTGGGCGCCGAACCGGGCGCACACCCACTTCTCCGGGTTGGGCCAGGAATGGTCGGGTGGCGGGTTGGCTGATGCGGGCGGATAGGACGTAGCCGTGATCCGGTGCGCCGCATCCAGCTCGTGCCCATCTTGGTCCGTCACGGTGCTGCCCAACTTAAAGCCGCTGTCGTCCTGCTCGAAGGTGATCTGTCGCCGGTAAGCGGTGCTGCCAGCCGGGTTGGGCAGCGTCACGCAGCCGGCCGGGACAGCCGGGAGCAGCGCAGCAGCCTTGCCGGCACCCGCCGCTGGGGCTGGCGCGTGCAGTAGCGTCCGCATCGCAGGCTCGGCGAGGTCGCCCGAAAGCGCCGCCTGCGGCCGGGCGAGGCGGATGGACTGGACCGTAGCGAGCGACATGGTCTGGCCCATACGCGGCAGCAGGTGCACGTGCGCCAGGGCAAGGCTCGGCCAAGAATCCCCTGTGGGCGGGGATGCGCCGCCTGGACCGGTCTCAAGGCCCGCAGTGCGGAATGTCAGGTTGCGCTCCGCTCCCGTATCGTTTGAAACGAAGATTTCGGCGCGTGAGGCGGGCATCAGCAGGACGCGCTTCAGCTTGACCCCGAGCACGCCCTCCGTCCCCGTGGCGCCTGTGCCCGCGACGACGCCGTCCATTGCCAGCACGAGCATGTCCTGCTCGGCGCCGGTCGTGTCGTCCTGCAGCTCGAGGATGTAGGTCACGTTGGCGCTGAGGTTGGCGATGCGCCAGATCTGATTCGGCAGGTGCTTGCTGCCGGGCGATGGATCGGGCAGCGTGACCTGCGGATAGAGCTGGCCGTTGACGGTGAACAGCCACACGGTGTCGCGCGTGTTGTCCACGGTCGTCGCCGTCGTCGTCGTGCCGTCCGGGTTCGTCGTCACGGACGTGACGTTGACCCCCTTGTGGCTGCACCAGCCCAGCGGGCCGAGCGGCTGATCCGGCGGAGCGGGCGGGGTCAGGCCGCCGCATGCGCCGGAGTCGTAGTTCTCGCTGGTCGCAACGTTGCCGCTGACGGTCTGGGCATTGTGGATCCAGGTCGCCGCAGGGTGCGGCGGCAGGTTGTCCGGCGTCGCGCCTTGCGGCACCGCGAGCTGGATGTCACGCAGCGCCAGGTATCGCACCGCCGTGCTCGCCCTGATTTGGGCGAGCTTGGCAGGGTCGGCGGTCTGCAGGCCGTCGAGCGGATGGCCAACCGCGAGCACGCCGGACTGGCCCGCCATCACCTGGTTCCGGGCGGCCCCGTGCAGGTGGGCGTGGAACCACAGCAGGCCCGACGGATAGGGCTGGGCCGCCGTGCCCGTCCCGAACTCCTGGCCGGGCAAGGTCGCAGGAATGTCCATCCTGTAGTGCACGAGGCCCGGCGCCGCCTCGTCCACGAACACATAATCGCCCGGCGGCCCGCAAGGCTTGTCCTCGCGCGGCGGGACCAGCAGCCCGTGGGTGTGCAGGTTGGTGTGGTCGTTCGGGTGCGGCTCGCCCGCTAGCAGGTTCTGCAGGTCGAAGCGCAAGGTGTCGCCGGGCTTCGCCTCGACCAGGAACGGCGCGTAGCTGTCGTGCACGGCGCCTGCTGGATCAGTCCCATAGCCCGGCAATGTGACGGTATAGGGGCCGACATCGGCCCGGACGGTGTCGCGGGCGATCAGGCGGCTGGAGACGACATGGCCGGGCGGCGGCAGGGCCGGGCAGCCCGGCAGCGGGGGCGGATTGGCCGCCACGCCGGCACCCGAGGGTTTGGGAAGGCTGCGCAGCTCGGCGGACGCCGGCTGCCCGGCCCACGCCTCGTGGGTGCAGGGGAGCAACGCCAGGGAAAGCAGCGCGGCTCGCGCGCTCGCGGGTAGCTGTCGCATCACGATGTCCTCCCGGTGCAGAGGTTCGGGCACCCATGTCAGCACTCGTCCTATGAAGGCGCAACATTTCTTTTCCGTTTCTAACGTCCCCGCGTGCGCTCGCTGTCAGTA
>CAXTOB010000729.1:1652-3094 GCA_964245505.1 uncultured Acetobacteraceae bacterium | reverse complement strand
TGTAAACGGCGGTCAGAAACCGCGTAAATCTGGCGCGTGTGCCTGATTGGCTGGGTGAGCGGATAGGCAGCGCGTGGCAATCGTCGCGCTTGCTGGATGGATGACGAGGTGCGGCCGGACGTGACCCCGCCCTGCGGTATGGGCGCGGGCTGACGCAACGGTGGCGGGTGCGGTAAGAGCTTGCCGGTATCAAGGGCAAGCACGGCGCCGATCTCGACTTGGCGGTTCTGCTCGACGCCGTGCCCCACACCGTGCTGGGCACGCATGCAGGGTCAGTATCCCGGCAATCGTGGCGTTCGTCCACGTGGCGTTTGCGGGTCCGAGCACGAGGACGACCCGCCAGCCCGGCTGTTCCTGTGCGCGGGCTGCCGCGAGCAAGCCGTCATCTGCAGCGTCTGCGACCGTGGCCAGGTCTACTGCGCTGGCGATTGTGCGGCCCAGGCCCGGCGCCGCACGCTTCGAGCCGCTGGGCGGCGCTACCAGTCCAGCCGCCGGGGGCGGCACGCCCATGCCGTGCGGGCGCGTCGCTATCGGGCGCGTGGCAAGAACGTGACGCATCACGGTTCACCCCCGCTGCCCCTCGATGGTCTGCTGCCGCCTGGCTCGCCGGTGGGCGCGAGCGACGCAGCGGCTTCGGACGAGCATCCCCGGCAACCGGTCTTGCACTGCGACTGGTGCGGTCGCCGGTGCCCCGGCCTCTCCGCCAGGGGTTCCTGCGTCGCCGTGTCCGCCGTCGAGGCTTGCTGCAACACGAGCGGACGGGACCCGGCCATGGCGACACCTCCTGACATCGAGGCGCAGATCCTGCGCTACCACCACGCGGAGAAATGGCCGGTGGGCACCATCGCCCGTCAGCTGCACGTGCACCACGGCGTGGTGCGGCGTGTGCTGGCGCAAGCCGGCCTGCCCCGGCTCGGCCCGTCGCCCCGCCCGTCGCAGGTCGACGCGTATCTGCCCTTTATCCGCCAGACGCTGGACACGTTCCCGACGCTGACCGCCAGCCGCCTGTATGCGATGGTGCGCGAGCGCGGCTACCGCGGCCGCCCCGATCACTTCCGCCATCTCATTGCCTGCCACCGGCCGTGGCCGAAAGCCGAGGCCTATCTGCGTCTGCGCAGCCTGCCGGGGGAACAGGCCCAGGTGGATTGGGGCCACTTCGGCCATCTCGCCATCGGCCGGGCTCGCCGCCCGCTGATGGCGTTCGTCATGGTGCTTAGCCACTCGCGGCAGATCTTTCTGCGCTTTTTCCCGGACGCCCGGATGGAGAACTTCCTACGCGGCCATGTCGGAGCCTTTGCCGCGTGGGGCGGGGTTCCGCGCGTCCTGTTGTATGACAATCTCAAGAGCGCGGTGCTGGAGCGGCGCGGCGACGCGATCCGCTTCCATCCCACCCTGCTGGGCTTTGCCGGGCACTACCGCTACGAGCCGCGCCCGGTGGCGGT
>CAXTOB010000729.1:0-1552 GCA_964245505.1 uncultured Acetobacteraceae bacterium | reverse complement strand
CGGCGCAGCTACGACAAGGGCGCGCAGATCGAGGAGGCCGCCCACCTCCAGGCGCTGGTCGACGACAAGCGCGCTGCGCACCAGCACCGCGCGACCGACCGCCTCGCGCAGCAGGCTCCCGCCAGCCAGGTCCTGCTCGTGCGCGCCGCCGAGCGCGGCGCCAACCTGGCCGCGATCACCGCCGCATTGCTGCGTCTACTCGACCGCACCAGCGCCGCCGATCTGCAGGCGGCCATCCTCGAAGCGCTGGAGCGCGACATACCGCATCCCAACGCCGTGCGCCTCGCCCTCGATCGCCGCCGCGGGCAGCACCGCGACGCGCCGCCGATCGCCCTCGTGCTCCCCGCCCATGTGCAGGCCCGCGATGCCCCGGTACGGCCGCATGCGCTTGAACCCTATGACCAGCTCAAGGAACAGTCCGATGACTGAGCTCGATGCCATGCGCGCCCGCGCCGAGGCGCTGCACCTGCACGGCCTGCTGGCGCATTGGCCGGAGGTGGCGACCGAGACCTGGGTGGCGCCGCTGCTCGGCTGGGAGGAGCAGGAGCGCGCCCGCCGCAGCCTGGAGCGCCGGCTGGGTTCCGCCCACATCGGCCGCTTCAAACCGCTGTGCGAATTCGAGTGGACCTGGCCCAAGCGCTGTGACCGTGCCGCCGTCGAGGCGCTGATGGCGCTCGACTTCCTAGATGAGGCCGCCAACGTCGTCCTGGTCGGCCCGAACGGCGTCGGCAAATCGACGCTGGCGCAGAACATCGCCCATCAGGCGCTGATCCATGGCCATACCGTGCTGTTCACCAGCGCCGGCCAACTGCTCGGCGACCTTTGCGCGCTGGACAGCGACTCTGCGCTGCGCCGCCGCCTGCGCCATTACGCCCGGCCGCAGCTGCTGGTGATCGACGAGGTCGGCTACCTCTCCTACTCCAACCGCCATGCCGACCTGATGTTTGAGCTGATCTCGCGCCGCTACCAGACCAAGAGCACGCTGGTCACCACCAACCGCCCCTTTGCCGAATGGCGTGAGGTGTTCCCCAACGCCGCCTGCGTCGTTTCGCTGGTCGACCGACTCGTCCACAACGCCGAGATCATCGCCATCGAAGGCGAGTCCTACCGTCTCAAGGAGGCCCGCGAACGCACCGAGCAGCGCGCCCGCCAACGCCGCAAAGCCAAACCATGAACAAGGCACGCTGACCGCGTGCCGGCAAGCTCCGCAACCGACAGCGGGCAGGCCGGCAACACACGAAGCGCCAACACCCATCCTGTTGTTCGATCAAGACGGCCATCCTGTCGTCCCGACCTGCGCTCGCCCAAGCCGTCGCGCGCAGCGGCGGTCCAGGATGGCCGCAGGCCACCGCGCGCTGGCGCGGCGCGCAGCGTCCTGGACGGCCGCGAGCACGGCGGCATCCTCATCGCAGACGGGCGACGATGCCCACAGAACCGACGTCTCGCAACGTCCGTCTACCCCGCGCAAAAACGCTGTGGTGCCTGCCCCGCCAAGCCGCCAGTCCCGGCGCACCACGCGCCGTTTATGCGCGGATTCTCACCGCCGCTAACA
>CAXTOB010000728.1:0-3098 GCA_964245505.1 uncultured Acetobacteraceae bacterium | reverse complement strand
CCACCACCTGCAATTTCGATGCGGGTCTGATCGGGCGGAACTCGGCAGCTATCGACATTCCAAACGGCGGCACGCGGACCTTCACGGGCTGCACCTTCATGAAAGGGCCGATGGCAGACAACGTCGGCATGATCCAGTACGGCCGCGAAACCGCGCCGGGCGTGCCGAATCAGCCGAAATACATCCACAACAATATAGGCTCGACCGTCACCTTCACGGACTGCGACTTCATCGACCATTATGGGGACAATTATAACAGCGGCCCGGCGATTGCGATCTGGGCGTGCGATCCCACAGGCGCCCCAACCATCGATGCCGCCACCGGCCTGCCGGTCAAGTTCGTGTTCGTCAACTGCCGCCAGTTCGGCTTCCTGCCCAATAAGTTTTTCGTCAATAGCGGTTGCGATAATGGCGGCACCACATTCCCGCCCGGCGTCACCACGCTGGCCGAGCCGCCCCCACTGGACTACCGCAGCAAACTGCTGAACGGCGCCCCGGTGCGTCAGCCGGCGCCGTGGTGGTATCCCAATCCGCAGAGCTACACCGGCGGCAGCACCAACAGCGGAACGGGCATCATTGACCCGGGCGTCTGGGAAATCCGCGTTGATCCCGGCACCGCCATCGGCACGCAGATCGGCCCGCTCCTGGCGGCGCGCGGCGTGCAGGCCGTGGCGTCGAGCGATCCGTCGCACGAACCCTGGGCCAGCGGGGCGGTCTGGTCCGTCAACCGCAGCGATCCGACGTGGCCGAGTTCGACCTACTTCGACATCAGCCCGGCCGGCGCCATCCATCCCGTTGCGAGCCTGGCCGGTGGCCCGGTGATGCACTGGATACTGGCGCAGGCCACCAGCGCGAACGGCGCCTATGTCACCGATGCGTGGCTGTCCATCGTGGTCAGCAGCACCCCGGCGCGCAGCGACTGCATCCCGGCCGGGCTGGGGCCGCGGATATTGCCGATCAACCAGAGCGCGTTGGCGTGATCCCCGCCCGTCTCATCCTCGGCGCTTCACCGATCATCACCGCAGAGATGCAGGAGAGAAACAATGGACAGAACACAGGAGTTGACCGCAGCGGGCAAAGCGGCGGGGCTGATTGACCCGGACTTGCTGAAAGTCGCCAAGCCGGACCTGTCAGCCACGGAAGCGATGCATGACTTGGTGCGGCGGTTCCCAGGGGCATTCCGGCCGGAACAGGCCAAGCAATTTGAGGCGTCCGCCCCGCCCAAGATCAAGAGTTTCTACGAGATGACGCCCTCCGAGAAAGAGGTATTTATGCGCCGGCATCGTATTCCGGTGCCGATGGAATCCGTCCGCAATGCGGCCTCCCGTCTGCCGCCGCGGCGCGTGTGAGGGGGCAGGAAATGGACCGAATGCAGAAATTGACCGCGGCCGGTGCTGCGGCAGGGCTGGTTGATCCCGATATGCTGAAAATCGCCAGGGCGGACCTCCCGCCTGCGGAAGCCGTGCGCGACCTGATGATCCGGTTCCCAGGTGCATTCGGGTTGCCGCAGCCCGTCCAGGTTGAGCAAGCCAAGCCGCCTAAGCATCCCAAGCGGTTGAAGCAGCCCAGGCGCTTTGAAGCCATGACGCAAGCGGAGCGGGAGGCGTTCATCCGCCCCGGTCACATCCCGTCCCCGATGCCGGGCGCCGCCCATCCGATGCGGCGCGGGTGAGGAGCGCACCAATGAGCGACATGACACAAGTCACCCCTCAACCGCCAGCCGCGCCCATGCCCACGGTCGCCCCCGCACCGATGCCGGACGGTGCCCCACCCCTCCGCCTCATGGGCGGGATACCCTGATGCAGCACTGCGCCGCTGCGTCACTGGCCGGCGGGATCATCGCGGCCAGCGGGACACCGCACGATACGGAGGCGGCGTTGGCGGTGTTTCGGGACGTGCTGGCCGGGTTGTATCCGGCGCAAACATCTTGATGTGACAAAAAGGAAACAACTATGGCCACGGTAATAGATGCCTTGATTGTGTCCCTTAATTTGGACGCCTCTGGGTTTTCTAGGTCCGCCACAAAAACCCGAACCGACCTAAAGCAGATCGGCGTTGCGGGGGATGCGACTGCAAAAGAAATCGGCAACGCGGCCAAGCAAATGGCCGCCAGCATCAACCACGTCCGCAGCGAGGTGCTGGCGCTATTCGCAGCCTTCACCGCCGGGCGCGGCATCAAGCAGCTAGTGGCCGACATCACCGATGGCGACGCTGCCACGGGTCGGCTGGCGCGCAGCGTCGGTATGGCGACGGGCGAGCTTGCGGTACTGCAAGAGGCGGCAAAGCGGGTGGGCGGCACCGCAGAGGGCGTCGGCGCATCCATAGCCGGCCTGTCCGCCAAATTCACTGAGTTCCGCGAAACGGGGCAGGGCGGCGAAAGCTGGATACCCGTTTTGCAGCGCATGGGCATTGCGCTGGTCGATGATACCGGGAAAATGAAGTCGTTCACGCAGCTCTTTTCTGACCTGGCTGGATGGTCAGAGAAGAAAACCCCGCAGCAGAGCGGCTATTGGCTGTCGCAGCTCGGCCTTGATCCTGGGACAATCCGGCTGGTCCAGGAAGGCCGGGCGGGGATGCAGCGCAGTCTGGCCGAGGCGCGCAAGCTGGGCGTGCCAGACGACAAGGACGCCGCCAACGCGCAGGAATTACTCGCTAGCGTTTCCAAGGTGCGTCAGGCCATTGACGACGTGGTGCGGGTCGTTCTCCGAGTGCTTGGACCAGAGATCAACAAGGCATTGGGCCAGTTCACGGCTTGGATTATCGCCAATGGCCCGCGGCTGAAAACTGAGATTGCCGACCGCATCACTCTGATCGTCAAAGAGGTCCATAGCTTCATTGCGTCAGCCGACAGTGCCGCAGACTCCATAGGCAAGTGGGTCAAGGTGTCGGAGGTCCTGTTCGCCTTGTGGGCGGCAAGCAAGGTCGCCGGCCTGATCGCCGCTGTGGCTAGGGTTGGCGGCTTGTTCGGCGGCGGCGCAGCAACGCTAGGGGGGTTGGCTCCTAGCTTGCTCAACCCGACAACTGCCGTGATCGGCACTGGGCTTGCAGCCGGTGCCGCTGCTGGTGCCATGCAGGTGCCAATGGTGGATGATCAGGGC
>CAXTOB010000727.1:0-3098 GCA_964245505.1 uncultured Acetobacteraceae bacterium | reverse complement strand
CGCGGCCCGGCGCCAGGGGCGATCAGAACTGGAAATAGATGAACTCGTTCGGCAGACGGCCGCCCGCGAGCAGCAGCAGTCCGGCCAGCGCCGCGCCGGCTGGAACTGCCATCCAGGGCGACGGCCTAAAGCGGCCGAGGGCCACGGCCTGGCTGGTCGGGCCGGCCAGTGCGGCGGCGGCGGCCAGCAGCAGGATCGGTGCTTCGACTTTTATTCGGCCCACCCCGTGCAGGCCGGCCATCCCAGAGAGCACGTGCAGGGCGGTGGTGAAATCAGGCGCCCGGAACGGCACCCATGCCGCGACGACGAACAACAGAGTCGCTGCCCATCCTAGTCCCACTGGCAGCCGCAGGCCGCACCGGTCCCAGGCTCCGTTCACCGCCAGTGCCAGGCCATGCAGCCCGCCCCAGGCGACGAAGGTCCAGGCCGCGCCATGCCATAACCCGCCCAGCAGCATCGTCAGCAGCACGTTGCCCGCCTGCGACCCGCGCCGGCTGCCGCCGAGGGGGATGTAGATGTAGTCGCGGAGGAATCGGGACAGGGTCATGTGCCACCGCCGCCAAAATTCGCGGATGCTGGCCGCGCGATACGGGGCGTCGAAGTTGAAGGGCAGCCGTAGGCCGAACATCAGCGCCAGCCCGATCGCCATGTCGGAGTAGCCGGAGAAATCCAGGTAGATCTGCAGCGCATAGCCGGCCGCCGCCGCCCAGCCCTCGGCAAGGTTGAGCGGCCCTGCCGCGGCCTGCGCGAACAGCGCGTCTGGCAGCGGCGCCAGGCTGTCGGCCAGGGCGGACTTCTTGGCGAAGCCGATGGTGAACAGGGCCAGCCCGCGCGACAGGTTCTCCCACATGGCGGGCCTGTGCGGGTCGAGGGTGAATTGCGGGATGATCTCGTTGTGGCGCACCAGCGGCCCGGCGATCAGCTGCGGGAAGAAGGTCACGAAGGCGAAGAAGTCGAGCAGCCCATAGACGTGCCGGTCGCCGCGCCGCAGGTCCAGCAGGTAGCTGATCTTCTGGAAGGTGAAGAACGATACGCCCAGCGGCAGGATGATGCCGAACGGGGTGAAGGGCAGACCCAGCACCGCCGCCACATTGGCGCCGAGGAAGTCCGCATACTTGCAGACCGCCAGGACCCCGAGGTTCAGCGCGACGCCTAGACCCAGGATGGCCCGGCGCTCGCACGCTGCCCACCAGCGCACGATCAGCCAGTTGGCCAATGTCAGTCCAACCAGCGCCGGCACGAACCGCGCGTCCCAGAACGCATAGAACACCAGGGATGCTCCGACCAGCACGGCCTGCCGGGCCGCGTGGCTGCGCACGGCATAGAACAATCCCAGCGCAACGGGCAGGAAACCCAGGACGAAACCCTGCGTGTTGAACAACATTCCGGCACCATGCCTAAAACTGCCCTTGGCCGCAGCCTCGGGACATGGGCATGCTTGCTACAGGCCGTAGCGTTGACAGGCCACCCCCGGAGGCGTCCCGTGTCGCCGATGAACCCGTCGCACATCCTTCTCGTCGAGGACGAACCGCTGCAGCGTGAGCTGATCGCAGAGTCGCTCAGCAGCGCGGGATATGAGGTCACGGCCACCCGCACCGGGGACGAGGCGGCAATCCTGCTCGCAGACCGTGACCGGTTCGACGCGCTGCTCACCGATATCTCGATCCCCGGACGCATAGATGGCATCGGGCTGGCAGAGCACGCCCGGCAGGTGCATCCCGACCTGCCGATCCTGTTCGTGTCCGGTGGGGCTGCCAACCTGCTCAGGGCCGGGGCGCTTGCGCCGCCTACGGTCTGCATGAGCAAGCCGTTCGAGGCGGTGGCTCTGTTGCGGGCCATCGGGCTGTTGATTGGGACGGATTGATCCGAGCCGCGCCCGGTAAGGGTAGTTGCCCAGCATTGCACGTCCATGCCGGGCTAGCATTGCGAGCCGGGCGCGGGGTGGCAGAGGACGGCGGGGATCATGCTGGCCGATGCTGGATTTCCGTGCCGCTGCAATGCCTGCCATGAGAGATCACAGCCAAGTGCGGGTGACATGAGCTGGCCTGGCGGGCAGGCGACTTTTTAACTCCGGCCCCTTCTCTTTGGGCGCTTCGGCCAATCAGCGCCTTTACCCGTTGGAAACGTTGGTGGCGCATCTTGCGCCGACCCGGCCATCCTGTCCGGCATGGGCTGGAGGCTGGCCGTGTTCCCCCGCAACACTTTGCTTTCCCGCCGGTTCAGCTTGCTGCCGCGGACCCTTTGGCCGCGCTTGGCGGTGCTGATGCTTGTGGCGACGGGGCCGATGGTCGCGGTGCTCGTGCTGGCCGCGGTGGCGGATGGCCGCCGGGTTGTCGAGGCTGCGGGCGAGCAGGTGGTGCAGACGGCGCGCTTTGCCGCGGAGCAGCAGGGCGACACGCTGCAGGAGGCAATCAGCATGCTGCATGTCCTCGCCCGGGTGGGCGCCGTGCAGGCGCCACGGGACGGAGGCTGCGACGACCTGCTGCGCAACGTCGCGGCGGATCATCCGCGGATAGACGCCATCGTGGTGGCGCGCGGGGACGGGACCGTCGTGTGCGGCAGCCGCCCTGGCGCCAACGGGCTGAGTGCCGCGGACCGGTCCTACTTCCGCGAGGTCATGGCCGATGACGGTATTACCGTGGCGCTCAGCGGCCTGACGGTCAGCCGGGTGTCCGGCAAGCCGACCGTGTTCGTGGCGGTGCCGATCCGGGCCGGCGGGGTGAAGACCGGCGCCGTGATCGCATCCCTGAACCTGACCTGGTTCACCCACCTGGGGGAGCGGCTGCCGTATGGCGGGGATGAGCTGCTGCAGGTGCTGGATAGCCGCGACGGCTCCATCATCGCACGCGCGCCTGACCGGTCCGCCAGGATTAGGCAGGCCGTGCCGAACCATCCCGTGCTGCAGGCGCTGCGGGACGCGCCGATGGGGGGCTCCGTTGTGGCGCCGGACTTGGACGGCGCCAAGCGGATCTTCGGCTTTGCGCCGCTGCCCGGCCGTGGCAACAGCATCGTCATCGCCGTCGGCGTGCTGGAGGCAGAGGTCCGGCGGGAAGCGGACCTGCGCTCGGGCTATGCCTTGGCGGTCGCCCTGGCGGCGG
>CAXTOB010000726.1:1064-3109 GCA_964245505.1 uncultured Acetobacteraceae bacterium | reverse complement strand
AGATGCAGGGCACGCTGGTGTTGAAGGAGAAGCGGCTGAACAGCGACATCCAGCGCCGGCGCTATGCGGTGGCGGGACTGGTGACGCTGGGGCTGGTGTGTGGGGGCTACGGGGTCCGGGCCTGGCAGGACAGTGACGCGACCGAGGCGCTGGGCCAGTGCATGGTGCATCCCTACCAGGCGGGCGGACACCTGTATTGTCAGCTGAAGTAGGGTTTCTGGTCTGGAGCCCCGGGCCCGCGGGGGGGGCCCCCCGGGCGCATGTTTGCGGGGGGGGGGGGGCGGCGCCCGGGGGTCCCGGGTCTCCCCCCCGGCCGCGCGACAGCGCCAGGCCGCGGGCGCTGGGGAACACGACGCCACCCCCCTTGTCGCCCAGTTCGCGGAACCAGGCTCGCAGCACCCGAGCGGTTTCCGCCCAGAGCGGCACGACCCTTTCCTTGCGCCCTTTGCCATGCAGCTCAAGGTGGGGGCCGGCAGCGGGGTCGAGCCGCACCTGCTCGCGCCGCAGCGCGGTGACCTCCGAAACGCGTGCGCCGCTGTTGTAGAGCGTCAGCAGCAGCGCGTGGTCACGCCGGCCCGACCAGGCCGTCCGGTCTGGGGCGGCAAGCAGCGCCTTGACCTCGTCGCGGCTGAGATACCCGACCAGCCGCTTGTCACAGCGCTTGACGGGAGTGGCCATCACCCGCGTTACCTGCCCTAGGCTGTCTGGGACGCGAAGCGCGACCAGGCGGAAGAACGAGCGGATCGCCGCCAGCCTGTTGTTGCGCGATCTTACCGAGCAGCCGCGGTCGCGCTCGATATGGTCGAGAAACGCCAGCACGGCGTCGGCATCCAGGGCCGCCAGCGGCAGCGCCGCGGGTTCGGCGCCCGTCCTGTCCCGCATGAAGCGCAGCAGCAGACGAAAGGTATCGCGGTAGCAGGCGATCGTCTGCGGGCTGGCGCGCTTGTGGGCGAGCAGGTGCTCGGCGAAGAACGCCTGCAGGTGCGGGCCGATGAGGCCACCTGCGTCGGCCGGCGCCGTCACGGCTCACCCCCGACCACGCCGTTCGGCGCGAAGCGTGCGCCGGCCGCTCGCAGCAGGTCCGGCGTGGCGGTAAGATACCAATAGGTATCCTCCGGCCGGACATGGCCGAGGTAGACCGACAAAGTGGGCAACAGCGCCTGCACGTCCTGGCCGGCCTCGTGCCACGCCCGCAGGCGACGGATCGCGAAGCTGTGCCGGAAAGAATGCAGCGAGGGGCGGCGCGCCTCCTCGTCCGCGGGCCGCAGCCCGAGCTTGTGGGTCAGCTTGCCGAACCAGATGCCCAGCAAGCTCACGTCGAGCGGGTCGCCCTGCTCGGTCATGAATACGCTGTCGGACAGAGCGTGGTAGCCGAGTTCCTGGCGCTGCTGCAGGTAGGCCGCAAGCGCCGTGGTGCTCGTTGGGTGGACCGGCACGAGGCGCGACTTCTGGAACTTTGTTTGCAGGATGCGCAGGTGTGCCGGCTGCACGTCCAGCCGGACGTCGTCCACCCTCAGGCGGACTGCCTCGCCGATCCGAAGGCCCGTGCTGGCCAGCAGGCCGAGCAGCGCGGGCAGCATGACCGGGCGCAGCGTGCCGCGCGGCGGCGCTTTTGACGCGGCCGCGATCATCGCCCCGATCTCGACATCGGAGAAGACGTAGGGCCGGCGCCGGCGGCCGCTGGCCAGGAGCCTGTGCGCGGGCACTTCCGTGCCGGGCATGACGCCCGACAGGTATGACAAGAAGCCGCGCGCCACCGTGAGCCGGTACGCCTTGCCCGCGTCCCCGCAGCCTGGTGGGGCGTGGTCGCAGGCCCAAGTGAGCGCGGTCGCGGCCCGGATCGGCGCACCGGGCGGCGTTGCATCGCGAGCATGGTCGAGGAAGCTGCGCAGGAGGCGGACCCGTGCTCCGGCCACAAGGCCGAGAGCGTCACGGATGGCCAGGTAGGCCTCGAGGTGCCGGCCGAGGTCGGTGTCGCCGCTCATCGCCCGCCTCCAATCCAGGGCAGCGCCATGCCGGCGAGCGCGTCGAGGTCGAGCTTGGCG
>CAXTOB010000726.1:0-1054 GCA_964245505.1 uncultured Acetobacteraceae bacterium | reverse complement strand
GATGCCGGTCGTCTGCAGCGAACGGTGGCCAAGCACGTCGGCGACGTCCTTGAAGCTGGCGCCGCGGTTGACCATGCGCGACGCCGCGGTGTGGCGCAGCATGTGCGCCCCGGTCAGCCGCCCGAGCGGGATGCCAGCGCGCTTGAGGTTGCGCTGCACGATCCTGGTCACCGCCGCAGGATGGAAGGCCCGCGCCGGATCGGTGAGCGCGAGGAACACCCGCCGCTCCTGGCAGGATGGACGGCCGTGCCGGAGATACTCGACCAGTGCTGTGCCGACCTCCTGGGGCAAGGGCAGCACTCGCTCGCGGCGGCACTTGCCAGCGCGCAGACGGAGCTGCCCCGCCCGCCAGTCCAGGTCATCGAACTGAAGGGCCGCAACCTCGCAGGCGCGCAGGCCGAGGCGTGCCAGCAGCAACAGGATCGCCCGGTCCCTGTACTCCGCGGGACGGGGTGCTGTGGCAGGCTCCAGCAGCCGCATGAGCTGCTCGGAGGAGAGATGCGGCGGCAGGCTGGCGTGCCGTGCGCGCCGGACGCTCGGGATAGCGCGGTCCAGCCCGCTTGGCGCGGCGCCGCGCCAAGCCAGGAAACGCAGGAAGGAGCGCGTCGCGCACGCGGGCGCCTTGCGGCCGTGTCCCGTTCTCTGCGCAGCCTCCCCCCGTATGAACTCGGTCACCTGCTGGACGGACAGCCCGGTCCAGTCGGAAGCATCCGGGCCGGCGCAGGCCGCAATGAAGCGCCGCACGATGGGCAGGTGGCGTGCCTGCGTGGCGTCGGCTGCCCCCAGTACATCCCGCAGGTAATCAACGTAGCCGGCAGCCCAGGCCGCCGCGTCGCGATGTGTCGCGTCCATCATCCTCTCCCAGCGGCCACGATGGCCGCCAGAGGAGGGTCACTGGATTATGCCGAGCCTACGATGGGCAGAATGCGCATGATCTCGGCGTGCAATCCCTGCCAATCAGGCACGCTCGGCATAACCCGGAACTCGGCATAATCGAGCTTGGACTAAACTATCCGAGTTGAGTGCTTGAACGGAATGCCATGGCCGGATTGAG
>CAXTOB010000725.1:0-3123 GCA_964245505.1 uncultured Acetobacteraceae bacterium | reverse complement strand
CTCCAAGCCCCACCCCCAGGGTGCGGCGCAAGCTGGGTCAATCGGTGCGGCGGGTGGGGCTGCATATCCCGTGGCGGGCGGACCTGTATCACCGGGCGCTGACGCTGCGCTGGTGGGAGTTCCTGCTCCTGGGCTGCGTGATCTACCTGGCGATCAACGTCGTGTTCGCCTGGCTATACCTGATGCAGGCCGGCTCGATCAGCGGGGCACGGCCCGGCAGCCTTGCCGACGCCTTCTTCTTCAGCGTGCAAACCATCGCCACCATCGGCTACGGCCAGATGTCGCCAGGCACGCTGTATGCCAACGTGCTCGTCACGATTGAGACGATGACCGGGCTGGTGTTCCTGGCGCTGTCCACCGGCGTCGTGTTCGCACGCATCAGCCGGCCTACGGCCCGGGTGGTGTTCGGCCGCGTTGCCACAGTGGCGCCGCAGGACGGGGTGCCGACGCTCAGCTTCCGGATCGGCAACGAACGCAGCAGTCAGATCCTTGAGGCAGGCGTCACTGTGTCGCTGCTGCGCTACGAGCGCACGCAGGAGGGTGTTGCATTCCGGCGTTTTTACACCTTGCCGCTGGCACGGTCGCATACCCCGGTGTTTTCGCTGACGTTCACAGTCATGCACCATATTGGCCCGGACAGTCCGATGCATGGGGCAACTGCCGCAAGCCTGGCCGCGGAAGATGCAGAGCTGCTGATCTCAGTGACGGGGCTGGAAGAGACGACGTCACAGACCGTCCATGCCCGGCATTCCTATCTGCCAGACGAAATCCTGTTCGGACGCCGATTCACCGACATCTTCTCGACTGATCCCGATGGGACCAGGGTGATCGATTACACCCGGTTCCATGAGACAAGGCCGGCATAGGGACGACACTTGCAACGGAGTAGGGCGGAGCATCGCCGATGCTTTCCGCCGGGGTACTGACCCAGGCGGAAGGCGCTGCGCTTATCCGCCCTACGCGGTCATCAATCCGCTGCGAGCGCCAGCGCCTTGCGGGCCAGGATCTGACCCACATGCTCCTCGATGGCGAGGCCCACGTGCTCCGCATGGGTCGCGAACACGTGGTCCGCTCCGGGATACACGCGGTAATCCACCTGGACGTTCTTCTGGGTGTTCAGCTTGTCCACCAGCTTCCGCACCGATGGCTCCGGCACCAGCTCGTCCGCCTCGCCGTGCAGCATCAGGCCGCCGCAAGGGCAGGGCGCCAGGAAGCCGAAGTCGTAATGGCTGGCGGGCGTGGCGACGCTGACCCAGCCGCTGATCTCCGGGCGGCGCATCAGCAGCTGCATGCCGACGAAGGCGCCAAAGGAGTAGCCGCTGATCCACAGGCCCGAGGAGTTCGGGTTGACCATCTGCATCCAGTCCAGCGCCGCCGCGGCGTCGCTGATCTCGCCGAAGCCGCCGTCATACTTGCCCTGGCTGCGCCCGACGCCGCGGAAGTTGAAGCGCATGACGCTGAAGCCAAGCTTCTGGAATGACTGATACATCGTGTAGGCGATGCGATTGTTCATCGTCCCGCCGTGCATGGGGTGCGGGTGCAGGATCAGCGCGAGCGGCGCGCCGGTCTCCTTGGAATGGTGGTAGCGTCCCTCAAGCCGCCCATCAGGGCCGGCGAACATCACCTCAGGCATGGCGTTCCAAATCTTTCTGTTCCCCGCGGCCAGTCATGGCCAACGGTCGCTGCGGTAGCTAGTGTAGGCGGCGCTGACCCGCCCCGGCCCCCGGATTGACCCAGGCTGCTGGACCGGCTTAGCTGGCTTGTGGCATGGCCTCCTCGGCATCCCTATGTTCGCGCCGGGACGGTGCAGTCGCACCGCCACGGAAGCCGCGCGGAATATACGCGGCCTCGTCCTGTTTTACATAACGGAAATGTCGCATGGCATTCATGTTTTTGCGTGAAGCGATCGGGGCCTACCGGCAGCGCGACCCCGCAGCCCGGTCCTGGATCACGGTACTGCTGTGCTACCCCGGCCTGCATGCGGTGCTGTGGCACCGGGCGGCGCACCGGCTTTGGCACCGTGGGCTGTATTTGCCGGCACGGTTCACCTCGAATCTTGGCCGGTGGCTGACGGGGATCGAGATACACCCGGCTGCCCGCATCGGCCGCCGTCTTATTATTGACCACGGGATGGGGGTGGTCATCGGCGAAACGGCGGAGATCGGCGATGACGTCTATCTGTATCACCAGGTGACGCTGGGCGGCACCAGCAGTGAGCGCGGCAAGCGGCATCCGACGGTTGGCAACGGCGTCATCATCGGCGCTGGGGCAAAGGTCCTGGGTGACATCCTGATCGGTGATGGCGCCAGGGTCGGCGCGAACGCTGTGGTCGTGCAGCCGGTTGCGCCGGGCGTGACCGTCGTTGGCATCCCCGCCCGCCCGGTAGAACGTGACCCGGTGCTGCGGCGGACTGCTCCGCCGCCGGTGCCGGTCTTCGTTGCCTATGGCACGCCTTGCGAGGAAACCCTGGACCCCCTGGTCCGCAACATGGAGGCGTTGCGCGCCGAGATGCTGGCCCTGGAGGCGCGCGTTTCCGCTATGCAGCGGTCCCCCGCCGCAGAATAGCGCCGTGGCCTACTTGGACGCCAACGCGACCGAGCCGCTGCGGCCAGAGGCGCGTGCAGCAGCCATTGCAGCGATGGATTTGCTGGGCAACCCGTCCAGCGTCCATTCCGCCGGGCGTGCAGCACGTCGCGTGCTGGAAAACGCCCGGGCAGCCGTTGCCCGGAGGTATGGCATCGGGGCGGGGTCGGTCGTGTTCACCTCGGGCGGGACGGAGGCGAATGCGCTCGCGGTCCACTCGCTGCGAGCGGGACGCCGGGTGATCGTGGGTGCGACGGAACACGATGCCGTGCGGGCGGCAGCGGCGGACGCCCAAGTGCTGCCGGTTGACGCGGCGGGAGTGGCCGACTTGGGCGTCTTGGCAGAACTGTTGGCGCAAGGGCCGGCACTGGTCTGCCTGATGCTGGCCAACAACGAGACTGGCACGCTTCAGCCGGTCGAGGCCGCTGCGGCGCTGTGCCGCCGGCATGGGGCGCTGCTGCATGTGGACGCCGTGCAGGCGGCCGGCCGCATCCCGATGACAATGGCTGGGGATAGCATGGCCTTGTCGTCCCATAAGCT
>CAXTOB010000724.1:0-3124 GCA_964245505.1 uncultured Acetobacteraceae bacterium | reverse complement strand
CGCCCTGCCGGTCAAGGCGCCGCGGCTGGCCGACCTCGGCGTGGAGGACGCCATCATGGCCGCATACAAGCCGGACGACGGCATCGTCATCGTCGCCGGCGGCACCGGGAACGGCAAGAGCACCCTGCTCGCCGCGATGACCCGCGACATGCTGGAGGACCCGCACAGCCACCGCGCCCTGCTGGACTACTCGTCCCCGACCGAGTTCGTGTTCGACGACATCAAGGGCGTGTCGGCGATGATCTCGCAAAGCGAGATACCGCGCCACCTGCCGTCCTTCCCGGCCGCCATCCGCAACGCCATGCGCCGCGCGCCGGATGTCATCATAGTGGGCGAGTGCCGCGACGGCGACACCATCACCGCCGCGGTCGATGCGGCGATCACGTCGCACGCGGTTTACACGACCATCCACGCCGGCCGTGTCGCCGAAACCATGCAGCGGGTGGTCAGCCTTTGCCCGGTCGCCGCGCGCACCGCGCTGACCGTTGCCCTGGCGCAGTCGCTGCGGCTGATCGTGAACCAACGGCTGGTGCCATCGACCGATGGCCGACGCACCCCGCTGCGCGAGTTCCTGGTGTTCGATGCCGACCTGCGCCGACGCTTCCTCGACACCAGCCCGGATCGCTGGCCGACCCTGGCGCAGGAGCTGGTGGACGCGGGCGAGCACGGCCAGTCCTTCGGCGCCGCCACCCGCAACGCCCTGGTCGAGGGACGCATCACCGAGGAGGAGGCGCACGCGCGCCTGAAGGAGTGGGGCTATGTGGCGTAACACCATGATGCCGGTCCGCATCTACGTCGTGGACGCCCGCGCGCTGATCCCGGTGATGATCTTCATGCTGCACTGGCGCCTGGGCACGCTCTACCTGGCTGGGGCCGGCATCGCCCTGTTCACCGTCCTCGAATGGTTCGGCCTGACCTTCCCGGCTGCCCGCCGCACGATCCGCCGGCTCCTGGTCGGCCGCATCAGGCCCGCCATCCCATCCTGGAAGAAGCGGAGGTACGCATGAGCACGCGCCCGATCGACGTGGCGAAGGTCAGCGCCGTGCTGCAGGCCCTGCTGAAAGGCGGCGGCAAGCCGGTGGTCATCGCCGACCTGCGGTCCGGCGAAATGCAGGTTGTCAGCCCCGAGCTGGCCGCATCCCCGGCCGGGCTGCTTCCGCTGTTCCTGGCCGCAGGCGATACCGTCTGGCGCGAGGCGACGGGGCGCCGGCTCGGCGTCACCCAGGCTCCTGATCCCGATGCGCTGCTCGGCCTTCGCACAACCAGCATCGCGCCTGGCCCGGTTGTGCCGGTCATGGTCAGCATGATGGAGGCGATCGCCCAGGCCGAGCGGCCAGATATGCTGGTGGTCAACGACCTGAACCACAACTGGAAGGCGGCGACCGAGAGGATGCGCCGGGCCAAGCAGGGTGCTGCCACCCTCGCCGCTGCAAGCGGACCCTACCCGGCCCAGCGGGGCATCCGGCCATGATGCGCTCCCTGTGCATGGCCGTGCCGCTGGTCGGCTCGATGCTGCTGGCCGGCGGCGCTGGCGCGTCGCAGTACCGCGACTCCCCCGTGCCGGTCGGCATCCCCGTCAGCGAGCCTGGCACGGCGGGCCGGGTGATCGAGCGGTGCATCCTGGCCGCGGCGACCGCCTACCGCGTGCCGCCCGCCGTCATCGTCATCCTGCTCAACGTCGAGGGCGGGCAGCTCGGCCGCGTGAGCGGCAACGGCAACGGCACCGTCGATGTCGGGCCGATGCAGGTCAACGAAATCTGGCTGCCCGAGCTGGCCAGGCACTGGCGCTCCACGGTCCAGGCCAGCTTCCTGGCGCTGCGCGACAACTTCTGCGCCAACATCGAGGCGGGTTCATGGATCTTGCGCCGCGGCCTCGACGAGGCGCGCGGCGACTTCTGGACCGGGGTTGGCTACTACCACTCTCACGCTCCCGAACATACGACCGTGTACCTTCGCAAGGTGCTGACGCAGGCCCTTCGCTTCCAGGCTGGCGTCCGCCCCCGGCCGACGCCGCCTGCCACCGTCACGCCGGTCAGCACGTCCACCATGGCACGGGGGAACTAGCCGATGTCCTACTCCAATCAGCGCGGCAATTCGCGGTCGGTCGAGGAAGGGATGATGCTATGGGGCGTCATCCTGTTTTTCATCGTCGCTGGCTGCTGCTTCGCCTGGTGGCGGTTCCACGGCGAGATCGCCGCGACCGTCATGGCGCTGCAGCGCTGGCAGATGCACCAGATCGCCCACTTCACCGGCAGCTATGCCGGCCTTGATGTCCAGGTCGCCCGCACCGATCCGTCGTCGGTCAAGATCGGCGCGCTTTGGCGCCTGCTGCACAATGTCGGAGCCTTCTTCCGCTACCCCGCCGCGGCCGTCATCGCCGTCATCGCCCTGGTGTGCGTGTTCCGGGCGGCACCGTCCCGCTTCACCCGCGACATCAACCTGCCGCGGCTCATGAAGATCCAGTCCGAGGTCTTCCCGTCCGCCGCCGCCTTCGTCGGACGAGGACTGAAGCTCACCAACGTCCAGGACGGAGCGCCCCGTCCCTCCGACCCGGCGCTGCACGCCGCCGAGTGGGTCCAGCGGTTCGCCCTGGGGTCCGGTGGCTGCCTCGACATGGAGATGGCCGCCCATGCACTGAGCCTGCAGCTCGGCCCTGTCTGGCGGGGGCCTGCCGAGGCGGCGCCGCAAGTCCGTTGCATCCTCGCCGTCTTTGCGCTGCACGCGGCGCGTCGCCGCGACGAGGCCCTGCAGCTTCTCGGCGTCCTGGCGCGGTCGCTGCCCATCAATCCCGGTGATGGACCAGGCGGGCCGCTCGCACCCCTGGCCTTTGGCTCGGACGCCGTCGCCGAGGCGGACCGCATCCTTCTGGATCGCGCTCTGGTCGCGCCGTGCAAGGACGTGGCCGGGCTGCACGCCTTCACGGCGCCGGCGCTGATGTCGGTCCTGACCCTGGCCCGCAAGCAGGCTGGCGTGCTGGCCCCGGCTCAGTTCGCCTTCCTGAAGATGGTTGATCGGCAGCTCTGGTACGCCCTGCACTCGCTTGGCTTCCCGGGCGGGCAGAACCGGGCCGAGCAGCCCAACCCGCGCATCGAGGCGCTTGGCGCCCGGGATCACTGGGCAGCGG
>CAXTOB010000723.1:0-3125 GCA_964245505.1 uncultured Acetobacteraceae bacterium | reverse complement strand
TTGCGGGCTTGGGTTATGGGCCGGTGGCGATGGGGGAAGGGGCGGCTGTGATGGCGGACGGGTTCGCAGCGGTGCCGGGACTGGCGGACGGGCTGGTTCGTGCGCGGTGAGGCGCGGGTTGAGGCGCCGGCGCAGTTCTGATGTCCGAACCTTTGCGGTTGGGATGGCGGACCCTGTACTGGCCTTGAATTGAAGTTTGACGATATGATTAGAAGGCTGGGTCGTAAAATCTTCATCGAAGGCGCTGACGCGTGCGTAGCCGTGCAAGGCCATTTTGGTTCGAGAAGATCTAGATTCCCGGAACAACGCTATTCCTGGAATAACGCTGTTCCAGAGTGCTGGCATCTACCCGGCTGGCACTGGGGAAGTTCCCCATCCAGCTGTGGCCCAGGAGGCCACCCTAATCAGGGTATGACCGCTTGCGGCGGTTTGCAGACCCAGGGCATTTCATGGCCAAACAGGTACGCCATCCAGCCCCGCATTTTCTGGCAAGCCGCAGATTAGGTTCGCATTCTGCACCGCCTGCCCGGCCGCTCCCTTGCCAAGATTGTCGATCGCGCCCATCGCGATCACCAGGTTGCGTTCTGGATCGGCCGCATAGCTGACGAACGCAAGGTTCGAGCCGGTGGCCCATTTGGTCTGCGGCGGCTTGTCGGTCACGCGGACAAACGCCCGCCCGGCGTAGAAGCGCCGGGCCGCGTCCAAGCACTGGTCCGTGGTGGCGCGGCCGCGGCAGTAGATGGTGGCGAGTACGCCGCGGGTCATCGGCACCAAGTGTGGCGTGAACACCAGCCCGGCCGCGCTGCCGCCGCTCAGCCGCTCGATCGTCTTGGCCATCTCGGGCATGTGGACGTGCTTGAGCAGACCGTAGGGCACCAGGTTCTCGTTGCTCTCGGCGTAGGCGAACCTGCTGTCGGCGCCGCCCCGGCCGGCGCCGGAGATGCCGGTCTTGGCGTCGATGACGATGCTGCCAGGCTCGATCAGCTTGTCGGCGAGCAGCGGCGCCAGCGCGTTCAGCGTCGCCACGGGGAAGCAGCCGGGGTTGGCGACACGGATCTGGCCCTCGATCTGGGCTGGCCAGACGTCGGCCAGGCCGTATGCTCAACCCTCGACGTAGCGGTGGTCGCCGCCGAGATCGACGATCTTCACGTCCTTGGATACGCGCGCCAGCGCCTCGGCCGAGGCGCCCGTGGGCAGCGACGCGAACAGCACGTCGAGCTTCGGCAGGGCCGCAGGGTCCCAATTCTTGATCACCAGCTCGGCCAGCTTGGCCGGCACGCCGGGGAAGCGGTCCACCAAGCGGCTGCCGGCGCTGCCCTCGCCCGCGGCGTAGATCAGCTCGAAAGACGGGTGGCTCGCGACCAGGCGCATCGCCTCGCCGCCGCCGAAACCGCTGATCCCGACGATGCCGATGCGGATGCTCATGCCGGCAGCCCTTCTTGCTGGCTGGCCGGACGAAGCTGCTTGCTCATGTAAACCGTGACGCCGCCTTTGTACGGTTCCTCCCGGTCCACCTGGTAGCCGAGCCGGCCATAGAGCTGGACGTTCCCAGCGAACAGCGGGTTCGTGTAGAGGCGCAGGGCGGAAAGGCCGAGAGATGCCGCGACCGCCTCGGCACGGGCCAGGAGTCGGCGGCCGTGTCCTTGCCCCTGGAAGGCGGGCAGCACCGCCACGTTCTCGATCAGCAGGTGGTCGGCCTCCGGCACCAGCTCGATCAGGGCGGCCAACCGGCCATCCACATGCAGCAGCTCGATCCGGTGGTCCCGCACCCTCGCGTCGTAGTCCACGGTCATCGGCGTCGGCTTGCGGTCGATGGCGGGAACCCACTTCGCATAGGCGGCGCGCGTCAGCTCACGGACAGCAGGGGCGTCGGACGGCAAAGCGCGCCGAAGCTCTGTGGCTGGGTGAAGCTGCGGCGGTCCCATCTTGAACCAGGCTTTCGCGATCCTGCCGCTCTCGACCTCGTAGATGGCAATCACGTCCACCTCGCCGGGGCCGTCCGGGAAGGTGCGCGTGACCGTCTCCTGGTCAACCACCATGTTGGCGACGGCGATCCGCTTGACGAGCGTGCCGTGCAGGTCCGGTTCCCTGAACCGGGCGACGTGGCGCTCACGGACCTCTGCCGCTCCGCTGGCGAGCAGGCGCGAAGGGAACTCGTAGTACTGGCAGTCGTCAGCCCACCACTGCATGAAGGCGTCGATGTCGCGGGCGTTGTAGGCTTCAAGCTGCTTCTGCACGGGAAGCTCGGTCTCGGCGTGGCTGCTGGCGTCCATTGTTGGCTGCTCCAAATGCAAAAAGCCCCCGCGACGTGTGTCGCGGGGGCTGAGGCGTGTCCTCGAAGGGGGCTGGGCTTAGGTGATGGGCTTGCCCGTCACTGGCCGGAGCCGAACGTCGTTGGACACGATGAACCCGCCGCGGTTTGCGCGGCGTCGGCGTCGGTCGGCGACGTGTTGGGTCAGGCACATGCTAACGCAGCTTTGGGCACCAGGCCGCCGCTCGTCAAGGCCAGCATCGGCAGCCTGTACCATCCCGTCAGACGGCCTATGACAGGACAGCACCGCCCACCCCCGGCGCACTGTCCGTCAGGGGGTTTGGCGGACAGAGCGGACCTATCTTGTCATAGGTGGCTAGGAAGGCGGCTGCGCCTAATATCGCCCGGAGGACGCCTGTAAACCTCCGAGAACACGGCATTGAAGCGCCGCAGGCTTCCAAAGCCGGCCTGCAGCGCGACTTCGACCATCGGCAGGTCGGTCTCGTTCAGCAGGCGCTTGGCGCGCTGGACACGCGCCGTTCTTGCGACGATGGACGGGGACGCTCCCCAATGCCGGGCGAACAGCCTGTTCAGGTGCCGGGCCGTCATGCCGAGCCGGGTCGCAAGGGCCTCGACCGTCGTGCCGTCGTCCAAAGCGCCATCCTCGATGATGAGGCGGGCCGCACGCTCCACGGTTGTCCGGGTCCCGTTCCATGCCGGGCTGAACGGTGCCGCTTCCGGTCGGCAACGCAGGCAGGGCCGGAACCCCGCCAGCTCCGCTGCCGCCGCACTTGGGAGGAACTCGATGTTGCCCCGAAGCGGGAGCCTGACCGGGCAGACGCAGCGGCAGTAGATGCCCGTCGTCCGGACGCCG
>CAXTOB010000722.1:0-3135 GCA_964245505.1 uncultured Acetobacteraceae bacterium | reverse complement strand
GTGGCGGTCATCAGGGTAAATCCCTCTGCAAGGGCCAGGGTCATTCCCCGGCCTGGTGGTAGGTGGTTGGCTACTCGTCAGCCGATCCAGCGGCCCCGGTTCAGGGTCCGCAACCCGGCTCCGGCGGACTGCTTAACTCCGATAATCCGCCCCTTCTTGCTGGCGATGGTGCGCCGTGCATGTGACCGGGCCGCTGTGGGTGACGCTGCCTGTACCTTTACGGTGAAGGCGAAAAGCTGGGGGCCGGTCTGCTGCCAGTAAACGAGGAAGCTAGGGGCAGGTGTGGCGTCCATGGGTCGTTCCCTCTGTAAGGGCCAGGGTCATTCCCCGGCCTAGTGGTGAAACTAGTGGCCTAGTCCGTCCGGCCTGGTGGCGGCTTAGTCCATGTAGCCATGCCGGTACTGGGTCCTCGGGTGGTCGGTGCAGCTAGGGCACGGCTCGGTGTGGACGCTCTCGCACGCCAGGCGCTTTTCCCGGCCGGTGAAGTCGTTACCGCTCTTCCACTCAGTGAACACCACAAACCGAGCAGTGCGGCGGACGAACGCGCCTTCGGTCAGACAAGGGCCGCAAGGAGAGAACCGCCGGACCATAACCCGCGCCGGGAGAGCCGGAACCGCTGCCACGTTGGAGTTAGCGGCGGGCGGAATGGTCGTGCGGATCGAAAAGATAAAGTCCATCAGGGTAATTCCCTCTTTAAGGCTAGGGTCTATCCCTCTGCCTATGCCGCTATTATAGCGCCTTGGTAGAACTGGTCAACATGTACTTAAACTATTTTGGTAACAGAAACGTGATCTAAGAGTAGATTTTCTCGTTTTTGCCCATTCTTACTTAAGACATGCTTCGTTCGACGCCAGTCCGGCAGGACTTCTTAGGCGTCGATATTTTCCATGCTTCGTCCCGACAGGTTCAGAACGCCGGGAGCGGAACGGAGGGCAAGGGCGGCGCGTCTTCGCGCCGGGACCGCAGCCGCCCGGAGCCACGCACAGCCCCTCTTGGGGGGCGAGCATGGCGAGGACGGCGAGGACCCACCCCTTGCCCGTAGTGAGCATCCTGGCACCCTTGGCTGTCGTGACGCTGCAATATCCTCATGACCCTCTTGCGTCAGGGATGAGCGCCCGAAGGGTCGAGACACGCTCTATCGCGTGGCTCGGGGCGAAGCCCGCCAGCCCGGCCCCAAAGGGGAGACGCCCTTAGTTGCTTGGATGCGATCTCTTGTCCGCAGTCTAAAGCAACACGGGGCCTCTCAGTCCCAAAGCTCGATAATGTCGGGCCGGATGAAGGTCGGAAGCTCAAGGCGCCGAGTCACGCCGGCAGGTAGTCGGGCACGCAGGTTTTCCAAAGTGTCCGAGAGGAGAACAGTGGAAAGGAACCTGCCGCCATCGTTCGCACAGGTATGTGGCCGGGCAACGAGCTTCCCACGATGCCGGGGATCAGTGGCTGTTACGAACCAAGCCAGCGATTGCTGATCCTGGATGGTTTGCGCCTCGCCTGGTGAAAGCTCGCGGTCGTTGTCCGTCACTTGCCCATTCCCTTGTTGCAGGTGCTATTGGAACATAAAGTGAACGGCGACAGCAAGGGCCGTCGAGCTATGTCCATGAACTACAGCCAGAGGGCCAGGCAGTCCTACGCGATGCACACCCGGTTGGGTGACTGGCCGGGGACCCGACTGCTGCTGCGCTGTGAGCGGTGCCGGGACAGGCGGACGGTCCTCGTTGTCCTGTTGCGAAGGGCTTATGGCGACAACATGAGGCTGGCAGAAGTCATCCAGCGGCTGCGCTGCCATGTGCCGACTTGCCGCGGGCGGCCGGACTATGTGCGGATCGAGCAGATCCATGACGCGCGCTCGATGGGGCATCCTCATGGTGTATTGCTGGTTGGGACCGGCGCTTATGGGTGAGTAGAGTCGATCACGACGGCGAGCTAGCGGCTGATGCCTGTGTCGCTCGGCCGGTGTGGAGGATAGCTTCTTTCATCGCGCGTTCACGTTTCAACTGATCGGCCAAACCGTACAGCGTACGATCAAGATGGAGCTGACCTTGTTGATGCCGTCGTACCATTTCTCGCAACAAGCCACCTGGCGACCGTACTAGCCCACGTTCGTGCCGAGCTGCGACGACAGCGAGCAGAACGACTGCTTCCCTAACACCAAGCACGACGACGGCTTGCCCCCAAGCATGTCGCGAAATGCCCATGGACACGCTTACCTCACGGGCCGCTTGGGTCAATTCGCTCCACCCTGGCCGATCGTTTGGTAACCAGTCACGGAAGAGCGAAGCGATGGCGACCAGGAAGTCTGGAGTTACAACGAAGCCACGTAGTGCGCTGTCTTGGAGTGACTTTGTACCGAGCGAGTCGGGTGATTGCCCTCCGACGGTGACTGACTCGCGCTCAAGGAGCCTACTTCCTTCCTTTTGCCCGGTCCCACCTACATTCGGCTGATTAATAGTCAGTTGGTTTGTAGTTGTAATTGGGGGCCGGTATTTTGGCTCCGCGGGGCCACTTTCAACGCAATCCACAGCTTTGAGAGAAGCTGCAAGCAGCTCACGGACGTGAATAAAAAGAGCCTTAAGGCGAGCTGCAATGGGCAGAAGGACAAGGGGGTCGTGATGTCGGCTTCGCGCTTTCATAAGTGCGTCGGCCGAGGCGGCGAATGCGGGCCAGTCCTCGCCCTCGTAGCCTTCCATCCTCGCGAGGTCGACCATGGCAAGAACATCAGCCCGTAAGCAAGCAATGTCGCGCCTGAGCTTCTTCCCTTCTTCGCGGCGTGCCTTCCACTCGGCTGCGCGGCGGTCAAATTCAGGCGCCCGTCTGGCGAGGGGGGTCAGGTCGAAGCCATAGGCGTGGATGATCCGCCGTTCACCGTCGCGTTCGCGCTTGCCGCTGCGTTGGCCCGTAGGGCTCCGGCGCATGCAGATGTAGCCCTGCTCAATCGCGGTTTGAACGATTGTCTTGCACCGGCTACGCCCGACGCCGAGACGATCCTCAAGTTCGACGTCGCTCGGCCATGCGATGGGGCCTAAACCTGTCCCGTCCCAATCGATATCAATGGTCAGGCTGACTAGGTAGTCGATCAGCTTAACTACCTGGGCGGAGACGCCAAGAGCAGGTTCGGCCTTTTTGAAGGCTGATATGACC
>CAXTOB010000721.1:0-3152 GCA_964245505.1 uncultured Acetobacteraceae bacterium | reverse complement strand
GGAGGCATCAGTCCCGGAATCGGCTGCGGCCGCCCCTGAGCCGGGCGACCAGGTCCCCTCGACGGCATCCTCCTTGCATAAAACGGTCTGGGGCCTGCTCGATCAGGGCACCGTCAGTGCCGGCAACTTCCTCACCAATCTGCTGCTCCTGCGCGTCCTGACCCCCATAAACTTCGGCGTCTACGCGTTGCTGCTCAACGCCATGATCTTCCTCAATACAGTGCAGCAATCGCTCGTCGGATACCCGCTGTGCGTTCGTGGCGCGCAGGCGTCGGGCCGGCGATTTCGGTCGGTCGTGGCCGTGGGCCTGCTCGCTGCGCTTGGCTTGGGACTTCTGAATGCCCTCGTCGTGCTCGGCGTCTGCGGATACCTGGGCCGTTTGGGCCTGTTTGTTCCCGCGGCCCTGGCCGTCGTCTTCTGGCAGCTGCAGGATACGGCGCGGTCCGGCTTCCTTTCGCAACTCCGCCAGAAGGCAGCGCTGCCCGCGGATGCGCTCAGTTACCTGGGACAGGCGGTGCTGGTCGGCGTCCTCGCACGGCGTCACATGGTCACCATCTCCGGAGCTCTGTGGTTGATCGGCGGCACCTCGCTGGTCGCCTTTGCCCTCCAGCTCTGGCAGCTCCGCCCAGCGCGGCCAGTGCCCGGCGAACTCGCTCCCATGTTGGCGGACTTCTGGAGGCTCGGACGCTGGAGCGTTCCCGCGCGGTTCACAGGCTTCTTCACCCTGCAGGCGTTCCCCTGGGTCATCGCGTTTCGGCATGGGACGGCGGAAGTCGCCACCTATCAGGCGGTGTTCCAGCTGCTCGCCCTATCGAATCCGATCCTGGTCAGCATGGGCAACCTCATCATTGCCTCCATCGCGCGATCGCCCGGAAACCAGGGCGCGGCCGGTGCGAAATACATCGCGCTCGCCCTGGGTCTGGTCGGCGGCTACCTCCTGCTGTTGTCCATCGCAGGTCCCGGATTCTTGGGCCTGCTGTACGGTCGGCACTCCAGCTATGTGGGCCAGATGCCGCTCCTGCGCGTGTTCGCTCTCGCCTGGATGTTTGAGGCGGTCGCCCTGGTGTCGACAGCCACCTTGGGCGGTTTAGAGAAAGTCAAAGGTCAGTTCTGGATCCAGCTCAGCGGGTGCGTGTGCGCCGTGACCATCGCCCTTCCCCTGGTGTACCGGCGCGGTCTGCCGGCCGCGGCACTCGGTCTGCTCATGGTCAATTCAGTTCGTGCCCTCGTGGGCGTGGCCTTGGTGCTCCGGGCCCAGAGGTCAACCGGAAGCGGTGGCGCGCCGGACCCGCCGGTGCTCGCGACGGTAGCCGGACAACGCCTGGTGCAGGACGATCAGGCCACCTTGCTTGAGCTCAGGGCCAACCCATGCTGACCGCCACGAGAACCGCAACGGAACACGTAACGGACGCGCCGGCTCGGTCGGAGCAGCTGCGGCGATGGACGGCCGTGTTCATCGGCGCGATCTACAGCGTTTCGTTCTGGAAATTCGTTAAGCGCGATCCGCTGGGCGGGTCACTGGGCATCGAAGCCGTCCTCGAGATCGGGTCGGTGACGCTCGCCTGTGCACTCTCGATCATGCTGGCCATGAGGCAGGGCCTGCGACGGCGGTTTGGCCCCGTCCCGGCAATGCTGTATTTAGGCGTCTTCGGCCTGTTCACCACGGCATCGGCCTTTCGCTCGTTCAGCGTGTCCCTGAGCCTGACCAAGTCTGTCTTGTTCTTCGCGGTCGTGGGCATGGCCTACCTGCTCGCGCAGATGAAGCTTTCCTGGGAGTTTCTCGAAGGCATCTATGCCGGTTTCATCGGGATCCTGCTGCTTGGGTTGGCCGTAGGCGCCGCGTTCCCCAGCCGTTATCCGATGATCCTCTCTGAAGAATTCACCGGGCGGAACCGGTTGGCGCTCTTTGACACCCACCCCAACGGAATCGGAGAAACCTGCGCTCTGATGTTTCTGCTGGGCTGGCTGTTGGGCGGTCGGCGGCGATGGCCCACGCAGATCCTGCTGCTCGTCGTAAACGTCCTTGCCGGCGAACGAACCGCATCGTCGGCCCTCTTCGGCATCGGTTGCCTGGCCTTTCTTCTGGTCCGGCGATGGACCCCCGTGCGAGCCTTCGGCATCGCAGCGGCTGTCGCCGTCCTGGCGATAGGCACAGCCCTCGAGGCCTCAAACATGGCGGACGTCCTGCCGGCGAAGTATCTGGCCAGCGTGCAGGGCATCTACGGCAAAAACGCGTCGAGCGAGCTCGAGACCATGGACGGTCGGCAGGAAGTCTGGGCAGCAGCGCTGCGGTTGGCGGGAAATGGCGTGCTCATCGGGTACGGCTTCGAGGGCG
Organism: uncultured Acetobacteraceae bacterium; assembly: GCA_964245505.1. Classification (GTDB taxonomy): domain Bacteria; phylum Pseudomonadota; class Alphaproteobacteria; order Acetobacterales; family Acetobacteraceae; genus DASWOJ01. Next base: position 817 of record CAXTOB010000721.1, on the reverse strand, counting down.
CGCGCGAGGCCCTGATCCAGGCTGTAAGTTGGTCTGGGCAGGCGCACAACGCAGAACTGGAGCTGATGCTCGACGCCGGCATTCTCGGGTCGGCCATGTTTGCCTTAGGGTGGTGGATGCTGGTGGTCATGTCCCTCGACGGCGATCGAGAGTGGATGGTCAAGGTCGGCGCCATCCAGGCTCTGATCCTGGTCATGTCAATCGTCGGTCCGATCTTCGACTTCTACTCCTTCATGTCCGAGGCACTCGGCATCTCGTTCGCCTATCTCGCCCTGGAACGATCGAGCAGGGCACGAGAGCTGGCCGGAACAGCGGCGGCACAGCGCCGCCGCACGCGTGACGGCCGCAAGTTGGACTGGGGAGTGGCGAGGTCCGGACGCTGATCGTGTCACCCCAATCAAGGCCCTCCCGGTGTGCCATGCATCTTCGTACCTTCCACCTCTGAACGGCCGCGGGCCCGGCGCCTGGTCCAGAAGATACGAGGCACCGACGCTCCTCGGGGCCGACTGAGACGTCGGCCACTGGGGAATCCCGGCATACATCGCGCAAGCGCAACCACCGGAGCACATCGCCAAGTGCCCCTCCGGGCAAGGCTTCTTCTGCTCGACACGGGGCAGGTACTGATCGACTCCGTACAAGGGACGACTCCCTCGGCCCTTATCCCTGAGCTGACCGAAGACCGGGAAGCGACCGCATCCTGTGACGGTCCACCAGCTCCCACCCGCCACCTCTTCTCAAACGAGAATTCGTGTGCACCGGCTGCCGCACCCCCGAAGCCGGCTGCTGTACCCCGAAGCACCGGCTGCCGCCCCCCGAG
>CAXTOB010000720.1:0-3159 GCA_964245505.1 uncultured Acetobacteraceae bacterium | reverse complement strand
GATCACGTCAGCTTCAGCCTGTTTCCCGGGCGCACCCTGTGCATCGTCGGCGAAAGCGGCAGCGGCAAGAGCGTCACGGCGCGCTCCATCCTGCAGATCGTGCCGTCGCCAGGCCGCATCGTCGGCGGCCAGATCCTATATCGCTCCGGCCCTGGTGCCGCCCCGGTGGACTTGGCCGCGCTGCCGCCGCGCGGCCGCGCCATCCGCGCCATCCGTGGCCGCGGCATTGCCATGGTGTTCCAGGAGCCGATGACCTCACTCTCGCCGGTGCATACCATCGGCAACCAGGTCGCGGAGAGTCTGGTGGCCCACGGCCTTGCCACCCAGCGCGAAGCCATGCGCCACAGTGTCGAACTGCTGCGCCAGGTCGAGATCCCCTCACCCGAGACCGCCGTCAACCGCTACCCGTTCGAGTTCAGCGGCGGCATGCGCCAGCGCGCCATGATCGCGATGGCGCTGGCTTGCGAGCCGCGCGTGCTGATTGCCGACGAACCCACCACCGCGCTGGACGTCACGACGCAGGCCGAAATCCTCAAGCTCCTGGCCCGGCTGCAGGCCGAGCACGGCATGGCGGTCCTGTTCATCACCCACGACATGGGCGTCGTGGCCCAGATTGCCGACGACGTGACCGTGATGTATCGCGGCCGGGTCGTCGAGCAGGCCACCCGCGACCGCCTGCTTTCCGACCCGCAGCACGACTACACGCGCCGCCTGCTCGCCGCGGCCAAGAAGCTCAGCATCGGAGCGCCGTCCGCCGCGCCCGCTGCCTCGACCGGCCGCAAGCTGCTGGAGGTTCGTGACCTTTCCCTTGTTTATCCTGGCCGCCTCCGCCGTTTCCGCCGCGCCGAGCCGCCGAAGCCAGCGCTGAACGGCATCACCCTGGACCTTTACGAGGGTGAAAACCTCGGCATCGTCGGTGAAAGCGGATCGGGCAAGACGAGCCTTGGCAACTGCATCATCCGCATCCTGCAGCCCAACACCGGCAGCATCGCCTACACATCGCGGGATGGACGCGTCCAGGACCTCGCCCGGCTGGACCGCCGCGGCTTGCGGCCGATCCATCGCGAGATGCGCATGGTGTTCCAGGACCCGTTCAGTTCGCTGAACCCGCGGATGACCGTCGAACAGGTGATCGCCGAGCCCCTCCGCGTCCAGGGTCTCCTGGCCGGCGCCCCATTGCGGGCCCGTGTCGCCGAGCTGCTTGAGATGGTCGGCCTGCCGGCGGACGCCATGCGCCGCTATCCCCACGCATTCAGCGGTGGCCAGCGTCAACGCATCGCCATCGCCCGCGCACTGGCTCCCAATCCGCGCCTGGTCATCGCCGACGAGCCGACCTCCGCCCTCGACGTCACCCTGCGCGGCCAGATCCTCGATTTGTTGCTCGACCTGCAGCGCCGTCTTGGCCTGAGCTACGTCTTCATCAGCCACGACCTCGGCGCCGTCCGTTACTTCTGCAACCGCGTCGCCGTCATGCGCCGTAGCGAGATCGTCGAGCTCGGCCCCACAGACCAAATCTGCCGGACGCCGCAGCACGCCTACACCCGTGCGTTGATCGCCGCGGTTCCTGAACCCTGAGGCTGCCATGCCCGATCCCACCCAAAAACCCGTGCTGCTGACAGGCGCTTCCGGGCGCCTCGGCACCGTATTGGCGGAGGCCCTCGGCGCCCGAGGCTGGACGCTCCGGCTGACCGATATTCGTCCGTTCCCGGCTGCCCTGCCGCCAAATGCCAGTTTCGACGCGGTTGACCTGGCCGACCGTGGCGCGTTTGGCCAGGGATTGCGGCGCCATCCTGCACTTCGGCGGCATCAGCAACGAGCGGCCATTCGACGAACTCCGCGGCCCGAACATAGACGGCGTGGTGAACGTGCCTGAGGCTGCACGACATGCACATGCGCGGGTGGTGTTTGCAAGCTCGAACCATGCATTCGGCTTCTACCCGCGCAGTGCGACGCTGGACGTTGAAAGCCCGTTCCGGCCAGACGGCTTCTACGGATTGTCGAAGGCATTCGGCGAGGTGCTGGCACAGCTTTACTGGGACAAGCACGGGGTCGAGACCGTTTCGATCCGTATCGGCTCGGCCCGAGATGCGCCGGTGGACGCGCGCATGTTGGCGACCTGGCTGTCCCTGCCCGATCTCGTCGAGCTGGTGATCCGGGCCGTATCCGCTGAGACCGTCGGCTACAGCGTGATCTGGGGCACCTCACGCAATGCGCAGATGACCTGGTGGACAGGGGACGCCCGGACCGCGCTTGGCTGGAGCCCCGATGACAGCGCCGATCCCTGGGCCTCCACCCTCGCAGGACACCTCAGCAACGACGCCATGGCCGAAGCGCTTCAAGGCGGGAAGAATTGCACGATCTTGTAGAAGGTGCTCGTGCAGGGTGTTTATCAGTGCGCGCGCCACCCAGGGGAGACCGGCCGTTTCAAAGTCTTGTCGTGCTGATCAGCGCCGAAGTCCACGGCTGACTTACACTCTCGGGTTCAGCTATGACAGTACCACGCGATAAGGTATCGCGCGCCCAGCAGTTCCCTGACAGCCTGGCCCAGGACCTGCGTCAGACCGTGACCTTTCATCTCGGATTTGAGGTCATGGGCTAATCCTGCCCTGGGTCGAGTGTTGGCTCTGACAAGCTGCTTCTGCGACCTGCGCAGCCCCTGGCAGAAAGCGGCGACTGAGAACACCAACGAGCGGCCACGGCGCTATCTGCCCTCCGATGTGCCGACGGAGCGGCTCACGGCCGAAAGCCTGCCGGCGGTTGCCAACCGGTGCCACGCCACGTCGCTGCCTGAGCTATCGCACGCCTGCTGAAGTGTTTGATGGGCGTCTCGATCCCATTCCACCCAAACGCTAAGCGGCTGCAGCCGTGTCGCGTTTGGCGTGACACAACACGCGAGACACCTTGCGGGGACAGACCTGCGCCTGCATGCCTGGCCCATGTAATACGGCTTCAGACGGCGTCACTAACTATCTCAGCCGGAAGGCAGTAGCCTGCTTAGCTGGAAACAGCGGACGTTGTCGTTGTGCCCACCTACCCGGCTAGCCTGTCAAACGACATTGGGAACCCATCCAGGGGCGACACTGAGAACCCAGCCACCCCTGCTACTGAACCGCGCCGGGTTTGCCGGAGGCTCCAACTCCTGAGAAGGTGGAGCTATGA
>CAXTOB010000719.1:0-3168 GCA_964245505.1 uncultured Acetobacteraceae bacterium | reverse complement strand
TGGCCCTGCGACGACCGCACGGGGTCACGGTAGATGCCGCGCGCCTTGATCCTTGTGCCCCAGCGGCGCTCGATGGTCTCGTCGATGTCCGGCAAACCTCTCGGTTTGACGCCGACGACCACAGGCCCACTCGGCACAAAGGCGGCGACCAGCAGGCCGGGCAGGCAGCGCGCCGCAGCCCGGCCCGACCAGCGGCTGCGGTTCAGCACGCGGTGGTCGTTGGTGAAACCCGCCGCCCCGCGCAGGCCCACGCTGCTCAGCGCCGCGGCAGCCGTGCGCCGGCCCGGGGACAGGATGGCGCCCGCGACGAGCACCAGCACGTTGGCCCAGGTCGGGCGGGTGAAGCACCCGGCGAACGGCGCCGTCCCGACCGAAACGGCGGCTTCGGTCCACGCGGCAAGAAGGCCGGAGTGCGTTTCGTGATCGGCTTGAGCCGGGCTGTCAATCAGCGCAGCTACCGAACCCAGGGGGAACGTAACCATTCAGTGTATTGCGCCGCTGATCGGCCTCGAAACTCACGGCTGACTTACAGCCAGGTGTTTCCCAAGGCTGGTAAGCGCCATTCTGATGTCCATGCTCCGGCGAGATCTCAGCGGGACGTGTCTGCATAGCCTCCGAACATCCGGCTATTCCGAAGGCAGCTACAGGCTCCAACCTCATCTGAAGATGGCAATTCCTAACCCGCACGAGGTCATCCAGCAGTTCTCTTTCATATGTTTCCTAGTAGATAGTTCCTGGGCACGGTGACGCACATGACTGCCAGCAGGAGCGACGCGACCTTGGGATTTGTTGAGCTCGGCAGCAATGGTGGCCCGGTTGTGGATACGCACAGGACCGTGGGCAATTCCGGTCCCTTGCTGGCCTGCGCCAGGCTGGTACAAAGCGCTGCCTACGCAGCAGAGTGCCCCGGAGCGGTGTTTTACACCATGTCAGAACCAGGGTTCAAAGCTGCCGGGAGCTTCGGTGCACAGGCGTGCTTGTCACCGCAAGCTGAGCAGTGGCTGACTGCGGCGCTGGTGCGCGTCCCGTCTAGTGGCGTCCTCGTCGTTGAGGATGCCGACCAGCTTCCCGACCCGGTCATGACCGGCTTGGTGCTGGACGTCGCAATGCCAGTGCAGTTCGTTGCTGTCGTCCAGGTGTGCGGATCGGATGGTGCGTGCTGCGGTGTTCTGATCGTGGCCGATCACATGCGTCACGCTGGGCTGAGCCCTGCACAGACCTACGTCCTGAGCACACACGCTTTGCAAATGGGTGCATGGCTGAAGGCGGAGGACCGTCGCAGCGCGAAACGGGATGCGACGCAGGAGCAGCGCCGCACGGAACGTCTCCGGCTGTTGGAGTCCGTGGTGGTGCATGCCAACGACGCCGTGCTGATCACGGAGGCGGAGCCCATCGACCTGCCGGGACCGCGGATCGTCTACTGCAATGCCGCATTCACCAAGACGACCGGCTACACGGAAGCCGAGATGCTGGGCCGGACACCGCGCGTCCTGCAATCGCCCAAGGCGGATCGTCCGGCGCTGGACCGGCTGCGCCGTTCGCTCGAGCGCTGGGAGCCGGTCGAAGTCGAGTTGCTGAACGTGAAGAAGGACGGGACGGAGTTCTGGGTTGAACTCAGCATCGTGCCCGTGGCCGACGAGACCGGGTGGTTCACGCATTGGGTGTCCGTCCAGCGCGACGTCAGCCACCGCAAGCAGGCCGAGGAGGCCGCGATCCGAGCTCGCATCGCCGAGGTGGAGAACAGGGCGCTGGAGGCGGAGATCGCCGAACGCAAACGGACCGAGGAACGGCTGCTGCATGCTGCCTTCCATGACGACCTGACCCGGCTGCGCAACCGCGCCTACCTCATGGAGCGGCTTGCGATCATGTTGGGGCAAGCGGACTGGAACGGGGTGCCGCAGCAGGGTGACCGCCCGGCAAGGCCCTGCGCTGTCCTGTTCCTCGACCTGGACCGCTTCAAGCTGGTCAACGACAGCCTGGGTCATAGGACCGGCGACCTGCTGCTTATGGAAGTGGCTCGGCGACTTCAGGCGTGCCTTCGCCCGCAGGATACCCTGGCGCGGGTCGGCGGCGACGAGTTCGCCGTGCTGGTCGAAGGCTCGAACGAGCTTATCGTCGCGGTGACGACCGCCGAGCGCATCATCGAAGCGCTGGGCAAGCCGTTCAAGCTCGGACAGCACGAGGTGTTCTCCTTGTGCAGCGTCGGCATCGCGCAGGCGACCGAGCACCACGCCAAGCCCGAAGAGCTGCTGCGTGACGCGGACATTGCGATGTACAATGCCAAGAAGCGCGCCAGCGGCGGCTATGCGATCTTCAACGAGGCCATGCATGCCGGCGCCGCGGAGGCGCTGGCGCTGCAGACCGACCTGCGGCACGCTGTTGCGCGGAGCGAGTTCTGCCTGCACTTCCAGCCGATCTTCGACCCGTCCACCCTGCGCCTGACCGGGCTCGAGGCCCTGGTGCGCTGGCAACATCCGGAACGCGGCCTTGTGGCTCCTGGGCAGTTCATCGCGATCGCGGAGGAGATCGGGGTCATAGGCGAGATCGACCGATGGGTGCTGCGGGAGGCGTGTGGCCAGATGCGGGACTGGCGGCGGCGGTATCCGGGGCTGGATGCGAACATGAGCGTCAACGTTTCAGGCGACGAGCTGCGCGACCGGATGTTCATACCTGAGCTGCGGGCTGTCCTGCAGTCCACCGACCTGGACCCGCGGCGACTGCAGCTTGAGATCACCGAGAGCGTGTTCCTACACCAGCCGGAAGTCATCGGCCGGGTGCTGAAGCTCATCCGCGAGATGGGCGTGCGCATCGCCATCGACGATTTCGGCACGGGCTATTCGTCACTCGGCTACCTCGACCGCTACGAGATCGACACGATCAAGATCGATCAGTCGTTCGTCGCCCGCATGCTGGAGCAGGGCAGGGCCATGCCGATCGTGGATGCCATTGTCCGCTTGGGCTCTACGCTCAACCTCGACATCGTCGCTGAGGGAGTGGAGACGGAGGAGCAGCTTCGCATGCTCCGCTCCATGTGCTGCGGTCAGGTGCAAGGCTACCTGCTGGGACGCCCCGTGCCGGCAACTGACGTGGTAGGCATTCTTGATGAGGACCGTGCTAGTAGTCCGTCAGCCTTAAGCTGACGGGTATAGTTTTCGCAGCTTGATGCGG
>CAXTOB010000718.1:0-3176 GCA_964245505.1 uncultured Acetobacteraceae bacterium | reverse complement strand
GTGGGCCAAAATCCGCCAGCACTAATGGGCCAAAGTTCGATAGCAGAGCCACGCTACCACCATGCGAGGCTGGTGCAGGCTTGGCTGGACCGGCCGGAGTGCCGGATCAAGCTGCATTTTGTCCCGGCCTACTGCCCCCATCTCAATCCGATCGAGCGCCTGTGGGGGTTGATGCACAAGCACCTCACCCACAACCGATGCTACGAGCGGTTCGCCGACTTCCGACAGGCTATGCTGACGTTCCCGCGCGAAACGGTGCCAAAACACTGGACGGCATACTGCGACGACGTGTCAGACAACTTCCGTATCATCTCACCCAAGGATTTTCGGGTTCTCGCGTGAGCGAGGTATCGTCCAGCTCTGGCGAGCACAACTGCGCTACCACACCGGGGACGCTCCCATCAGACGCTGCTGGACCGTTTTGTGACGATGGCGTCTCGTCGACCAACGTCGGCCGCTGCGGGCGGCCAGCACGGGCCTTCGGTGCCTTCTGCTTTAGGACACCAGCGAACAGGTCAGGCTGATTGTCGTCGGCAACCGGCCTTCGTGTCACTCACAAGCCTTTCGGTGCCCATGTCGCGCTGCTGTACGATCATGAAGGCTTTGATCCGTTGCTGCTCCTGCAAAGGACGTGGGGCCGCGGCTCTCGTCTCTCAACCGCATTGCAAGGCAGGGTGGTGGGACCGGATTAAGGGCGGTATCGAAGGCCAAAGTCTGAGCATCCTGTCACAGCTGAAAGGGACAGCGCTCTTAACGGTTCGCTGCCTTATTAGACCCGACATTCTCGTTCCACTCGACCGGTAGGCCGTCCCAGGTGGCTTGCTGCTTGCCAGGCCACTTCTTGCGGATGTGAACGCGAAAGCCGGTGTCGGTGATCTCGACGTAGCCGGACTTCCCATCCGTCAGCTTGAGATGTTGGGCCAGCGCCTCACCCTGCTCGTTCATGTAGCTGTCGCTCATCAGAATCCCTTTCCTGGTGCGGTTGCCTGACCAGGTCCCGCCATGTCCTTATCGCAATGTGGTGCCGCCTTAAATAAGGGAAACAGGTTGCCGAAGTCGGGCGGCTACGTCTGTATGTTCCATAATAATGAATCTGCATCTAAAATTTGTAAGCGCAATATAGAGGCGTCACCCTTGTGCCAGGTAGAGATGGCACCCTTCCCGGCAGTTGTGCCGTGGGAGGCTGGTTGTGGCGATCATTTCTATGAGCAAGCGCGAGTTCGATCAGCTTGAGGTTTTGCTTCGGGTGCAATCCGGGCGGCTGCGTGTGGCCGACGCTTGTGGGCTGCTGGGCCGGTCGCGCCGGCAGGTGTTCCGCTTGTTGCGGGGCATACGGGAGGCTGGTGCGGCAAGCCTGGTCTCCAAGCAGCGCGGCAAGCCGAGCAACCGGCGGCTGCCGGCAGCGGTGCGTCAGTTGGTGATGAGCCTGGTGCGTGAGCACTACAGCGACTTTGGTCCGACGTTTGCGGCGGAGAAGTTGGCTAAACGGCACGGCTGCACGGTGTCGCGGGAGACGTTGCGAGGCTGGATGGTGGCGGACGGCTGTGGTTGGACCGGCGTGCCCGCCTGCCCTCGCCGCACCAGCCGCGGTGCCGGCGTGAGTGCCTGGGCGAACTGGTTCAGATTGACGGGTCCGAGCACGCCTGGTTCGAGGGCTGCGGCCCTGGCTGCACGTTGCTGGCGTTTGTGGACGACGCGACCAGCCGATTGATGTAGCTGCGGTTTGTTGCCAGCGAGTCGGCGTTTTCCTACTTCGTTGCGGTGCGATCCTACTTGGAGGCGCACGGCAAGCCTGTGGCGTTCTACTCGGACAAGCACGGGGTGTTCCGGGTGAACCGTCCTGGCCCCAAGGGAGACGACGTGACGCAATTCGGCCGTGCTTTGTGCGAGCTGAACGTTGAACGAAGACGTTCACCGGACATCGACATCATCTGCGCCAACAGCCCGCAGGCGAAGGGCCGGGTGGAGCGTGCGTTCGGGACCTTGCAGGACCGTCTGGTGAAGGAGTTGCGCTTGGCGGGCATCACGGGCGTGGAGGCGGGCAATGCGTGGCTGCCCGGGTTCGTGGCGGGCTACAACGCGCGCTTTGGCCGGGAGCCGCTGGTTGCCAAGGACCTGCACCGTCCGGTGTCGGCGAGCGACGACCTGGACGAGGTTCTGGCGTGGCGGGAGGAGCGGACGGTGACGGCGAACCTGGTGCTGCACTACGACTGCATGATGCTGTTGCTGGAGCCGACCACGATCGCGCGCGGCTTGGTTCGCAAGACGGTTGAGGTTGTGAACTACCCGGACGGGCGATATGCGGTGCGGCACGCTGGGGCTGACCTGGCGTTCCGGGTGTTTGACAAGCTGCAAACGGTGGGGGTTGGCGCGGTGGTGGAGAACAAGCGTCTGAGTGAGGTTTTGGCGCACGTGAAGGCGCAGCAGGCGGCGTTTCCGGACAGCAAGCGGCGTGGTGCGGCGGGCCGGGCGCGTGCGGTGAACAACTTGGAGGCACCTGGAGCGCCGTCCGGCATCGGCCCCAGTGCCACCTCTACTTTGCGCGCGCTATGACATCTCTATCTTGCACCAACAAAATTGAGGGGATAGTGGGTTCTATCATGAAGTCCGACAACCTCGCCTTCTCAGCATGTTGGCATCAGGAGATGGCCATGACAGCATGCAGCTTCCAACACCTCACGCTTGATGAGCGTCGGTCTTTGTTCCGGATGCAGGAGGCGCGGCTGGGTGTGACCGAGACGGCGGCCCGCCTGGGCCGGCATCGCTCGACGATCTACGGCGAGCTGGGCCGCAACCGCTTCCACGATCCCGACGCTTCCCGGGACAGCCGACGCAACAGTCCGGCGACTACCCCGTCGCCGTGCAGGACATCCCCCGCGCCCGTCGCCGGCGCCTGGCCAAGCTTGCGCGGCACGAGGAGCTACTCGTCCACGTGGTGGACCGGTTGCGCGCGAGCTGGTCGCCGTAGCAGATCGCAGGGCGGCTCCGGCAGGAAGCAGAGGCTGACGAGAAAGAAAGCAAGTGGCTCTACCACTAGACGATCTATGCCACGTGTATGGCCCCGAGAGGTGTGGATCGGCGCACGACTATAACCTCGTCGTTATAGACCGTAAATTGTTGCTAGGGTCTAGGGACAAAGTTTTGCTGGGATAGGTGGCCACGAGGCTGGTTTGCCC
>CAXTOB010000717.1:0-3200 GCA_964245505.1 uncultured Acetobacteraceae bacterium | reverse complement strand
CACCCCGTCTGAAGCGCTCATGATCCAAGTCTGAGCCCTCAACAGCCTCCCGCCAACCCATGCTCCAGAACGCAGTCTCAAGGCGGACGGCGGTGCTGAACGTCGCTTGCAGGGTCGCCGCACGCGCGTCGCCACCGCGCTCCGCCCAGAGCCGGGCGAGAGTGGTCCGCATGGTAGCGGCAGCTGCCTGATACTCTGGCCCGGCATAGGTCTCGATCCACGGCGCATAAGGGTTGCCTGGCACCACCGGCCAGGCTGCAAGCTGCATCCCGATGTCGGCGTATCCAAGCACGCACGGCGCCAGCGCCGCATACAGGTCGAGCATGTCGCCAGCAGCGCCGCAGTCCAGCACGAAGCGGGTGTAGGCGACGGTTTCCAGCGCCTCCGGCTCGGCCGCCATGCCAGCCTCGTCCAACCCCCATCCCGCGCAGAAGGAAACATGCAGCGGCAGCTCGCCCAGGATCGCGGCAAACCCATCAGAAGCAGCCCGCAAGTCCGCAAGGCACTGCGCCTTGTAGCCGGCCAGGGCATAGGCGCGGGCGAACTGGACCAGGAACAGGTAGTCCTGCGTCAAGTATCGCCGGAACGCCGGAGTGGGCAGCGTCGCATCACCGAGGCCGCGCACGAAGGAATGGCCGGTGAACTCTGTCCACAGCGGCCCGGCGCCGTCGCGCAGGCGTTCAAATGGCCCTGGTTCCGTGATGATCTCGTCCTTGCGGCGGTTCTGGGGCAGGGCTTGACCTCCTGTAACGCTCGACACGCGGGCTGCATCCGGGAAGCCGCCTGGCGCTGTCATGGCGCAGGGGTGCTCTCGTGGCCACCACCTAACACCACTGGCAAGGCCGGGTTCAAAACGCTATCCAGGCGGACTTCTCCGGGATGGCTTCGGCATGTCCTGCCGCAGTCGAGTCAAACCGATCAGCCTCCGCTCTGCCCCTTCCGCCATCGTTCCGTCTCCCAGGCCGCTCGCAGCGCGGCGATGCCGGGACCGCATGGACGGCGTTTGCAGCCCCTGACCTGCCGTGTCGCCGAGCCGCTCGTGATGACGGGCCGGATATCATACGGCAGTTGGCATCAGCCGGCTGGAACCAGAAGCGCAGTCCAGGCGATGGTTTCCAGCCCGGGGAATGACGGGTGCAGGAGGACGCACCAATCAAGCTCCGGACATCGTTCCTGCAGGCAGGCCGCGGCTCCGGGACCAATACCTGCCGCAGTCATGCTTCAGCGGAAGCCGAAGCCGGCTGATACTCCCGGCGCCGGGTATATGGGCGGCGGAGCATAGTAGGCGCGGGGTGGCTGGGCGTAGTAGGCCGGCGGAGGAGCGTAATGGGCCGGAGGCGCATAGGCCTGCCGCTCCCGCTCACGCAATTCGTGCTCGCGCCATTCTAGCTCGCGTGCCTCGTGCTCGCGCCAGCGCTGCTCGCGCCACTCGTGCTCCCGCCATTCATGGTGCTGCCAGCCATCGTTGAAGCCACCTTCCGCCCTGGCCGGGACGCTTGCGGCGATGACGCCGAACATCCCAATGACTGCTAGGGCCGCCGTTGCTGCACGCATTTTCATCTCCTGGTCCCGACACTGGCGGCTTTGCGCCGCCCGTATGAATAAAGCGGTGGATTGCGGCGGAGGCTTGACGGCTCTGTAGTCATTTCGGGCCGGCCGGGCCGCGGCTGATTGCCGGGCTGCGCAGCTTGGCTGCCGCGCCTGCATCAACTAACCAAATCCGAGCCGTTGCCCAGACACACCCGGCCTCCTGGCGTAAACCCGGCGCACTTCGGCGCAGTGAGAAAGATGGCCGGGCCATCTGGACGCAGCACATAGGTCCCGAAACACCTATAAGCCATCAGCGACCCCGAAACGCAGTTCTCGGGCAGAAGACGATAGGGTTCGCTGCCCACCGCTAGTTTCCCTGTTCGCGCCAGGGTCTAGGTCAAGTAGCTATGGACGATGCCGATCAGTTCCTCGGCAGCGCGCGCGGCGGCGCCCTTGCTGGCAGCCTTAACGACCTTCTCCCGGATGTGATCCTCGATCACCTCGGCAATAGACTCATCCATGTCGCCCCGGCACGCCGCCGGGTGCAGACCCTGGCCGGCATGCTGCTGCCGTCCGCCACGGTGTTCCTGCTGCTGCTATGCAACGACCTGGCGGTGCTGGGACCCTGGGTCAACGGGCGCTGGACCAACCTGTTCACCGGTGCGGTGATCGCCGTCCTGGTCCTGCTGTTGATCGTGCTCACTGCGTCCGTGCTGTATCCGGACATCTGGGGGAGCGACGATCCTGTGGGTGCTGGGCGCGGGTGTCGCGATGGCTGCGGCAGCAGCCGGGGGAACGCTGGCCTTCGCCGGGCGTGTGCCCGTAGCGCCCGTGCCGGACCGCGCGCTGCGGCCGGGCTGGCGGATGCCGCCGCTGCAGCAGCTTGAACCGAACCGGATCACCGGCGCCACCCAGGTCTGGATGGTGGTGCTGCGCGGCTGCCTGCTGCTGACGGTTGGTATGGTGGTGTTCCGCATCGTCCAACTCGCGCTGGGCTGAGGCGACGCCCCGGCCAGTACGGCGTTGCACGGCTGGTCATTCACACTGGCTGAATAAGCTCCATAATCGAGGACACTTTCCGAAAGGACTTCACCCCATGAGCGAGACGACGCAGAGGCCAACCAATTGGATGCGGCGCGGCCGCCATTTCGAAGACCTGAGCGACGCCGAGATCCTGGCGCTGGCCATCGGCAACGAGGAGCAGGCCAGCCGGGCCTACACCGAGTTTGCCGAGGCACTGCGCGCCGACTACCCCGACACCGCCCGCATGTTCACGGAGATGGCGCAGGAGGAAACCGGCCACCGCCACCTGTTGATCGAGCTATTCAAGAAGAAGTTCGGCGAGACCATCCCAAACATCGATCCCGCCGATGTGCGCGGCCTGCTGCAGGAGCGTCCGTCAGGCTTGGCGAAGTTCCAGGGGCCGGAAGGGATGCGCCGCCAGGCTCGGCAAATGGAGGCCAACGCCAGCCGCTTCTACCATCAGGCTGCCAGCCGCACCCTGGATGTGACGATCCGCAACGTGCTTGGCGACCTCGCCGTGGCCGAGGCCGCGCACGAGCGGACCGCAGATGAGATCGATGAGAGCACGCCGCCGACCGAGGGCCGTGTCAAGGAGGACGACGACGCCCGCCGCCGCTTCGTGCTGCAGATCATCCAGCCCGGCCTGG
>CAXTOB010000716.1:0-3206 GCA_964245505.1 uncultured Acetobacteraceae bacterium | reverse complement strand
CGTAAGCGTCGTGTGCTGACTGCGGCGTTCTGCTGTCCGGCGGCGGTGGCAGCCTGCGATCAGTTTGCACCGCAGCACTTCTTGTATTTCCGGCCGGATCCACACGGGCAAGGCTCGTTGCGTCCGACCTTGCTGCCGCCCGGCATGCTTGACGTGACCGGGGCGGCATTGAGCTGCGCGACCCGCCAGGCGTGGAGGTCATCGATCCAGGTGGGGATCAGGTCGGGCGCCATTTTGGTCAGCTCGTCGACCTCCGTCTTGGCAAGGCTGCTGGTCCCGTCGGCGATTTCGATCAAGGCCCTCATCCCAGCCAGGGCGGCGCGGGTGCCTCGATCGGCTGTGGCCATGCTGTCCCAGCTCGATGGCCGCAGCGCCATGGCGCGGGCGAACCCTTCGATCCAGGTCTCCCACATCGTGTCGTCGTTCCGGGTATCGACGTCGTAGACCACCTCGTAGCGGCCGCGCCCGGCGTGCAACGCACGCGATACGGCATTGTAGTGCGCCATGATGAGCCCGGTGACGTCTTTGGCCTGCTGCTCGGTCTCGAACACCGGTTCCGGATCCGTGGCCGCGTCGGCACTCCAGACCTCCGGCAGCCATTCGCCGGGCAGGACCAGCGTGGGGCAGACGAGCAGCCCGGCCACGAACCCGTCCAACGTGCTCGCCAGCATCGGCTCGCCCGGGAGGGCCGAGAGAAGCGCCTCGAGCTCCTCGAGCCGCGTGACCGGGTCGACCGCCATCAAGCGTCCATCGCCCACGGCAGCAGCTCCGCAACCCGGTTCACCGGATGGTCGGCGATGCGGGCCAGCACGGCGCGCAGATATGCCTCGGGATCGCGGCCGTTCAGCTTGGCCGTGGTGATCAGGCTGTAGATGGCGGCGGCCCGCTCGCCCCCGCTGTCCGACCCGGCGAACAGGTAGTTCTTGCGCCCCAGCGCCACGGGCCGGATCGCGCGCTCGGCGCCGTTGTTGTCCAGGCAGGCGCGCCCGTCCCGCAACGGCAGGGTGAGCGCGTCCCAGCGGGACAGGCTGTAGCGGATCGCCCCCGCCAGCGTGCCCTTGCCGGGGAGGCGGCGCAGCGTCGCGGTGAACCATTCGTGCAGGTCCCGCATCAGCGGAGCCGACCGGGCCTCGCGCGCTTGCTGCCGCTCGGCAGGCGGACGACCGTTGATCTCGCGCTCGATGACGTAGAGGGCGGCGATGCGGGTCAGCGCCTCATGCGCCAGCGGCGACCGGGTCGCCTCGTGCACGTCGTGCAGCTTGCGCCGTGCGTGGGCCCAGCACGCCGCCTCCTGCACGCCCCCCGCCTGGTAGAGCCCCGCGAAGCCGGCATAGCCATCAGCCTGGAGGATGCCGCGGAACCCCGTCAGATGCGCCCGCGGGTGCTCGCCGCGGCGGTCCGGCGTGTAGCGATACAGCACCGCGGGCGGAGCCGTCCCGGCGAACGGGCGATCGTCGCGCGCATACACCCACAATCGGCCGGTCTTGGTTCGCCCGGCCCCGGGGGCGAGCACCGGCACCGGCGTGTCGTCCGCATGCAGCCGCTCGGCCGCCATCACGTGCCGGGCCAGTGCGTCGAGCAACGGGCGCATCAGGGTGGCGGCCTTGCCGACCCAAGCTGCCATGGTGGCCCGGTCCAGTTCGACACCCTCGCGCGCGTAGATCTCGCTCTGCCGATACAGCGGCAGGTGATCGGCGTATTTCGACACGAGCACATGGGCCAGCAGCCCCGGGCCAGGGCGGCCGCGCACGATGGGCAGGCTCGGCATCGGTGCCTGACACATCGCCTCGCAGGTCCGGCAAGAGTAGGCCGGGCGAACGTGACGGATCACCTCGAACCGGCCCGGCACATACTCCAGCACCTCGGTCACGTCGGTGCTAACCTGGCGTAGAATGCCGCCACAACGGAGGCAGGCGCACTCGGCCGGACGATGCTCCACCTCCCGGCGCGGCAGGTGTTCGGGCAACGGCTTGCGGCCGCGGCGAAGAGAGGCCGCGGGTTGGTCGCCAGGGATGCCGGTCTCCGCGGCCTCAACTTCAGCGGGTTCCGCCTCCAGCTCCTCGAGTGCCAGTTCGAGTTGCGCGATCTGCTCGCGCAGGCGTTCGCAGGACTGGCCGAACTGCATGCGCCGCAGCCGGGCCAACTGGGCGCGCAGGTGCTCGGCCTCCAGCGCCTGGTCCCGCAGCCCGGCCTCCGCCGCCTGGCGGGCCGTGCGCTCCGCCGATAGGTCCGCCAGCAGCGTGCCGATCACGCCGCGCAAGGCGGTCACGTCGTCAGGGAGGTCGGCGATGTCGATGGGGCGCGACATGCGCGAGTCTCACCCGTGGCGCCGCGCCGGGGCAACCGGAAATGCGGGCTACACCGCAACCTCCGGCCGCCACGTTGGCCGTGGTGTGCGCCAGTCCAGTCCCTCCAGCAGCATGGCAAGCTGGGCCGGGGTCAGCGCCACCGTGCCATCGCGTGCCAGGGTTGGCCAAAGGAACCGACCATGCTCCAGGCGCTTGGAGAACAGGCATAGGCCCTGGCCGTCCCACCACAGCACCTTGACCAGGTCGCCGCGCTTGCCGCGGAACAGGAACAAGTGGCCAGAGAACGGATCCTCGCGCAGCACCTGCTGCACCTGCGCCGAGAGGCCATCGAACCCGCGGCGCATATCCGTGCTGCCCAGGGCGAGATGGATGCGCAAGCCCGTAGGCGGGGCGAGCACTACGCGTCCAGGGCCGCCGCGAGCCGACCCAGCGTCTCGGGCGCGATCGTCTCGGCAACCCGCAGAACCCGGCCGTTGCGCAGCGCCAACTCGATCACCGGCACCGCTCGTCCACTTGGACGAGACGGGCGGGAGACCGTCGGCGTCGGTGAGGCTCCCTCGACCAGCCGCACCGGCGCGAACCTCGCGTCCGGGCTCTCCGGCGAGGCGTGGCTGATCCCCGGCATCGTCCCCTCCCGCAGCTGACGCCGCCAGTCGAACAGCAAGCTTCGGCTCACCCCATGCCGGTCCGCCACCGCCGCCAGCGAGGACCCCGGTCGCCCCATCTCCTCCACCAGCGCAAGCTTCTGCTCCGACGACCATTTCCGCCGACGACGCACCACGCTGATCACCTCAAAATCAGCCGCACCGTCCGGCATCACCCTTACCCCTACGCTTAAGCGCGACAGCGGACCTCAGCCAACAGGCCACGTCCAGGCAGCCGGCAGCAGACGCTTAC
>CAXTOB010000715.1:0-3208 GCA_964245505.1 uncultured Acetobacteraceae bacterium | reverse complement strand
CACCCCGGCCCTCTCCCGGAGGGAGAGGGAGAAGAGCTGCGGCTTCAGTCCTGTTTTCATCAATTGCTGGTCCCGCGGGCTGCGTCCACGCGGGCTGCCTTGGCCGGGTCCACCCACCAGCTATCCAGCACGAACCCGGTCCGCACCGGCACGTCCGGCCGTCCGAACCGGTCCCAGGCCGCCACCCGGAACGTACTGTTGTGATAGTGCGGGATCATATACCAACCCCGCAGCAGCACCCGGTCCAGCGCGCGGCCCGCCGTCGCCAGCGTTGCCCGGTCCGGCGCCTGGATGATGCGGTCCACCAGCGCATCAACCGCCGGGTCGCAGATGCCGGCGAGGTTGCTGCCGCCGGGGGTTTTCGCGCCCTCGCAGGTGAACTCGTCGCGCAGCTCGTTCCCCGGCAGCTCGCTGCCAGGATAAATCATCGTCGTCATGTCGTAGTCGTAGTCGTCGGTCAGCCGCTCGAACTGCGCGCGGTCCACCGTGCGGACCTTGGTGTCGATGCCGAGGCGGCCCAGCCATTGGACAAAGGGCAGTGCGATGCGTTCCAGATCCGGCTGGTCCAGCAAGATGGTGAACTGCATCTGCTCGCCGTTGGCATTCACCAGTTTGCGGTCTTTCACCGTCCAGCCTGCGTCCTTCAACAAGCCCAGCGCCTTGCGCAGGCCCTCCCGGTTGTTGCCGCTGCCGTCGGTCACCGGCAGCGTGAACGGCTCGGTGAACAGCGCCGGCGGGAGGGTTTTGCGGAACGGCTCCAGCAGCGCCGTTTCGGCAGCGTCCGGCACTCCCTTGGCCTCCTGCGGGGTATTGCCAAAGTAGCTGGTGGTGCGGACATAAGCGTTATAAAACAGGTTGCGGTTGGTCCACTCGAAATCCCAGACCTGGCCCAGCGCCTCACGCACCCGCGCATCCCCAAACACAGCGCGCCGGGTGTTCATGACCCAGCCCTGAATGCCGACCGGCAGATGGTGCTCGATGTTTTGCTTGGTCACCAGGCCGTTCTTCACCGCCGAAAAATCGTAGGCGGTGGCCCACTGCTTCGAGATGTTCTCCTCGCGGTAGTCAATCTGACCCGCCTTGAACGCCTCGAACAGCACGGTCGAGTCGCCGAAGTATTCCAGCCGCACGCGGTCGAGGTTGTGGAAGCCGATGCCGATGGGCAGGTCCTTGGCCCACCAATCGGGACGCCGGACATAGGTGACGCTGCGGCCGAGGTCGAAGCGCTCTACCCGGTAGGGGCCGGAGCCCATCGGCGGCTCGGTCAGCGGCCGGGTGAAGTCGCGGGTGCTCCACCACTTCTCCGACATGACCGACATGCCGCCGACCAGCAGCGGCAGGTCGCGGTTCTCGTTGGTCTTGAAGTGGAACACCACCCGGCGCTCGCTTTCCGCCACGCAGTCCACCACGTCCGAGAAGGCGACGCGGAAGCTGGGCCGGCCCTTTTCCAGCAGGGTCTTGAAGGTCCAGGCCACGTCCGACGCCAGCACGGGGGAGCCGTCGGCAAACCGCGCTTCCGGCCGGATCTCGAAGGCGATCCACATGTGGTCGGCGGGCGTCTCGATGGTCCCGGCCAGCAGGCCATAGCCGGTGTCGGATTCGTCGGCGGAGCCGACCAGCAGGCTTTCCCAGACGTGGCCGCCGGCGGTCCCTGGGGCGGCGCCGCCGACGCCGGGCTGCCAGCTCGCGCCGAGGCCGAAGGCGGAGTTGCCGCGCAGGATGTAGGGGTTGAACCCGTCGAAGCTGCCGGTCATGCCGAACACCGCCTCGCCACCCTTGGGCGCCTCGGGGTTGACGTAGGGGAAGTGCGGGAAGTCGGCCGGCAGGGCCGGGGTGCCGAGGATGGTGAGGGCGTGGCTGCGGGTGACGGGCGCCTGGGCGTAGGCGGGGGCGGCGGCCAGCAGCAGGACGAGGAGGGCACGGAGCATGGGGGCGGCCTTTGAGCGGGGTGCCGCCATAGCAGGGGGCGCGGGGCCTGGCGTCAAGCCGTGAGGTGGTCCGGGGTTGTGGGCAGCCGCAATACGCGTTGCTGCTACGAGCTAGGCCCTCGCCCGGCCGGGAGTAGCGGGTGGGTGCGCCAAGATTGCCTGAACTTCGGCAGGAACCGATGTTTGGCCGAGCAGCCAGCCTACTGCTGCCTCGGGCAGCGCTGCCACGAAGCCATTCCTGAGTGTACAGCGCACAACCAAGACCACAGGTTTCCGTGACGCCCTTTTCAAGAGCAGGCGTTCGGTCCGGAAGGCCGACTTGGCCCCGTTCTCAAAGTCGTCGAGATCATAGGTAATCAGCATGTCGGCGTTGCCCACAAGGGCCGTCTCCGCGACTCCCCTGTCTTCAACATCCTTCATAGGCAGCAGTCCGGTTCCGCCGAGGATGACTGCTGGAGCTTCTTGCAGTGGCCCGAACTCGGCGGCGGCGGCCAGGAGTTCGCATGTTGCCCACGCTTCGGCCGGTCTGACGCCCAGCCTTTCAAGCACAATGCTTAACGTTGTCAGCATCCGCCATGACAACACCAATTGCACGGGTCCAAGCGCACAGGT
The DNA here is from genome assembly GCA_964245505.1 of uncultured Acetobacteraceae bacterium. Taxonomy (GTDB): domain Bacteria; phylum Pseudomonadota; class Alphaproteobacteria; order Acetobacterales; family Acetobacteraceae; genus DASWOJ01. The sequence goes on along the minus strand of CAXTOB010000715.1, from coordinate 668 downwards.
CCCGTCGCGTATCATGTCGAGGATTTTGGAAGAAGCACCTCCGGCCCCACCCTTGCGCCTGGACAGGAAGTCAGCTGTGAAAACGTTAACGTCAACGCAGATGCGAATTGCCCGGTGCCCGGCCGATGGCAGACCCATCCTGGCCTAGTCGAACGCCATCGTGGCGCTGCGCGTCAGCCTCAAAGCTTCCTCTGCGATAGCGTCCTCGGACGCTAACTGCCCATCTGGGTAAACGTGTCCGGCAGCTTCGCTGCCGCGCATCCGTGCCACATCAAAGCCAGCTTTTACGATGGCCAGTCCTGCTGCCTGGCCAGCTGCCGTCAGTGCCTGACCGCGGTTCAACGTCGTCATCGCCCGCAGCGAGCGCCGGGCCGCGGGAGGAAGTTGGGCATAGAACGCCACTGCCTCGCGAAGCAACTCGGGAACGGCTACGCCTTCACTGTGGGCGAGCTGACGGATTTCGGGATTCATGTCCTGCTCGTCCATAAGAGCGATATAACATGTGCCTCCACGTTCGCGCACCAACTTCGGTAGGAGGCGTTTGGTGGTGGAAAAACGGCTTTGTCTCATCGGGGTGCGTGCCGCTGGGACACAGGCCTTTGCAGGTGACGATAGCGCCGCAAGACCCCCTTACCCCGGCCCTCTTCCGGAGGGAGAGGGAGAAGGAC
>CAXTOB010000714.1:0-3213 GCA_964245505.1 uncultured Acetobacteraceae bacterium | reverse complement strand
CCCCATCCGCGCGAATTCCGACAACTTGTCGCTCCGGATCGAGAGCGGCTGCTTCAGCGTGGCCAAGGGAACGTAGCCGTTCGGCGGGAAGACCCGCCGCGCCTTCCAGGCCGCCCAGGCGTCGTGAGGGATGACCCAACGTCGCCCCACCCTCACAGGACGCAGGTGGCCCTTGTGTATCGCCTGGTTGACGATGGCGAGCGAGCCGATCTCTTTGCCGGCGGCGGCCGTAGTTATGCCGCCGACGACATCGGCCGTTTGCATGCCGATGCGGCTGATCGTGTTCTGAACGGCGCCCACGCCGCGCCGGGCTTCTGGATCGTTGGTCAGGAGTTGCAGCCGCGCGGTGAGGGTCTGGGCGATCTCGGCCTTGCCGAGGCGGCCCACCAGGCTCGCGAGCAGGGCGAGTTCCGGCGCCTGCCACTCATATTCCCCACATCTGACTTTTCGTGGCGGCGGCCAGTCGCCTTCCCCCGGCTCGCGCCCGTGCCAGAGCTGGAACAGCGCCACAAAGTTCTTCCGGCCCGCGCCCTTCGAGCAGGCTCCCGTCGCGCGGAGGTGGCTGATGTCTCCAAACGATCGCTGCAGGATGAACGCAAGGTCATGCGCGCTGGCGCCGTGGCCGTGCTCGACCACGAAGCGCCGCCAGGCCGCGTCGGACTGTTCGCGGCGGTGTTGGGTCATGTGCGCGCCTCCAGCTCGTCCTGGAGGGCGGCCTGGCCGGCCAGGACCTGCTGCGGCGACAGCTCCGCCACGCTGCTGAGAAGGCCGATCACATCCTCGCTGAGAGCCGCCAAACGCTCTGTCGGAATAGCGCTCATCGCGCGCGTCCACTGGTTGAAGGTTGCCGGCAGCGTTTTCGCGACCGCCTTGGCCTTCGGAGCGACGGCCTTCAGGGCTGCCGCCATCGGCATCCGGACTTTCTCGACCCCGTGGCGGCTGAGGCAGAAGAATTCGCCCGGTGTCAGGGCATTGAGGTCGGCGAAGTCGATCTTCGACGCCTTGAACTGCGGTGCCAGGGCCGACCAGGCGGTTGGGTCTTCCTGCCAGCCAATCAGGGTGAGGTTCTTGTTGGCGAACAGGGTGCGCTGCAGCGTCCCCGTGTAGCGCAGGGCGGTGATGAACAGGTCGAGTGCCCGCTTGCGCCCCCGCTCGGCAAACTCGTTGATGATGTCGGCTGCCTCGCCGATCCCATTGCTGCGGCGCCGGCTTGCGCTGAACAGTTGGCCCTCGTCGATCACCACGAAGACGGGCTTCCGCTGCAGATCGGCGGCGTCGAGAATGGCGCGGCCGAACGGCACGAATTCGCCGGCGTCTCTGGCGTTGACCACGAGGGTCGGCTGATTTCGCTTGGTCAGCGCATCCCGAAGCGAGTCCGGATCGGGGACGGCATCGCCGTAGAGTGATTCGAGCTCGTTCTCGGGGTCGATCAGAACACTGACCCAACCCTGGGCGGACAATTGCTCCGCCATCAGGAGCCCGGCATTCGTCTTGCCGTTGCCGCGCGGGCCGATGGCGACGGCGAGCAGCCCTGTGGTGGCATATTCGTCCAGGGTGATCGGCGTTCCGCCGAGATTGAGCGTGGCCTCGAGCATGTCGTCGCGGCGGATGACAGTACGTTTCATGGGTCAGTCCTCCTCAGGCTGGAGGAGAATGTCCTTCAGCCGCATCAGGTGTTTTGGGGAGAGCGAGAACACGACGGCGAAGTCGTTGATGACCTGCTCGTTGATCCGGTCGAGCGTGCCTGCGTGCTTTGCCTGGGCGAGCAGTTTGCGCAGGCCGGCCCACCCGTGATCGCCGCCGGGCTTGGCTCCTGGGAGAGCGGCGATTTCGGCGTGGAGCTGTTCGATCGTGTAGGGCGAGGCGTCTGACCCGATATCCGCTCGCAGCCTGTCGTTCAGGATGCCGAGCAGCTGCAACCGCGGCATGTAGCCGTGGATCTTCCGGATCAGCGACCGGTCGGCTTCCGTGAAAGCCCGGGCTGCATCCGGTTTGGATGATGCATGGGCATCCGGGCGTGCCTTGCATGACCCGCACGCCGGGATCGATCGATCCGCTTCGGGATCGCGATCAATGTTGCAGCCGCAAAGACGGCACCGTTGCCCTGCAGGCGGCGCGGGCGCGCGAGGTCCCTCCCCTTCCACACGCCCAGCCTCGATGAGGCGGCGCTGGACGGCCGGGGTGATCGGGAAGTCAGGATCTGAGCGGCGGAAGACGCGCTGGCTGTCGAACATGGTCGAGCTCCTTCGCGGCGCGCGTGCGCCGTGTTGGTAGGTGGACGGAACGTGTAGGAGGGCGGACTTGACCGTCCGCGGCGGTTAGTCGTGGAAGTCGGGATGCAGTATCGGTAGGCCCTGCTGGGGAACGGCGTCGCAGTCGAAGAGCGCGTATTCCGCTCCTTGCGCCCGGGCAGCCTTCAGCACCGCAAGCAGATCGGCCGGGAAGTCGTCTGGCGTGTCCTCTGGTGCGAAGACGAACCAGCCGTAGCGGGTCGGCCCGCCAGCGATTTGGGCTGCGGTGCTGTTATGCGGATCGTGCAGCTTGTCGCCGGCTAGCTGCTCGTTCAGCCAGGTCCAGGTTTCCTCCGAAAGATGACCGCTGGATACATCGAGGAACGTGCGGATCATCACGCGCCACCTTGACCGGCAGTAAAGTGGAGCGCCGTTGCTCCGTCGTGTTCATCGGATTGCGGCGCCGCAATTGAGCCAGTGCAGCTACCATCGTCTCCGGCGAAGAGCCTACGCAGTCGTGCCTGATGCTTCGCCTCTCGCTCCCGTATCTCAGGAATCAAGTTCTCGATCGCACCGCCACGTGGCACGAACCGGTTGATGATGACGATGTCATGCTCGCCATCGGTGAGAAGATGGCTTCGGTCGGCCGCCATGACCAACGCGCGCACGCGTTCCAACCCGTAGGTGCGGCCATACCACTCGATGTGCTCAGCCTGGATGCGCTGGGCCTCAGCCTTACTGAGTTTGATCATTGGGTTTTCTCCTGATCTGGCGTCTCCGTATCGTCCGCGAGATGAACACCGACCCGGCCCATCCACGGTTCAGGCCGGATACATCGAATCCAATCCGCAAAGGACGGGATACGTCCGAGGTCTTCGAGGATGTGCTGCTCGGCGACCAGGCGCACCGGTATCTCGCGTCCGGCGGAGTTCGTAAGCGTCGTGCCGAACAGGGCTTCCGCCGCGAAACAGCCTTCGGCGTG
>CAXTOB010000713.1:0-3214 GCA_964245505.1 uncultured Acetobacteraceae bacterium | reverse complement strand
GAACGGCCAGCGCTGGGCCGCTCCCGGGCCGTTCGGCATCGCGACCATGCCGCTCAATGCAGCCCTCAACTACATTGCCTCAGAGCCGCACTTCTGGATCAACGCCTGACCGGAAATGGCCAAAGTCGAGCTTAGGCGCGGACAACCTGTCCCAAGGTTTGCCGGGTGAGCATCGTACGGCCGCGGCAACCGGCTCTCCCCCGGGAAACCAGCTGGGTCCGCTGCCGTTGCCCAAGTGAGGTGCGCCCCGCTGCACCTTGCTTGCTGAAGCTCTCGATCTCCAAGGAATCACCACCATGAAGCCAATTGTTCTTGCAGCAGCGTGCATGCTGTCTGCCTTCACACCTGCGCTTGCCCAGGATCTTTCGCCCGATGCCAAGCGCTTGTTGGCCTACGGGACGATAGCAGTCGTCGTGAAGTCGTGCGGCCTGCCGATCTCGGACGCCGAGAACAAGCAGATGATGGATGCAATGTCCAAGTATGCCGACCAGCAGAAGGACATTTCGAAGGATCAGTTTACCGAGGCGATGAAGGCGGCAGGTGCCCAGGTCGGAAGCAACAAGGACGCGGTCTGCAACGAAGCCAAGACGACCAGCATTTCCGACATGCTGGCCGAGGCCGAAAAAGGCGAATAGCCGGCTGATTGCGACGCGCATAGAAGCGTCCAGCCATGGCGGCGGGTATGGGACCTTACTGGTTCGGAGGCAACTTTGCCGTCAAGCGTCCGGAGCCAGGCGGAACCTGCCGGATACCAGCGGGTCGGATTGTAGGGCGGCCCGGACCAGGTCCGCGTCGGCCGCTCCGACTGAGGCCAGGACGGTCCTGAACGCAGCCACTTCGCCCCGGCCGCGCCGGAGGAAGAGCAAGCTCAACGCCTGTGCCGCGGCGTTTCGCGGGATACAGCAGGCGCACCCTGTGGGATGCCCGGCGGCTGTGTCCACCGTCTTGTCAATCCATGCTGCCGGCAGGCTGGGTGGAGCTATGGCACCATGCGAGAGCAGCACCGCGTCTCCATCCCGGGCATCTGCGGATGTGCCGAACCGCAATGGAAGCCTGGCGTCAATCCGCATCGCCGCAGCTCCGTCGGTTAGAGCGGGTTTGATGCAGATAGGAACATCAAGGCCATTCCAGCTACTGTTTCTAAGAGCATTTATTTGGTTTAACCAAACAGTCTGATCTGAACATGCTCTAGTGCCCCATCATTCCTGATTTGATAAGTATAGCCGCCAGCTTTGGCCCGAGCGTTGCAGTGCGTAAATATGTCACATCAGTGCTGACGCTGCACTAGTGTCACACCATTAATGATTTGAAGAGTATAGCCGCCAGATTTGGCACGAGCGTTGCAATGCGTAAACATGCCGCATCAGTGCTGACGCCGCACTAGAGATTGCCCTGCTCTTCCAGCGGTGGGTTGTCGTTTGGTCCATAGTAGAGGGCCGCGCACTCTGCCGCCATGACGCCGGCCACGATTTCCATGTCGTCACGGTAGGCGTCGTGGATGAAGTTCATGGTGTCGAGGTGCCGGTCTTCGAAGTACATCTTGTGAACGTCCTCGCGCCCGGCGCCATAGACGACGCGGTCTATGCGGCTCCAGATGCTGGCCATCGTGCACATGCCGCAGGGCTGCAGGGTGGAGTAGAGCGTGGCGCCGCGCAGATCGTCACGTTCCAGCTTGGCGGCGGCCCGGCGGATAGCGACCATTTCCGCATGGGCCGTCGGGTCGTGGCGTATGCCGACCTCGTTGTGGCCCTCGCCGACGACTTCGCCGTCCATGACGATCACGCAGCCGATGGGCGAGGCGCCGGGAGTTCCATCTCCCTTTCGGGCCAGTTCCAGGGCGCGGCCGACAAAGCGGTGGTCGGCCTGCGATGCGGCGTTGGACGGCTCCGCACCGGGGGAGGCACGGTCGGACGGGGCTATCTCTGAATCGCTCATGGCCGGGCAGCGCCGGGGCGGCGGAAAAGTTGCTTACGCGGCATCAACCCCTACCAAACCGCGCGCGAAATCTCCGGCGTCGAAGGGGCGGAGGTCGCCGGCCTGCTCGCCGACGCCGACGGCATGAACCGGCAGGCCGAACGCCTCCGCCAACGCGACCACGATGCCGCCGCGGGCGCTGCCGTCCAGCTTGGTGACGACTAGGCCGGTCACGGCGACTAGATCCTGGAATACCCGAACCTGCTCGACCGCGTTCTGGCCGGTGGTGGCATCCAGCACCAGCAGCACGGAATGTGGCGCCGTGGGATCCTGCTTGCGTAGGACCCGGATGATCTTCGATAGCTCCTCCATCAGGGCGCCCTTGTTGTGAAGGCGTCCGGCGGTGTCGATCAGCAGGACATCGGCGCCTTCGGCCTTGGCGCGGGTCAGGGCGTCGAAGGCGAGGCCGGCGGCATCGGCGTTTGGCGGGCCGCTGACCACGGGGGCACCGGTGCGGGTTCCCCAGACCTGCAGCTGCTCGACGGCGGCGGCGCGGAAGGTATCGCCGGCGACTAGGATCGGGCGCAGGCCCTCTTGCTTATACTGCAGGGCGAGTTTGCCGATGGTGGTGGTCTTGCCGGTGCCGTTGACGCCGACGACCAGGATGACGTGCGGGCGAAGGGTGCGGTCGATTTGCAGGGGATGCGCGACCGGCGCCAGGATGGCGGCGATCTCGTCGGCGAGCGAAGCCTTGATCTCGTGCTCAGTGATCTCGCGGCCGAAGCGGGTGCTGCGGAAGCTGGCGATGATGCGGGCTGCGACCTCTGGACCTAGGTCGGCGCCGATCAGCATGTCTTCGAGTTCTTCCAGCCCGGCGTCGTCCAGCTTGCGCTTCGTGAGGACGGCGGTGATGCCGCCTGTCAGCTTCTGGGTGCTGCGGGACAGGCCTTCCTTAAGGCGGGAGAGGAAGCCGAGGGCCATCAGGTCACTGGGGGAGTAAGGACGTCGGGGTGAGTTTCAGGCTGTAGTTCGAATGGGCTCATGAAGTTTCCGATTCCGGCCTGCTCGTCCGATGCGTGAAGCGTCAGCTCCCACGGCAACTCACAACCCGTTTCGTCCATTACGCTCCCCAATTGCGGTCCGCATTACGATACATGGGCGCTCATGGCGGCGAGTGCATCACCCGGCTCCTTCACCTGCTTGCCGGGTCCGCCGTATCCAGCCCGATTGCGTTCGACCCGGGGGCCTCAAGACTCCCCTCATTTTCAGATCGCACCGAACATCTCGCGGAAAGCCGGCT
>CAXTOB010000712.1:0-3222 GCA_964245505.1 uncultured Acetobacteraceae bacterium | reverse complement strand
CCCGCGAGTTCACCCCCAGCGCCAACGCCGCCCTACGCCGCATCACCACCGCCGGCATCCCCTTGCTGGGCCAATCCGTGCTGCTGCGCGGCGTCAACGACACCCCCGACGCCCTGGAAGCGCTGTTCCGAGCCATGCTGCGCGCCCGGATAAAACCCTACTACCTGCACCAGCTCGACCCCGCCCCCGGCACCGCCAGGTTCCACGTCCCGATCCCCGAGGGCCAAGCCATCCTCGCAGCCCTGCGTGGCCGCATCACCGGCCTAGCCTGGCCAACCTACGTGCTGGACATCCCCGGCGGCCACGGCAAGGTTCCCATCGGTCCCACCTACCTCGACGGCAACGGCACGGTGCGCGACCCAGACGGGTCGCCGCACGCCCTGGAACCGGCATCCCGCCCTGTGTCCATTGCAGACGGCCGCATCCCGCAGGGATCGCATACGCAGAAACGGACGCCGGAGTGAGGCGCCAATGCGCTTGAGCAGGCCAGCCAACCAGCCATGACAGCGCCGCCAACGCCGCGTGACGGCGTAATAGGCGGCGAGCCGGCCGGCACCCCAGAAGCGCCCCATCCACGGTCAAGCCGTATCACGCAGGCCGGGATCGAGATCCAAATCCAGACCGGCAAGGCCCTGGCCGCGGCCGGCTACCGCGTCGAATGGCGCCCCGAAGTCATTGAAAGCGACGGGATAGCCGATGACGCCAAGCCAGACATACGCCTTGGCGGCAACATCGCCGACGTGACCGCGCCACCGAGCCCCAATCCCGACCAGATCAGGAAACGCCTGTCCGAGAAGGTGGCCGACCGGCAAGCCTACCGTCTCGTGTTGAGCTTGGCCCGCACGACGGCGACGCGCCAGGACATCGAGGCGGTATTCAGGCGCAAACCCGTAACAGGCCTACAGGAACTGTTCATCATGGAGCAGGACGGGAGTATATATCGCATCTTCCCCGAGCCGGAGCGGATCACCGCGGGGACCTTGGTCCCACCCTCAGCATCGCCGGGGTAGAAAGATGTCGGTAGATACCTACGCCCAGCTCAGAACTCCAATGACGGTCGCCCAGGTTAGGGCCGCCCTCCTCCGTGATCCCGGCCTGGCCGACTTGCACCTGGTGGACCGGGGCGGCTGGATCGGCAGCGACCTCGTGAGCGTTGTCGTGCGGCCCTGGGAACCCGACGACCGAGACTTGATCGACGGCGGCTTTGAAAGCGCGACGGTAGCAGCCAAGATCGTCCCAAGCAGTGGGCCGGGGCGGCTCGAAGCCGAACTGCGCATCTACCTGGCGATCCTACGCGCAATCCCAGGCGATCTATGCCTGGCCAGCCAGGACAGTGCTGGCCCCATCCTGCTGCGGGTGGACAGCGTGGTATATATTGATCCCAACGGACTCCGGCCCGAGGACGTGACGGGCCTCGGCTACCATCCCAGGCAGCTTGTGACAGGCATACCGCCCGGCCTTGCCACGGCTGACGCGCGACCGGCAACGGCATTGCCAGTCAGCGCCGCAAGTTGATGCCGCCCTTTCGGACCGCCACCTCTCACAACCCAGCCGCAAACCCGGCACCAGGTGCCCGCATCCTTGCCCGCCACCCCGACGCGGAGTAGGTAGCCCCATCTATAAAAGCGTCTCCCATCCCACAGACACCCAGGGGCAGTTCCTTGAAGCAACAGGCCAACCTCATCCGCGCCGGCCAGGTGCTGGACCACGGCGGCAGCCGCTGGACCGTGCTGAAGCAGCAGATCATCACGCCCGGCAAGGGCGGCGCCTTCATCCAGGTCGAAATGCGCAACCTGAAAACCGGCAACAAGACCAACGAGCGCTGGCGCACCGCCGACACCGTCGAACGCCTGCAAACGTCGGAAAAAGACTTCACCTACTCCTACACCGAGGGCACCAACGTCGTCCTGATGGACCCGGAAACCTTCGACCAGACCCACGTCCCGACCGGCCTGCTCGGCGACGCCCTGCCCTTCCTGCAGGACAACATGACCGTCACCGTTGACCTGGTGGAAAATGAGCCGGTCGGCGTCCGCCTGCCCTCCACCGTCATCCTCGAAGTCACCGAGGCCGACCCGGTCGTAAAGGGCCAGACCGCCGCCAGCAGCTACAAGCCCGCCATGCTGAGCAACGGCGTGAAAACCTTGGTCCCCCCCTTCGTCGAGGCCGGCGAACGCATCGTCGTCCGTACCGAAGACGCCAGCTACGTCGAGCGCGCAAAGGGCTGATCCCATGGCCCTCCGCCTGTCGCCCCACATGACCGTCATGCAGAACGCCGCCAACAAGGCGGCGAAGCGCCTGCTGCGCGACTTCGCCGAGGTCGAGCAGCTGCAGGTCAGCGTAAAAGGCCCAGGCGACTTCGTAAGCCAAGCCGACCTCCGCTCGGAGGCCACCCTCAAGGAGGAGCTGAACAAGGCCCGCCCCGGCTTCGCCTTCCTCATGGAGGAAAGCGGCATGTCCGGCGGCGCCAACTGGGCCTGGCGCTGGATCGTGGACCCGCTGGACGGCACCAGCAACTTCCTGCACGGCATCCCGCAATGGTGCATCAGCATCGCCCTCGAACGACGCCTGCCCGACGGTGCCACCGAGATTACCGCCGGCATGATCTACAATCCCGTCAACGACGAAATGTTCTGGGCGGAAAAAGGCGGCGGAGCCTTCCTGAACGAGCGCCGCCTGCGCGTATCCGGCCGCCGCGAGTTCAAGGACGCGCTGTTCGCCACCGGCATCCCCTTCGCCGCAGTCAGCGGCGCCCGCCGCCTGGCCTTCGCCCGCACCTTGGGCGTCTTGATGCCGCAGGTCGCCGGCATCCGCCGCTTCGGCGCGGCAGCCCTGGACATGGCCTGGGTCGCCGCCGGCCGCTTCGACGGCTACTGGGAGCTAGGCCTGAAACCCTGGGACATGGCGGCCGGCCTGCTGATCGTCCGTGAGGCCGGCGGCTTCGTCACCGACCCGGCCGGCGCCGAAAGCATCCTGCACGAGGCCACCGGCAACGACATCGTCGCCGCCAACCCGCACATGCACGCCCGCCTGCGCGAAGTCGTGGCGGAAGGTGTCTCGGCGGCCGAGGGTCGCGCGGCCTGATGCCAGCCCGCATGACCCGGCACTGGGCCGCCGGCGTCGCGCTGCTGCTGGCCCTGCCGGGCCACGGCATGGCCCAAAACGTCAACAACAGCGCCCTGGACGCCCTGACACCACCCCGCCCCGCAACACGCCCTGCCC
>CAXTOB010000711.1:0-3222 GCA_964245505.1 uncultured Acetobacteraceae bacterium | reverse complement strand
CTGCCAGGTGCTCGGCTGGGCCGGGCCGGGGGAGGACCCCTACGCGGGCATTGACCTGCTGGCGATACCCTCCCAGACGCCCGACCCGGCGCCGCTGGTGGTCATGGAGGCGATGCTGCGCGGCATCCCGCCCATTGGCTACCCTGCCGGCGGCATCCCCGCCCTGATCGGCGGGCCGGAGCACGGCGCGCTCGCGTCCGATGCGGTGGAGTTCGGGGCGGCGGTGACGCGGCTGCTTGACCCCCGCACCTATCGGAAGGTCAGCGCTGCCGGGGCTCAGCGGGTGCGCGAGACCTTTTCGATGGAGCGGTTCTGGGAGAACATCAACACCCAGTATGCACTTGCTGGTCTCGCGCTGCCCCGGCCCGCAGGACGGACTTGAACATGGCGGTGCAGCAGGCGGTGATAGGCACGGCGCGAACAGCAGGGTTCCAGCCCGCGGGACAACGGCGGCTGCCGGGGATCGCTGCCGTCGCATGGTCCCCGGCGCTGCTGGCGCTGGCCGGGCTGCTGTTCGGTACCCTGGCGCTGGGCTTCGTGGCGGCAGGCCTGGCGCGCCCGCTGTTCATCCTGGGGTCCGCCGTCGTCGGCTACATGGCCTGGCGCGAGGGATGTGGGCGCAGCGTCGAGGTTGCGCTGGCGCTGTATGTGTTCGCGCCCTTCCTGCGCCGGATCGTGGACCTCAGCATCGGCTACGACCCGTCCAGCACCATGCTGCTGGGGCCGGTGCTGGCCATCGCGATTCCCGCCGTGGACCTGCGGCACCTGCTGGTGCGGCAGCACAAGGACGACATGGCGCTGCTGCCGATGCTGCTGGTCGCGGCGTGCATCACCTATGGCATGCTGATCTCGGCCTTCTCGGGAGAGTTCGGCCCGCTCGGCACGGCGGCCCTCAAGATGTATGCGCCGCTGCTGTATGGCGCATGGGTCATGCGCTGCGCCCGCAACGACCCTTCCGTGCTGGACGCCGTGACCCGGGCCTTCTTCATTCTGGCGCCGCTCGTCGGCGCGTATGGAGTATGGCAATACGTCAGCCCGCCGGACTGGGACCGATACTGGATGCTGAGCGTGTCCAGCACCATCTCGGTGCTCGGACGGCCGGAGCCGTTCCAGGTGCGGGTGTTCAGCATGATGAACTCGCCGGCGTCGTTCGGCACGTATGCCGCCTGCGGCTTGCTGATGCTGGGCTTCTGTCGCCGGGGCTGGCAGGCGTTGTTCCTGGCGCTGCTGGTCGCGCCGGGGCTGCTGTTCACCTACTACCGCACCGCCTGGATTTCGCTGGTCCTCGGCGTCGGCTACTGTGCCATCTTCGGCCGCACGCGCAGCCGAGCCGGGATGATCGCGGTCGCCATCGTCGTGGCTACGGTCCTGGCGGCCTTCAGCTCGGATTTCGGCGATGCGGTGATGGACCGGCTGGTCAGCATGACCGGCTCGGTGTCGGATGACGGCAGCGGCAAGGCGCGGCTCGGCCAGTTGTTCGAGGTTTACCGCCTGTCCGACCAGATGATGGCCGGCCGCGGCTTCGCCCAGCTTGCAGTGCCGTTCAACGGCATCGACGCCGCCGACGGCGAGATCGTGACGGCGATCATCGCGATGGGGGTTCCGGTCGGCACGCTTTACCTGATCGGACTGGTCTGGGCCGGGGTCCAGGCGCTGGCCCGCACCCGGCGCAGCCGCGACCCCCGGCTGATCGTCACCGGCGCGGTGATCGTCGGCATGCTGTCCGCCATTCCGCTCACGAGCGTCACGAGTGGCGAGATAGGGCTGCTGCTTTGGGTCTTCATTGCAATCGCGACGGGGCAGGGAGGGGTGAGTCTGTCTCCCATCGCAAGTCATGTCAGAAAATAACAAAGTAAACAAAACAAAACGACCGAGTCAAATATTGTCCTTTGCCTTGCTCGGCGCTGTTTGTCTGGTGTTGATGGCGCTGGAACCGGCTCAGCCGCCGGACCAGCGCAAAGGACCGGAAATGCGGGCGACTGAGTTTCTTGATACGATTGGCGTCAATACTCACGTCGGGTCAGATCCCTACAACAATCCCACCGAGATTGCGTCCATGCTGTCCTATCTCGGGACCGACTACATCAGGCAATCCTCGCCAACCGACGCCACCTCGCTGGCCAACATGCAGGCGCTCGGCCAGCTCGGCGCGAAGTTCGACCTGATCGTGAACGGCGGCGGCCCGGTGAACCTGGGTGGCGCCCTGGCAACGGCCCGGCAGCTCGCGCCCTACCTGACCGCCATCGAGGGTGTGAACGAGGCGGCGATCTGGCCGATCACCTACGGCGGCCTCGGCGGCGTGGACGCGGCGGTGGCGCTGCAAAAGGACCTTTATACCGCGGTTAAGGCCGATCCTTTGCTGTCCAAGGATTCGGTTTACATGTTCACGCTCGGCGGCGTGGATCCCAGCGCTTACCCCTCCATCGGCGACCTATCGGCCTATACCGACTACGCCAACATCCACTCCTACCCGCCGCACGGGCTGCGGCCGTGCTTCGTGATCCACGCGGCCATTTCCGGCGGACAGACCGATGCGCCATCCAAGCCGGTCGTCGTCACCGAAACCGGCTACTACACCCTGCAGTCGAACGTAGGCTGGGGCGGCGTGCCGGAAACCGTGCAGGCCAACTATCTTCTGGGCGAGCTGCTGGACGAGGCGGCTGCCGGGGTATCCCGGACCTACCTGTATGACCTGATCGACGACGGCGCCGACCCGGCAGGCACCAACCAGGAAGACCACTTCGGTTTGTTCCACAACGATGGCACGCCCAAGCTGGCGGCGACCGCCATCCATAACATGACCACCTTGCTGGCCGATCCCGGGGCCAACAGCAGCAGCTTCCCGCTGGACAACTTCTCCTTCACCGCGACCGGCGTACCCTACAACTACACCGGCAACACGATGCTGATCCAGAAGAGCGACGGGACGCACGTGATCGCGGTCTGGAACGAGGAGCAGACCTGGAACCCCGACACCCAGACCACGATACCGGTGCAGGACTTCCCGACCACCGTTACCCTGGACAAAAGCTACGGCACGGTCCTCGTCTATGACCCGACAACCGGGACAGCGCCGGTGCAGACGCTGCACAACGTGTCGAGCGTGTCGCTGGACCTGACCGACCATCCCTTCCTGATCGTGGTCCCGCCGGCCAGCACCCAGTCCAGCCAGACAACGCCCACACCTACGACGGTAGCCACCACGACGCCCACGCCCACGGT
>CAXTOB010000710.1:0-3231 GCA_964245505.1 uncultured Acetobacteraceae bacterium | reverse complement strand
GCGTGATGCTACCCGGTCCCATTCTGTCCGGGAATCCATCTTTATCGGACACAATGGGGGATCGAACGCATGAAGGATGCAGTTATCGCGCGTAGCGGAATTAAACGGCGCTCATTCGGGTGAGGCGCGGCAATGCGCCCTGGACATCGGCTTCCCGCATCCGAGTGTGCGTCGGCACGGGATCTGCACCGATGTGCACGACATGCTGATCATGCAGCCCGCCACGCTGACGATGTCGCCGGACATAACGGCGGTGAGTTGGGCCGGGTCGAGCGGGGCATCGGCCTCGTGCAGCGAAAAGTGCCCAGGGCACGGGGGCCGGTAAGCGCCGTCTCGCCATAGTAGTTGCGGCGCACGGTGAGGTGTGAGCCAGGAAGATGATGGGGCGGTTGTGCCGGACCTTCGCTACGACATGCCGAACCAGCGCGGCAAAGCGAGGGTGATGGCGGGGACAAAGGCGATCAGCAGGAGCGCCACCGCGAGTACCGCCAGGTATTTGACGATGGGCCGCGTGACGCTCTCCATCGAAACCCGGCCGACGGCGCAGGCGGTGTAGAGGCCAACGCCCAGCGGTGGGGCGAACAGGCCGATCCCCATGGCGATGATCAGCACGATACCGAAATGCAGCGGGGCGATGCCGAGCTTCTGAGCAGCCGGAAAGAGCAGCGGGCCAAACACGATCAGCGCCGGCGCCCCTTCCAGGACGGAGCCCATGACGACGAGCATGGCCATGGCGATCAGCATGAACACCCAAAACCCGGCGCTGGCGCCGACCCCGGCCAGCGCCGCCGCTATCTGCTGCGAGATAAGGTTCACCGTCAGCAGGTAGCTCAGCATCTCGCGGCTACAGCGCCAGGTCTTGCCCGAGGCTACGGTTGTGTTCGCTTGGTGGCACGCTGCCGTGCGCTTCTGGTACACTACGCCGCCCGGCGCCGACGCGGCGAGCCGATCGCGACCTCGTTCGTGGAAAGCGCGGTGGATGAGATCATCTCCTGGCGCATGGCCAAGGCCCAGCAGATGCGCTGGAGCCGGGCGACAGTGCCGGCCTTCCTGGACGCGCGCACCGCGGTGCTGAACGACGCGCTCGAGGAGGCTTTCCGCCAACGCCACCCTGGCTTCCGGCCCGCGAACGACGACCATAGGCTCACGGCAATGGCGGCCTGATCGCCTTCCACGATCTTGCATAGTCTCAACGTTGGTCGCTGAAGCCGCTTGCTGGATGACCTGATACGAGCCAAGCTCAGCATAATACCCTTAAGGGAGAACGTTCATATGAATGGTGTCTGTAACACAAATATCTACCACCGTCTCTCGCGTCGCACCCCGTCAGTGTTGAAGAATAACGAAGAGAACTTTCTTTCTGAGGCACTGGGTGATTTACTTTGCCGCCTCACCTCGGAGCAGACTGCAGCTTTCATGAAAGAAGTTCTTTTAAAGCAGGAGGTAAGCAATCTTTGGTATGCGAGTTTCATAGAGTCTTGGGCAGGTAAATCTTTGCGCTGGGAAACGCAGTATAGAATAACAGACGATGAAGGCAGGCGGCTTTGGCCGGATCTGGTCCTCCTTGCTGATCATCGCCCAATTCTGGTGATAGAAGCGAAACTTGACGCCCCGACCTATAGTGAGCAGTTGAGGGAGTATGCGAGCTGGCTCCAGCGCCCAGGGAAATCGCCAGATCGCCCGACTGCGGTCGTGCTGCTGCGGAACAAGGGCAAGCCGCCTGACTATCGTGGAATAGAGGAGGGTTTGGGGCGCGACATGCTGCGTATACTCGACGCCCGTTGGGTAGACGTCCGTAACTGGCTTCACCAGAGCAAGTCGGCATCTTCCGCCGATGCCGACGAATTCCTGACTGGTCTACAAAGGGAGTTCGCGGGCTTCATGCGGGTGCGCGGCATCGGTGACGATCCTGCTGACCAGGTAGCCATCGAGATTGCAGCCAAGACTTGGTTTAGTGGGATCGAGCAGGCGTGCGAAGTGGTCGAAAGTGTCTCAAAGATTATTGATCGCCTTGCCGTAGGGTTCACATTCGGTGTAGACGGAAGGAAGCCTTCCGTCCTGCCAATTCGTAGCGCGATCTGGTCATACGCCACCATGCTGCCGAAAACTTCGGACGTAGTATACATCTCGTGGGGGCTATATTTCCCCAACGGCTACGACGAATGGCATGATTTGCACACACCGCAAGCCGGCGGGTGTAGTTACTTCTTGAGCGTGGAGTCCGATAAGGGCATGAGGGATCACGTTGATAGTCTGAGCCAAGACGACTTACCTGAAAAATGGCAGATTTGGCCCGGCAAGGGTTTAGTTAGATTGTTTCAGATTCCATCTGATAGGGACGAAGGATATAATCTGCATGGAAGGCTGGCAACCTGGACGCAGGAGGCTCTGAAAGAGATTGTAAGCAAGAGGGCGACGTTAATTCGGTAAGACAGAAACCATTGTGTCGGAGCCAGGGTCACGAACGGCCGAAGCCGACCGGGACCTTGGCTCCAAACCGCCCTTCGCACTCCTCAGCAAGCAGCCGCACCAGCGCCGGTGCGTTCGCTTCCTCCCCCGTGATCGCCACCCGCCGCCGCACCAGGGCAAAGTCGGCGGGCGTCAACGTCGTCAGCTCGTCCAGCCCCGGCGACGGCATCATTCCAAAGAAGCCCTGGAACGCCAGCCGTGCCTGCGCCGGTGTCAGCCACCCGAACCGCACCTTGACCAGGAAGCGGCGCAGGCTGGCCCGGTCCAGCCGGTCCACCAAGTTGGTGGTGCAGGCGAACGGCAGCGGGTGCTGCTCCATCCAGGTCAGCATCTCGTTCACCTGGCTGACCTCCCAGCTCCGCACCGCGTCCGCCCGGTCCAGCAGCAGGCTGTCCGCCTCGTCGAACAGCAGGAACGCCCCAGCCTCCTGCGCCTCGGCGAAGGCCGCGGCAATGCGCTGCTCGGTCCCGCCCACATAGGGGTCCAGCAAGTCGGACGCGCGCTTCTGCAGCACCTCCAGCCCGAGGCATCCGGCAAGGTGCCGCGCCCACGCGGTCTTGCCGGTGCCCGGCGGACCCGACAGCAGGAACGACACGGCCTGTGTTGCACCGGGTCGCCCCAGGCACGCCGCCAGCCCAGCCAGGTCACGGTCCGCATTCACCAGCGCGGGATCGTAGCCCGCGTCCGGCTCCGGCTCCGGCGGGGGCAGGTAGCCGCCCGCCACGGCGCGGGCCACCCCTTCCACCACCAGCCGCGCCGTGG
>CAXTOB010000709.1:0-3246 GCA_964245505.1 uncultured Acetobacteraceae bacterium | reverse complement strand
CTCCCGGAGGGAGAGGGAGAAGCAAGCGCTCCATCTCCAACGGCTTCCCCCTGATGTGGGGCATCATCCCCGCCGCTGGCGCCGGCACCCGCATCCAGCCGCTCGCCTTCAGCAAGGAGCTGCTGCCGGTCGGCTCCCGCCTCGACGCTGGCGGCATCGAGCGTCCCCGCGCCGTCAGCGAATACCTGATCGAGCGCATGGTGCGCGCCGGCGCCGGCAAGATCTGCTTCGTGATCTCGCCCTGGAAGAGCGACATCCTGCAGTACTTTGGCGGCCAGGTCGGCGACGTGGACGTGGCTTATGTCTGCCAGGCCGGGGCCGTCGGGCTGTGCGATGCCATCTTCCGCGCCCTGCCGCTGATCCCGCGGGACGAGCCGGTCATCATCGGCCTGCCCGACACCATCTGGTTCCCCGCCGACGCCCTGTGCCGCCTGCCGGACGACCGCCTGTCCTTCCTGCTGTTCCCCGTCGAGCGCCCAGAACTGTTCGACGCCGTGGACCTGGACAGCGACGGCCGCGTGCTGGAAATCCAGGTCAAGTCCGCCAGCGCCCGCACCAACTGGATCTGGGGCGCCTTCAAGATGCCCGGCGCCACCTTGCACGCCCTGCACCGCCTATGGCTGGAGCGCGACCGCCGCGACGAATACATCGGCACGCTGGTGAATGCCTGGCTTCAGGCCGGCGGCGAGGCCTGGGGCGTACGCGGCGGCAGCAGCTACGTGGATGTCGGCACCCTGAACGGCTACCGCGAGGCCATGCGCCTGCTGGGCGGCCAGGCCGCCGCCCCTGCCCCCCTGCACACGCCCGGCGAAAAGCGCACCGGTCCCGCCTTGAGCAGCGCCCTGTTGGAGAAACCCGTTTGATCACCGACGAATGGACCACCGAGCGCATCCAGGAGCGCGCCCGCGCCCTCGGCCCCTGGTTCCACAACATGGAGCTGCGCGGCGTCCGCACCGCGCCGGAGCACTTCCTCGGCGACTACCCGATGGTGAAATGGCAGCGCTTCCAGGACGCGCTGCCGGCGGACCTCACGGGCAAGACGGTGCTCGACATCGGCTGCAACGCCGGGTTCTACAGCATGGAGATGAAGCGCCGCGGCGCCGCCCGGGTGCTGGGCCTGGACTTCGACGAGGACTACCTGGCGCAGGCCCGCTTCGCCGCCGAGGTCGAAGGGCTGGACATCGAGTTCCGGCAGATGTCGGTCTATGACGTGGGACAGTTGGGCGAGCGGTTCGACGTCGTATTCTTCATCGGCGTGCTGTATCACCTGAGGCACCCGCTGCTGGCGCTGGACCTGATCCATGAGCATGTCGCCGGCGACCTGCTGGTGTTCCAGTCCATGCAGCGCGGCTCCAATCAAGTGCTGCCGCTCGCCGATGACTACGAATTCTGGGAAACCGGCATCTTCGACGATCCCGGCTATCCCAAGATGCACTTCATCGAGAACAGCTACTCGCACGACAACACCAACTGGTGGGTGCCCAACCGCGCCTGCTCCGCGGCGATGCTGCGGGCTGCCGGGTTCACCATCGAGAGCAACCCGGAGGACGAGGTGTTTATCTGTCGCCGGGCCGCGCAGCCCGATGCGCGCTATGGCGCCGTCTATCCCGCGCGCAAAGGCGACGTTGCCTTGAAGGACGCCGCGTTGAAGGAGAATGGGCCATGATCGAAGCGGCGATGATCTGGAACGAGCCGAACAACAAGTCGCACTGGGACTTCGAGAACGACCCAGGCTGGGCCACCTTTTCGGAGATGACCAAGCTGGCGGGCCAGGCCATCGCCGCCGAGGCGCCGGGCCTGCCGCGCGTGCTGGGCGGCATCAGTCCGATTGATCCCGACTTCATCCGCGTGCTGCAGGGCCACGGTGCGCTGGCGGACCTGGATGCAGTGGCGGTGCATGGCTTCCCGCTGGATTGGAACCATTGGATGCTGGATGAATGGCCGGCCAAGCTGGACAGCATCCGTGCCGTCACCGACCTGCCGCTGTGGGTCAGCGAGGTCGGCATCAGCACCTTCGGCGCCGAGGAAGTGCAGGAATGGGGTCTGCGCCGCACCGCCGAGCTGTTGATCGGCCGGGCGCCGCGCATCCATTGGTACAGCCTATATGACCTGCCTGCCGACTGGCCGGCCACCACCCGGCACCGCGAGGCCGAGGGCAGCAGCTACTACCGCCACTTCCACATGGGCCTGCTGGACGAGCACGGGCGCCCCAAGCGCGCCGCCCGCCTGTTCCACGAGTTCACGCCCGAGATCGGCCTTTGCCAGTGGTTCCACTACCAGGACCACCGGCTGGACGATGCGGTGCGGCACATGCGCGACATGGGCGTGACCTACCTGCGTACCGGGCTGAGCTGGGCGGACTGGTATCGCCCGGATTGCGAGGCGTGGTTCGACCGGCAGATGCGGGCGCTGGAGGGCTTCAAGGTCACCGCCACCTTCTGCTTCACGCCGGAGGACAAGGGGCAGTGGCCGCACTACACCGCCGTTCCCAGGCATCCCGAGGAGTTCGCGGAGTTCTGCGCCACCATGATCCGGCGCTATGCCCCGGGCCGCGCGGATGCGGTCCGTCAACCCGCGCACGCCGGGTAGCCCGGCGATGGACGCCGTGCTGCACAGCCTGGCCCGGCGCATCCCCACGGACTGCCGCATCGCCTTGGTCGTCGCCCATCCCGACGACGAGATCCTCGCCGCCGGCGCCAGCCTGCACCTGATGACGAACTTGCTGCTGGTGCACGTGACGGACGGTGCGCCGCGCGGGCTGAACGATGCTGCCCGTGCGGGATTCGACTCGCCCGAGGCCTACGCCGCCGCCCGCCAGGCGGAGCTGTCGCAGGCGTTGCTGCTGGCGCGTTGCCATGCCATGCGGACCGGGCTGGACATTCCCGACCAGGACGCCAGCAAGGCCATGCCCGCCATTGCCCGTGGCCTGGCTGGGCTGTTCGCACAGCACGGGACGCAGGTCGTCATCACCCATGCGTATGAGGGCGGCCATCCCGACCACGACGCGACGGCGCTTGCGGTCCATGCGGCGGCGCCGGGCCGGGTGATCGAGTTCGCCGGCTACCATGCCGGGGCGGACGGCAGCTTTGTCGCCGGCGAGTTCCTGCCGGGGCCGCCCGCCACGGACATCCTTTTGGACGACGAGGAACAGGCGCTGAAGCGGGCGCTGTTCGACTGCTTCCCGACGCAGGCGCGCATCCTCGCCGAGTTCGGCACCACGGCCGAACGCTTCCGCCCCGCCCGTCC
>CAXTOB010000708.1:0-3247 GCA_964245505.1 uncultured Acetobacteraceae bacterium | reverse complement strand
TAGCTATTGTTTTTGCGAGCATTCATCCGGTCAAACGAAGCCGTTTGATCCGAACATGCCCTAGACATGGAGCCTACGGGTGACGGCGACGCACCCGGGATCGAGGGCCGCGAGGCGAGCGGGATCGAACGGCGAAAGATCGACCGTCTTCGCCGCCCCGTCCAGGATCAGCTCGGCCATCGCCTCTCCGGTCGCAGGGGCGTTGAGGATGCCCCAGACCCCATGACCCGTCGCCACATAAGCGCCGCGGGCGCCCGGAACCGCGCCGATCAGCGGCAGGCCATCCCCCGTCACCGGACGGTAGCAGGCCTGGCTCGCAAGAATGGGGGACCGGGCCAGGACCGGCGACATCCGGGCACACAGCGCCCTCAGCCGGTCGATTGCGCCCTCGTCGGGGACAACGAGGCCGGGGTCGAGCGGAAGGGGAGACTGGCTCGAAATCCCGCACACGTAGGTGGTCCCGTCTGCACGCGGAAACACCTCCGGCGAGAGCATCGAGCCGGCGGACTCGGCGTATTCAAGGAACAGGGCCTCTGGCGGGAGGGCCGCCCCGGTCTCGAAAACCAGGCTGTGCCCCTTCAGGCCATAGACCGGCGGTAGCGGCAGCCACTGCGCCGCGAGCACCGACCATGGACCCATTGCGATCACCACGGCATCGCTGTCCAGCACCCCGTCCTCAAGTTGCACGCCAGCCAAGTCCCCGTCGCGGAGCAACAGCCCCGTGGCCCGGCCTATCCGCAACACGGCGCCCCGCTCCTGTGCGGCACGCATCATCGCGCTGGTGAAGGCGCCGGGTTGAACCTGCGCCGTCGTGCCGGCAAGTCCGAGCTGGCCGGTGATCGCGACATCCGGCGAAACCCACCCAGGCCCGGCACCGCGCGGCAACCGGGACCGGAATCGGCTCACGGTGCCGCCGTAGGTCGTCATCCCGCGGTAGCCCCAGTCGCCGCCCAGCTCCTCCGCGAACTCGGCATGCAGCGCGAAGCTCCGGCGCGCGAGGGCCATCACGGGCGTGCCGTCGCACCAGTCCCGGGCCAGGAACCCGCCCGACTTGCCGGACGCGGCGCACGCGACCGCGTTGCGCTCGATGACGACGACATCGGCGCCCCTGGCAGAAAGATGGTAGGCGATGGAAGCGCCGATAACGCCCCCGCCCAGGATCAGAACCCGCATGCTCAACCCCGTCTCAGTCCGTTGGCCCGTTCCCGGTTGCGCCCGGAGGATCGCGCCCGGGAAGAGATTGGCAGGTTGCGGCAAAGAGCGCGAGGCGCCTCCCGGTCGAGGATCAATGTCGTCCTGCGCAGCCAGAATGACCGCGCAGCGCAGGGCGGACCGTCATGGCATCGAACGAGCAGAGCGTTACGCCAAAGCGGGTTTGGTGCAGATAGAAGCACCAAGCCCACTCTGACTATCGTTTTTGCGCGCATTTATCCGGTCAAACGAAGCCATTTGATCCGAACATGCTTTAGCCGGTCCGGGTCACGCCGAGAGCCTCCAGGAGCAGGTCCGGCGACGTGCTGCCAAGATGGTCAGCGAACTCTGGCCGTCAGCATGGCCGCGCCATTGAGGACCCCTGGAGCCTCGCCCCCCTGGCGCCGCTAGACCGGCAGGAGCGAAAGGCCGCTGGCAAGAACCCGGTCAGCCCTGCCCCATCCGGCTAGCGAAGAAACCAGCCGCGGCACAACTCTTGCTCAAACTCCAACCCATGCCCGTCCAGCAACGTCCCCGGCCCCAGGAGTTTCACCCATGAACAGCCTCACCCGCCGTTTGCTTCTGGCCGGCAGCGCCACCGCCCTGGCCACCCCCGCCATCATCCGGCCGGGCTGGGCCGCCGACACGGTCAAGCTCGGCTGCCTGTTCTCCTCTTCAGGCACGATGGCCAACCTGGAGGGCCGCATGAACTACGTGGCCAAGATGGCTGCGGACGAGCTGAACGCCGCGGGGGGCGTCCTGGGCCGCCAGGTCGAGATCGTCGTCACCAACCCGGCGTCGGACTGGCCGACCTACGCCCAGATGGGCCGCCAACTGCTGCAGGAGCAGAAGGTCGCGGCTCTGCTGGGCTGCTGGACGTCGGTGTCGCGCAAGTCGGTCCTGCCCGTCGTCGAGCAAAGCGATGGCCTGCTGTTCTACCCGCTCCACTTCGAGGGTGAGGAAAACTCCAAGAACGTCGTCTACATGAACTCGCCGCCGTCCAGCTCGGTGCTGCCCGCGGTGGACTACCTGATGGGCGCCGAGGGCGGCAACGCCAAGCGGTTCTTCATGCTGGGCAGCGACTACGTCTGGCCCCGCACCATCAACAAGATCCTGAAGGCATACTGGACCAGCAAGGGCATCCCGGCGTCCGCGTGGAAGGAGGAGTATGTCCCCTTCGGGTTCAGCAACTTCCAGAACTTGGTGAACCAGATACGCAGCTTCGCCAGCGCCGGCGGCGAGCAGCCGATCGTGGTGCTGACGGTGGTCGGCAACTCGATCCCCGACTTCCTGCGCGAATACGTGAACCAGGGCCTGAAGCCGACGGACATCCCGGTGCTGGGGCTGGACATGGTCGAGGCCGACTTGGAGGGGCTGAACACCGCCGGGCTGGTCGGCAGCCTGAACTGCTGGGCCTACCTGCAAAACGCGCCGGGGCCGCGCAACCAGAAGTGGCTGGCCGACTGGGCAGCCTATGTGAAGAAAAGCGGCGCACCCTACCGTCCCGACGTCGCGATCGACCCGATGGTGTCCACCTATGACAGCGTTCACCTGTGGGCGCTGGCCGCGAAGAAGGCCGGCTCGTTCGACGTGCCGGCGGTGCGCGCGGCCTTCCCCGGGCTGTCGTTCGATGATCCGTCCGGCTACACGCTGACGATGACGGGCGACAACAACTACGTCGGACGCGGCGTGTTCATCGGCTCCGTCAACGACAAGCAGGGCTTCGACGTGCTCTGGCAATCCAAGGACACGCCGAAGCCGATCCCATTCAGCCCGGCGTGACGGCACCGTGGCGGGCTGGGCTGGCTGGCCTGGCCCTGCTCCTTTGCACAACTGGCAGCCCTGCCTCCGCGCAGGCGCCGCCGGTTGGGCGTGCCTCAATTTTAACCATGCTGTGCAGCGATGGCGGGCAGCAGGTGCCGCAGGCGGTGCGGGCGCTGCTGGACGCCGCCGCGACCGCCCCGGCGTCCGACCGCGAATGGGGCGCGCGCATCGTGCAGGCCTTCACTGCCAAGGCGCTGCAATGCGCCCCGGACGGCGCCGCGTTCCTTGAGGG
>CAXTOB010000707.1:0-3254 GCA_964245505.1 uncultured Acetobacteraceae bacterium | reverse complement strand
CAATCCGGCCATGGCACTCCGTTCAAGCACTCAGCTTGGATGGTTTAGTCCAAGCATTATTATCATCTATAGCAGGGCCGACGCGCGGCGGGGAGCGAACGCCCGGGAATATGTGGCTTGCGGCACGCTGTTGGTCCGGCAGCCTGCCACACGAGGGGCAGCAGGCGGCATTCGTCACGTCTTCAGGCGCGGCGCCTCGATCCCCGCGAGGTCGCAGAGCACGTCCACCATCGCCGAGAAATCCTTGTCGCCGAACCCACGGGCACGGGCGACGGAGAACGCCTCCCGCGCGGTTGCCAGGACCGGCATCGGCACCTTGGCCGCGTTGGCGGCCTCCAGGATCAGGGTCAGGTCCTTGTGGGCCAGGTCGATCGTGAAGCCCGGCGCGATGTCGCCCGTGAGCACCTTGGCGGGCCAGGCAATCTTGAGCTGGCCGTTGACGGCCGTCGTGCCATAGAGCACGTCGAGCGTCCGCTCTAGGTCGAGGCCGAAGCGCTGGGACAAGGCCAGGGCCTCGGCGTTCAGCTGGCAAGACGTGACAGCGAGGTAGTTGTTCACGAGCTTCGTGCGCGTGCCGGACCCGGCCGGTCCGCAATGGAAGATTGTCGACCCCATGCCGTCCAGCAGGGGCCTGACCCGGCCGAAGTCCTCCGGGGAGCCGCCGACCATGAACAGCGACTCGCCGCGGTCGGCATGGCTTGCGAGCCGCCCCACCGGAGCGTCCACGAAACCAATGCCACGCGCCTGGGCGGCGGCTGCAAGCTCGTCCGAGGTTTCCGGCGATACCGTGCTCATGTCCATGATCACCGTGCCGGGCTTGAGGTTTGCGAGGATCCCGTCGGTGCGTTCGACGACGTCGCGCACCACCGCCGAGTTCGGCAGCATCGTCACGACGATGTCCGACTGCGACGCGACCTCGGCAACGCTCGCGGCGCCGCGCGCCTGCAACGCCTCGAGCTCCTGCATGGCGGTCAGGTCGATGTCGTTCACGACGAGGCGGAAGCCCTTGCGGCACAAATCCGACGCCATCGGCCGTCCCATGCGGCCCAGCCCAATGAACCCGACTGTCGTCATGTGCCTGCTCCCTGTTCTGCGGTTTCACGCCGGTCTGCCGCCCGTGGTGCCCTGGGCGTAGATTCCAACGTGACCTTGTTGCCAGCCAGGTTAGGACGCGCAGCCGGCCACAGCTATCCCAAATAGCTGAAGCGGATGGCACTGGTGGGATGCGGAATGGTGGCATAAGCACCAGGCCAGGGCTTCATTGAGCCGCAGCCTGCAAGCCGGCCATGGAGAGCAGGAGGAGATGTGGACGCTGGGGATCTCAGAGTGTTCGAGGCGGTGGCGCGGCTAGGCGGCATGAGCCGGGCAGCAGCCGAGCTGAATACGGTGCAGTCCAACGTCACCACCCGCGTCCGCGCGTTGGAGGACGAGGTCGGGACGCCACTGTTTCAGCGCCATGCCCGCGGCGTCACCCCAACGGCCGCGGGAATGGCGGTTGCTGCCCTACGCATCCCGTGTCCGTGGCTTGCTGGACGATGCGCGTCGTGCCGCCCGCGACGACGGCACGCCTGCGGGACCTCTCGTGGTGGGATCACTGGAAACCACGGCTGCCATGCGCCTGTCGTCGTTTCTGTCCGCCTATGCCGCCACTCACCCCGGGGTGGACCTGACCTTGCGGACCGGCACCACCTGCGAGTTGGTCGGGCATGTGCTGGAGCACAGCCTGGAGGGCGCGTTCGTCTGCGGCCCGGTGCAGCGCCCGGAGCTGCAGACCGAGGTGGTGTTCCGTGAGGAGTTGGTCGCCCTCACCGCGCCGGGCATCCCCGAACTCGACACGTTGGCGCGCAACGGCGAGGTCCGCGTCGTGGTGCTGCGGGCTGGCTGCTCCTACCGGCTTCGGCTGGAAGCCATGCTGGCGCGCCGCGGCGTGGTCGGCCCGCGTCTGCTGGAGTTCGGCACCTTGGACGCCATCCTCGCCTGCGTCGGCGCCGGGCTCGGCGTCACCCTCCTGCCCCGGGCGCTCGTCGAGGGCGCCTGGCGCGAGGGGCGGATCGGCGTGCATGCTCTGCCGTCCGGGGAGGCATGGGTCGAGACGGTGTTCATACGGCGGCGCGACGCCTACACGTCCAGCGCGCTCGCGGCCTTTCTCGACCTCGTGCGACCGGCATCGGCCCAGACGCTCGCAGCGGAATAGCTCGGAGCCATCGTTCAGGACGATGGGGCGCATCTGGAAAACCCGTTGGTCGAGATGGAACGGCTTGCTTAGCTTGCACCCCGCAGCAGTCAGGGGTGCCGCCATGCGACGTCACCGTCGAGCTTCCGCCTGTGTCAGCAGGCTCCAAGCCGCAGACCTTTGCTCCGGCCGCATGGTGTCCCGATGATCGGCGGCAGGCGAACGGCGGGCAGCGGCGAAGCCGTCCCCGTCGCCCTGGGTGGCATGGCGGCGCTTGCGGCTGGCCTCGGCGTGGGCCGCTTTGTTTACACGCCCATCCTGCCCGTCATGGTCGAGGGGATAGGATTGAGCAAGGCCGAGGCTGGCCTGATCGCCTCGGTCAACTTCGTCGGCTACCTCGCCGGCGCGCTGCTGGCCGCGACGCTGCTCCTGCCCGGCCCGCGGCGAACCTGGCTGCTTGGGTCGCTCGCCCTGAGCGCCGCGACCACGGGCGCCATGGGCCTCGTTTCTTCCATGCCGGCCTTTCTCGCCCTGCGCTGCGCCGGCGGCGCGGCCAGCGCCTTCGTGCTCGTCATTGCTTCCGCGATCGTGCTCGATCACCTCGCGCACGCCGGCCGCAGTGCCTTGTCGGCGCTGCACTTCGCCGGCGTGGGCGTCGGCATCGCGCTTTCGGCCGCGCTCGTTTCAACGCTCGGGGCCGCCGGAGCCGATTGGCGCATCCTTTGGCTTGCATCCGGTGCGGTTTCGCTGGCCTTTCTGGCTGCCGTGGTTTGGCTGGTGCCTGGGGGCGAGATGCCGCGGCGAGCAACCGCCTCCCTGCCGGACGTCGGCGGAGGTGATCCGAGGCATGGTTTCGCTGCCTTCGCCTGGGCCTACGGCCTGTTCGGGTTCGGCTACGTCGTCACCGCCACGTTCCTGGTGACCATCGTGCGGGCCGCCCCTGAACTCCGCCTGGTCGAACCGCTCGTTTGGGTGGTCGTGGGCGTTGCGGCGGCACCCTCGGTGGCGCTGTGGACGCGGCTCGGAACCTGGCTGGGCGTCGCGCGCGCGTTCGCGGCCGCCTGCCTGGTCGAGGCCGCTG
>CAXTOB010000706.1:0-3261 GCA_964245505.1 uncultured Acetobacteraceae bacterium | reverse complement strand
CCACCCCGGTCCAGTGGCGCCGCAGCCCACGTGCCCGCAAGGTCAGCCTGCGGATAGACCCGCGTTCCGGCGCCGTCGTCATCACCCTGCCGCCCCGTGCCACCGCCGCCGCAGGCCGGGCGCTGCTGTTGGACAACGCGGGATGGGTCGCCGAGCGGCTGGCCCGCCTGCCCCATCCGGTCCTGCTGCAGGACGGCGCAACCGTCCCCATCCACGGCGCCCCGCACAGCATCCGCCACGCTCCCGGAGCAGCCGGCGCCTGGCTGGACGGCAGCATCCTGCACGTCGCCGGCGCGCCCGAATTCCTGGCCCGCCGCGCCACCGACTTCCTCCGCGCCGAGGCCCGGCACCGCCTCGCTGCCCAGGCTCTCGCCAAGGCCGAACCGGCAGGCCTCCGTCCCCGGCGCATCGTCGTCAAGGATACCCGCACCCGCTGGGGTAGCTGCACCGTCGACGGCACGCTCATGTTCAACTGGCGGCTGGTGATGGCTCCGCCCGACGTGCAGGACTACGTGGCGGCGCACGAGGTCGCTCACCTCCGCCACATGGACCACAGCCGGGCGTTCTGGACGCTGGTCGGGCAAATGACGCCGCACCGCCGCGCCGCGACGCGATGGCTGGACGCAGAGGGCGCCGGCCTGATGCGCGTCGGGTGATCCCGCCTGGCGCCAGCGCGACGGGGTCCAGCCGCCGCTTGCCGCAGCCCTCGGCAAGACCGCAGCGGCCCGCACCGGAACTGCCAGGTCCTAGCGGCGTCTCACGACGACGGTTCATCCAAGCAGACAGGCGCCTGACCCCTGGCTGACGTGACGCCCGCCGCGCCGCCGTCCCTGCGCAATTTAACGTTCGCCGCCTTCATGGCCGCGAACGCGCTGGAGCGGCTGGCCTCGTCCGCCCTCAAGGTGTTGCTGGGCTTCCAGGTTTACGAGCTGACGCACAAGCCGCTGGACCTGGGCTGGCTAGGCCTGGCGGAGGCCGGGCCAAGTATCGTACTGGTGCTATATGGCGGGCACGTCGCCGACCGGCTGCCCCGGCGCCGGATCGTGCTGATCGGAACCGCGGCGCTGGCGCTGCTGGCGGCGGCCCTGGCCGCTGCGGCCGGAAGCGGGCACGCGCTCCCAGTCCTGTTCGCCGCCGCGGTGCTGACCGGCGCCATAGGCGCTTTCGCCGACCCGGCGCTGTCTGGCCTGGAGGCGCATGTCGTGCCCGTTGCAGGGCTGCTGCGCGGCCTGGCCCTGCTGGCCACCACCGGACGGACCGCAACCATGCTTGGTCCGGCCCTGGGCGGTCTGGCCTGGGCAGCCCTGGGACCATCCAGCACCTACGCTGGCCTAGCCGCGCTGTTCGCGGCCTCCGTCGCCGTCATGGCGGCGGGAGTGCCGGAGGCGCCGGCGCCGGAAGCGACGGAGGACGACGCCGGAGTGTGGCGCTCCATCCGGGAGGGCGTGGCCTTCGTGTTCCGCAGCGAGGTCCTGCTCGGCAGCATGGCGCTGGACTTGTTCGCGGTGTTCTTCGGCGGGGCGACGGCGCTGCTGCCGGTATTCGCGACGGACATCCTGGGCGCCGGACCCGCTGGATTCGGGCTGCTCCGCTCGGCCAGCGCGGCGGGGTCCCTGACGGCGGCGGCCTTCGCCACACGGCTGGTGCCGCCCCGCTGGGCCGGGATAGTCCTGCATGGCGTGATCGCCGGGTTCGGCGTGTCGATGGTGCTGTTCGGCCTGTCGCGCTCCCTGCCGTTGTCCGTGGCGGCGCTGTTCGTGGCCGGCGTCTGCGACGGAGTGAGCGTGGTGATCCGCCGCGCCATCCTGCGCCTTGCGTCGCCGGAAGCCATGCGGGGCCGGATCGCCGCGGTCCGCCTGGTGTTCCTGTCCTCGTCGAACGAACTCGGCGCATTCGAAAGCGGCGTGGCGGCCAGCCTGCTGGGCGCGCCCGCGGCAGTGTGGGCCGGCGGTCTGGTGACACTGGGGGTGGTGGTGGTGACGGCACTGCGGGCGCCGGGACTGCGGCGCCTGGACTTGGGGGTGCTGGGCCGGTGACAACCTCCGGTCACCCGCCCTCAACTCACCCGCCTGAGCGGCGCGCCACCTTCAGGCGTTCAGCAAGCTCGTCCCGCTGATAAGGCTTGGCCAGGATCGACAGATCGGCCGGAACGCTGTGATCCCTGGCCAGCGTGTCAACGGCATAGCCGGACGTCAGCACCACCCGCAGCCCCGGCCGCAGCCGTTCCGCCTCCACCGCCAATTGCAGCCCATTCGTCCCGCCGGGCATCACGATGTCGGAAAACAGGATGTCCACCCGTTCCTCCCCGCGCAACTGCTCCAGCGCCTCCGCCGCGTCCCTTGCCGGGATGACCTGGTAGCCGAGGTCGGCCAGGTTCTCGATGACCGCGGTCAGCACCGCAGCCTCATCCTCGACCGCGAGCACGGTCTCCCCCGCCTCCGCATGGCGCAACACGCTGGCCGGGCCGGCGTTGCTCGCCGCGGACGCTACGACCTCGGTCCGCGGCAGCCAGATCTCCACCGTCGTGCCCTGGCCCGGCGCCGACGTGATCTCCACCGTACCGCCCGCCGCCCGGGCGAACCCATACACCTGGCTCAACCCGAGCCCAGATCCCTTGCCGAACTCCTTGGTGGTGAAGAATGGCTCGAACACCTTGGCTCGCGTCGCCTCATCCATGCCGGACCCGTTGTCGGCCACCGCCACAACGACATAGCTGCCCGCCGGCAACCCATCCCTGCCGTCCCGTTCGGCGTTGCGGGTGCTGACCTCGATTCGCCCTTCCTGCGGCTGCAGCGCATCGCGGGCATTGACGACCAGGTTCAGCACCGCGGACTCGAACTCGCCGAGGTCTATGCGGGCGGGGTGCGGCGCCGGGTCCAGGACCAGCTTCATCTGCACAACCTCGCCCACGACGCGCCGGGCCAGCGGTTCGAAGTCGCGCAGGGAGGCGTTCAGGTCCACCGTCTCCGGACGCAGGTCCTGCCGGCGGGCGAAGGTCAGGAGCTGACGCGTCAGCCGGGCGCCGCGATGCGCCGCCTCCATCCCGGCCTCGGCCATCTTCAGCACCCGCTCGCGGTCGTCCGGCCGGCGGCGGATCATCTCGAAGCCGCTGGTGACCACCGTCAGCAGGTTGTTGAAGTCATGCGCGATCCCGCCGGTCAGCCGGCCGACGGCCTCCATCTTCTGCGCCTGCCGCAGCGCCGCGCTGGTGCGGGCCACCTCGTCCGCTGCCACCTCGGCCTTGGCGCACAGGGCGTCCAC
>CAXTOB010000705.1:1592-3274 GCA_964245505.1 uncultured Acetobacteraceae bacterium | reverse complement strand
ATGTAGGACAGGATCGCGCCGGACGCCCCCACCAGCGCGCCGGTGATGATCAGCGCCAGGTTCTGGATGGTGAAGCCGATGCCGCAGGCCGCCCAGCCGGAGTAGCTGTTCAGCATGGATACCACGACCGGCATGTCCGCGCCGCCGATCGGGATGATGATCAGGAAGCCCAATACCAGCGCCAGCAGCGCGATCAGCCAGAACAGCACCTGGCTGCCGCCAAGCACGAACAGGACGATCAGCGCCACCAGCAGGATGCCGAGCGCCGCATTGAGCTGGTGCTGGCGCGGGAACAGGATCGGCGCGCCACGCATCCGCCCATCCAGCTTGGCAAACGCGATCAGGGAGCCGGAGAAGGTGATGGCGCCGATTGCCAGGCCCAGCGACATCTCGATCAGCGACTGCCGGTGTATCGCCCCTGGGACGCCGATGCCGAAGGCAGCCGGGGCATTCAGCGCCGCGGCAGCGACGAACACGGCCGCCAGGCCGACCAGCGAGTGGAACGCCGCCACAAGCTGCGGCAGCGCCGTCATCTGGATGCGCCGGGCGACGACCACGCCGACGCTGCCGACGAAGGCTAAGGACAACAACAACATCGAAAACCAATCAAAAAAAAAAAAACGCTGGAACAGCGTGACACCGACGGCGATGGCCATGCCGGCCATGCCGAGCTGGTTGCCAGTCCGTGCGGTCCGCGGCCCAGACAGCCCGCGGAGGGCCAGGATGAATAGAACTGCTGCGATAAGGTAGAAGAACGAGGTCCAGGAGGCGCTCATGCTACTTGCTCGGCCCCTTGACGACCGTGGGCTTCTTGCCCGCGAACATCGCCAGCATCCGCTGGGTCACGGTAAAGCCGCCGAAGATGTTCACGCTGGCCAGCATCACCGCAATGAACCCGAAGATGCGCGCGGGAACGCTGTCCGACAGGCCCAGCGCCAGCATGGCGCCGACCACGATCACGGAGCTGATGGCGTTGGTGACGCCCATCAGCGGCGAGTGCAGCGCTGGCGTCACATTCCACACGACGTAGTAACCGACGAAGCAGGCCATCAGGAAGATCGCCAGCAGGAACATGAACGGCTCGACTGCCGTGGCTGTCGGCTCGACGACGGCGACCACGTTGGTGCCATACGCCTGCAGTTGGTTGGCCAGGTCGGCCGCGTTCTCGGCGATGCGCGCGGCCTGGTCCGCGAAGGGATTGGGATTCATGGGGGCGTAGCCTCGATTATGCCGCTTGAGCCGGCTGGAACTGGGCGTGGACGACCTGGCCGCCGCGGGTCAGCATGACCCCGCGTACGATCTCGTCCGTTTCGGGCAGGGCGGGCTTCCCCGCGTCCTTGTCCCAGAAGGTGGTCAGGAACGTCAGCAGGTTGCGGGCATACAGGGTGCTGGACGCGACCGGGATGCGGCTGGGCCAATTGACGTAGCCGACGATCTTAACCCCGTTGGGCGTTGTGCTCATCTGACCCGGCACGGTCGCGGCGCAGTTGCCGCCGGCCTCCGCCGCAAGGTCCACCACCACGCTGCCGGGACGCATCGAGTCCACCATCGCTTGCGTCAGGATCACCGGCGCCTTGCGGCCCATCACCAGGGCGGTGCAGATCACCAGATCGTTCTTGGCGACGGTGGTGGCCATCAGCTCCGCCTGTTTCTGCCGGAAGGCGTCGGTCATCTCCTTGGCG
>CAXTOB010000705.1:0-1582 GCA_964245505.1 uncultured Acetobacteraceae bacterium | reverse complement strand
CCGACATAGGTGGCGCCCAGCGACTTGATCTCCTCCTTGGCGGCCGGACGCACGTCGGTGGCGGACACGATGGCGCCCAGCCGGCGGGCCGTCGCAATCGCCTGCAGCCCGGCGACGCCGGCGCCGATCACGAACACTCGCGCCGGCGGCACGGTGCCGGCGGCCGTCATCATCATCGGAAAGCCGCGGTCGAAGGCGCCAGCGCCCTCGATCACCGCGCGGTAGCCCGCGAGGTTGGCCTGGCTGCTCAGCACATCCATGCTCTGCGCACGGGTGATGCGGGGCAGCAGCTCCATCGCCGCGACGTCTATACCGCCCGCCGCGAGGGCCGGGACCAGCGCCGGGTCGCCGTGCGCGTTGCTGATGCAGACCAGCAGCGCGCCCTGGGGGATGTGGGCGCGCACGTCGGGCTGCGGCACCTGAACGGCGAATACGATGCCGGCCCCATTGAGCGCCGCCGCGGCATCCGGAGCAACCTCGGCCCCGGCAGCCTGGTAATCGGCATCATGTATGGAGCTGGCCTGGCCCGCGCCGGCCTCGACCGCCACCTGCAAACCCAGGCCAACCAGCTTCTTGACCGTATCGGGCGTGGCTGCCACCCGGCTTTCCGCCGCCGCCCGTTCCTTTAGCACCGCGAGGCGCATGCGTTCCCATCCCTTGCCGCTTGGGCGTTAAGATGCGCTGACGGGGTAGAAAGGCGCAAGTGGGCGCGGCGGCGGCACTCGGACGCGGCAACTCCGCCGGTCCCGCGGCAAACTGTCATCATGGCTACACAGATTTGTCATCAAGATTACGAGGGCCGCCGGGGATAAGCCGCGGACGATCAGGAGGGCGTCCGTGTCCGGCACCGCCAACCCCGCCATCTCAGTTACAGCTTTGTCGAAGACGTTCCGGGGCCGGCGGGTCCTGGACATCCCGGCGCTCGACGTGGCGCCCGGGGAGATGGTGGCGCTGATCGGCGCATCCGGATCGGGCAAGAGCACGCTGATGCGCCATCTGGCCGGGTTGATGCTGGGGGATGCCGGCGAGGTCACGGTGCACGGCAGGGCGGTGCAGGCAAACGGGCGCTTGTCGCGCGACGTGCGCCGGGTGCGGGCCGGGGTTGGTGTGGTGTTCCAGCAGTTCAACCTGGTGAACCGCCTGCCGGTGCTGACCAATGTCCTCGTCGGCAGCCTGTCCCGCCTGCCGCTATGGCGCACCCTGCCGGGCTGGTTTCCCGCGGCGGAGCGGGAGCGCGCCCTGGCTGCGCTGCAGCGCGTCGGCATCGGCGAGCTGGCGGATCAGCGCGCCGGTACCCTGTCCGGCGGCCAGCAGCAGCGTGCCGCCATCGCCCGCACGCTGGTGCAGGGCGCACGGGTGATTCTGGCCGATGAGCCCATCGCTTCCCTTGATCCCGAGAGCAGCCGGCGGGTGATGGAAACGCTCGGCGACCTGAACGCGCGGGACGGCATCACCGTCGTCGTGTCCCTGCACCAGGTCGAGATGGCGGTCCAGCATCGCCGGCGCGTGGTGGCCCTGCGTGCCGGCCGCATCGTGTTCGACGGGCCGGTCACGGCGCTGACCCCCGCCGCCTTGGCAGAGA
>CAXTOB010000704.1:0-3279 GCA_964245505.1 uncultured Acetobacteraceae bacterium | reverse complement strand
GCAGCAACCGGCGGCTATCCCCGTCGTGGCTGACGAACATGTCGGCGATGCCGTGCGTCATCGTCCAGACGTGCAGTGCAACCATGTGGACGGGCGGCCGGTCCGGCGAGGTGCTGCGGCTCACGGCGACCTGGGCTGCCGCACGGATCACGCCAAACGCCGCCTCGCGCGCGCGGACGACGTCTTGGTATTCGCCCCTCGGGAACGTCGCCTCGAACATGGCCGCATAGACTGGCGGATCGTGGCTGGCAAAGGCGAGGTGGGCCTGGGCGCACCGTTCCAAGGCGTTGATCGGCTCTGTGCCTGCCGCATCGCGCGCAGCTTCCAGGTCGGCGGCGAGCTGAACGAAGCCACGTCGGGCAACCTCCGCGATCACGGCAGTGCGGTCGCGGAAGTGCTTGTAGGGCGCTGATGTACTCACGCCCAAGACGCGCGCCAGTTCGGCCAAGGCAAAGCCAGCCAGGCCGCGCTCGGCGATCATGGACATCGCCGCCTCGATCACCGCCTCGCGGAGGTTGCCGTGGTGGTAGTCGCCGCGGCCGTTCGTGCGCTCGCCGGATGCCATGCGGGCTTATGAAGCCGTTCCGCAGCGGGTGCCGGTGGACGCGCCGGTGTCGGCCAATAGGCCACCCGCCGTAGCAATGTCGAGGCGCCCGCTCCGGCTGAACGGCAGGGTGAGGGCAACCGCCCCGTCGAGCTGCACGGTGCCGTGCATACGGTACTCCAATGCGCCGTTCCGGATGACACCGAGCAGTTGCGGTTCCAGGTTGCGGAGGGTGGTCGTCACGGCGAATGGCACCAGCGTCGAGGAACGCGGCGGCAGGCGCACCGGCAGCTTGCTTTCGGTGTCGGCCAGGGGAGCGCCGGACACGTCCGCCATCACCCGGACGCGGCGGAAGTTCAGCGCCGTGTCGTTGGGGTTGGTGACGCACAGTGCGACGGCTAGCGACTGGTCCAGCAAGCTCGCGCCACGCAACTCGACCTGGACGACCTCAACCTGGGGCGGCGCCGCGGTTAGCAACGCACAGCCGGAGAGAGCCAGGAAGCACGACACAACCAACACTGCTGGATTACAATGTAAGGCGACCTTCCCCATGTGAAACCCTCTCCCAAGCCGTCCCGAGCCTGCCCGGTTCCTCAACTCCGATCACACGATTTTTTGGTGCTGCTACAGGGTTCTCGCCGACCACGACCGGAACCCACGCAAGCAAGGCGGGTTGGAGGCTCTCACTTTGGGCCAGGCTGTCCGGCCTGATCGCCTGTGTTGCTCAGGTGGCGTTTGGAGAGCGCGCCACGGCGGCGTGTAACCGTGTTTAGGGGCAAGATGGCGCTGCTGTTGTCAGCACACCATCAAAGGAGATGCCTCATGAGCCCGCTTCGCCGTCGCATGATCGAGGGCATGACGGTTCGCAACCTCTCACCTTACACCCAGCGCAACCAGTTGTGCGCCGTGAGCCGTTTCGCTCGCCACATCCGCATATCTCCGGCTGAGGTTGGGCCGGAGCAGCTACGGGATTACCTGAACCACCTGGTCGGGCAGAAGGTCTCGGCGTCGTATTTCAACGTCAACGTCGCTGCCCTGCGTTTCCTTTACACAGTCGTTCTGGAGCGGGGCTGGGTGCTGCCCAGCAGGGGCCTGAGCGGCGGCTGGTGGTCCGCCTTGACGGGTTGCGCCGCGCAGATGCGCGGTTGCTCGACGCCTACCAGTCCGAGGTAATCAGCCTGGAGGAGCTGACCGAGCAGCGGCGGCGGCTCGACGGTCAACGCTGCGGGCTGGAGCGCCAACTCTAGCAGCAGCGCGACCTACGCCGCCAGCGCGCTGAGGCCCAGGAGCTCCTGCTCGACTTGGCCGCGTTCTGCGAACGCGTGCGCGGCCGGCTGGACGACGCCTCGTTCACCGACAAGCAGGCGATCTTGCAGCTCGTTGTCGAGCGCGTCATCGTCCACGAGGACAACCTGGAAATCCGCCATGTCATCCCGCTGCGCAGCCCGCCGCCGGGGCGCGAGGACCCTCCGCGGGTGAATGGTCGATTGCGTTCGGATCGTGTGCGTCTTGTAGCCGACCCAGGTCACGTCACGCTTGTTGCTGTAGCGGGCCTCGGGATCGTAAGGGGAGCAGACCTGCTCGGCACAGGGCGGCAGCTCGGCAGCGCTGCCCAGGCGCATGCTCCCGTCCTCCGTCACATACTGCGTGGCCCAGACCTGACGCAGCACCCACACCGCCGGCAGCTGCGCCAGCTCCGGCTGCTGTGTGGCAGCATCGACCGCGCTGAGCAGGTGCTGTCCATCGGCGCCGATCGTGGCGGCCAAGGTCTCGCGCGCCGCTTCGGTCTTGGGCAGGCGGTAGTTCTCCACCGGCCGGCCATACCGCTCATACCAGGCGGGCGGCGCCACTCCTTGCAGCCAGTCCGGTGCAACCGTGGCCAACTCGTTCAGCATGGCCCGCAGCGTCTCGCCGACGCGCTCCAGCCGGTTCAGCGTGCGCACCGCGGCGAGCACGTGGGTGCTGTCCGTGCGCTGGCGTCCCCGTGCTTTGACCAGGCCCTCGGACTTCAGGCGTTCCGGCAACACGTCGAGCAGCAGCAACTCGGCGCTGCCCGTGACCAGGCGGGTGCGGAACTCGCTCAGCACCGTATGGTCGAAACCCGGGTCGGTCAGCGTGAGGCCGAGCGCATACTTCCAGTCGATCCGCCCCCGCACGGCGTCGGCCGCCTCGCGGTCGGACAGGTCCTCCATGAATTGCAGCACCACGGCCAGCGCAAGCCGGCCCGGCGCCTCGGCGGGCTGACCACGGCGGGGGAACAGCGCCGTGAACTGGCAATCCTGATACACGGGGCCAAGCGCGTCGGCGATACGCAGGCAAAGCGTGCCCTTGGGGAAAGCGGCACGGGCGACACGGCGGGTTTCTTCAGGCACCGTGGGTAGGTCTTGCGGGCGCAGCGACATGAGCGTCAGCCTTCCAGAGGGCGGGGCCGTATCATCACTCCCGCATCACGTCCTGCATCGTCACAACGGCGGGAGCCAACCCGCCACCGAATTCGCCACCAGCATCATTGTGAGGTCAGGGCCGAATAGGCGTGAGCCTGCCCCAGGATTTTGCAAACGGGTCCGGACAGTTCTGCGAACGGGGGAACGATTCCGGCCCCGCTCTGGACGCCCTGCGGAAAGCACCACCGGTGCATTGGTCCATATGACTACCCCCCTTCATTCGCTTCCTGTGCGGCGCGCGTGCGCGAGCAGTGCGCCAGCCGTGCGGACCCAACGGGACAGCCGACGTTT
>CAXTOB010000703.1:818-3286 GCA_964245505.1 uncultured Acetobacteraceae bacterium | reverse complement strand
CCCTGGGCCGCGTCACCGGTTTCCTTGGCCGAGCGCATCCGCGCCTACGAGGAGCGGGACGCACTGCGGGCGGCGGAGGCGATGGCCGCGAAGGGCAGGGCAGGGACCCCAGCCAATCCGCAGCCCGAAGGGTCGCGCCCGCCCTCGCCCGGTTACGGATCGACGCCGTGAGCGCCGCCGCGGACCGTGCCCGGGAACCGCGTGCGCAGGCCGAGCACGAGGCGAAGCTGACCACGCTCGCGGCTGTCTTCTCCCGGTTGCCCGAACGTAGGCGCCGGCGGTGCAGCCACCCCGTCGCCGGCAACAGCCTGACCGACACGCTCGTCCTCGCCGAGGCCGGCGACGGCTCGGCCTGGTACGAGGGCGTCATCGTCGCTGGCAAGCGCGACGAGAGCGGGGCCTGGATGCTCGATTGCGAGTTCACGATCCTCACCACGGACAACGACGCCGAGGGCGAGCTGATCCTTGTTCACGGATACAACTGCCATGTCGAAGTACTCTGATCCCGCTGGCGTCGCGGTCTTCGCCGGGCTGACCCCGGCACAGGCGGACGCGGCCTCGCGCGACGGCACCGTGTGATTACCACTCGACAGGGGAGCACCATGACTGACCCGATCATGCCTGCCACGTCTGCCGACGCCGGCGCGGTCGAGACGTCGTGCCTGACAGACACCGAGGTGCGCCGGGGCGAGGTCAATGACTGGATGGTCGCCTTGGAGCGTGCGGACGTGCTGGACAGCCATCAGGCAGGCAGGCTTTGCGGCGGTCACCTGTTTCGGCGGGCACGCTGATGTCGGACGACGTGGGTGCAGCTGGTCCTGCCCTGTCGGTGGCGAACCGGGAGGATCACCCCGGATGCACGGACAGCGCGGCCCGGAAGCGGCTGGCGGCCTTCGAGTGCGCCGAGGCGAGCCTCGCGCTCGATGGCCTGCGGCCGTCCGGACCGCTCTACGAGCGTTTGCGCGCGGACGTCATCGCCGGCCGGGTCTCGTTCGAGCAGGCCGCCTTTGAGACTTCCGCGTCGTTCGGCAGAAACATCGAGTAGGATTGCCAGTTGAGTGGATCTCCGCGTTGCTGCACCGGCGGTGGGACGACAGCATCCGGCCGCGATCCAAGGTGCCGCGTCTTGTGGGCGGCCTCGAACCAGTCGAGTTGCTCCGCATACTCCGAGCCGGGATGGAAGCCCGACCCTGGCCGCCAACCTTGGCCAAGCATCTGTCCCGCTTCGACATTCTGGCTGGCAGCAGTTATGATATTACTTCAGGTAGGAGAGCATTATGACTGACCTGACCGTGCGCGTCCCGTCCGCCGGCGCGAGTGCCAGCACCGCCTCGGCGGCCGAGACCATCCGTGCCCTCGCCAGCCGGCACGGGGTCGCCTACGAGCCCGCGCCGGTTGACGCCTTCGCGGCCGACGTGTCGCGCTTGTCAGATGCCGAGGTGCCCCGGGACGAGATCGCCGACTTGGTGGTCGCCCTCAAGCGCGCGGGCGTGCTGGACAGCCGCCAGGCAACCAGCCTCTACGGCGACCACCTGGTGCAGACGAGGGGATGATATTCGATCCCTTTGGGGATTTCGACGCCAGCGGCTACCTGCGGAACACGAAAGGGCTGAAAGACCCGGAAGCGGTGAAGCTCTTCGAGCACACTGCGTTCCGCTTGAACGTCAATGGGGCCCTTGCTGCCCTGCGGGCCACCGGGCGCCCGCTCGGCTACCAGGACGTCCTCGACACCCACAAGCGCCTGTTCGGCGACGTCTACCCCTGGGCCGGGCAGGACCGCGAGGCCACCGCCTCGCAGATTGCAGTGGGAAAGGCCGGGCGCTACGATC
This sequence comes from uncultured Acetobacteraceae bacterium, assembly GCA_964245505.1. GTDB lineage: Bacteria > Pseudomonadota > Alphaproteobacteria > Acetobacterales > Acetobacteraceae > DASWOJ01. The sequence continues at coordinate 1,457 of CAXTOB010000703.1, read as the reverse complement.
TGTTCGCCCATCCCCGGGATGCCCGTCGCGCGGTCGAGCACGGCCTTGGCATGGCCGCCGACCTCGCGCAGATGCGGGCCAAGCCCGGCGAGGTCATGGGACTGCTTTGCCACGGGCACCCCCTGCTCGACGGCAACGGGCGGACCCTGATGACGGTGCATGCCGAACTGTGCCGCCGCGCCAGCATCTACATCGCGTGGGAAGGCGTGGCCAAGGCGGACTACCTCCAAGCGCTGACGCGCGAGCTGGTGCGGCCGGGCGGGGTGCTCGACGCCTTTCTGGCCCCGCATGTCCGGCGTCCCGCGGCCAGCGTCGCCCAGGATGCGGAGCGCCTGCGCAGCCTGCCCGGCCTTGGCCCGACCATGGGCGCTGTTGCCCCGTCCAAGGACAAGCCCCTGATCACAGCCAAGATCCTCGACGCCATGCGCCCGCCTGCGCCGGCGGCGCCGATGCCGTGGGACCCGCCCCCGGTCCTGATGGCCGAGCGCATCCGTGCCTTCGAGGAGCGGCTGAAGGCGGAACAAAGGCCAGCCCCGAAAGCTGAGGAGAAGCCGCGTCCGTATTTTTTTTTAATGATAAGGCGTAGTTCGTGATCTAATCCTTTTGCTGGGTCGGCAGCGGGCGGGAGAGAATGAAGAG
>CAXTOB010000703.1:0-800 GCA_964245505.1 uncultured Acetobacteraceae bacterium | reverse complement strand
CGCAAGCGGCCCGCGCTGCGCGCGCCCTTGCCCCGTCCGCCGTGCGGCGGCGCCTGGGTTGGGTCTTCGAAAGGAAGACCTGACCAGGAGGACGGACAAGGTGAGGAACAGGAATGGATGGAAGCTGGTGACAGGGGCGGCCCTGCTCGCCACGCTGCTTTACGCGCTGCTGGCGGTGCCGGGCCTGCTGACGGACGGCGCCTCGACCGTGCCGGCGCACCGCTTGGAAGCGCTGCGGTGAGCGCCCTGGAAAAGTCCAGGCCCGTGGACCTGGCGGCGCTGCTCGACAACCCTTGGACGCTCGCGGCGACGGTCCAGACCATGCACGACGGCACGGTGCTGCGGACCTGGGGCGTGCAGGCCGGCGGGGTTTGGATCGGGCGCGCGCACCCGATCGGGCCGAACCCGGTGGAGGCAGGCGCTCGCGCGCCGGCACGCGGCGCTGTTCGCGGCGAGCAAGCGGATGGCCGAGCTGCTGAGCCAGGCCCTGTGCGATTGGCCAGCGTTCGACGGCGACGAGGACGTGTCCGGCGCCGACTTGGTGGACTGGTTCGCGCAATGGCGCGTGCGCGTGCGGTCGGCGCTGGCGCAGGCGGGCGTGCCGTGAACGAGACCCGGACCTCCGGCCAGCCACCGCCCGTCCCGCACCATCCCGGACAGCGGCGAGCCTTTGGCCTCGCCTCTGCCGTATCAGCGAAAGGCTGAACGCCATGCCGGACAACCCCGCCCATCCCACCGACCCTGCCGGCCTGCCCGTGCGCTGCTATGCACGCCACCCGGGCACAGGCGGGACCGGTCTC
>CAXTOB010000702.1:0-3299 GCA_964245505.1 uncultured Acetobacteraceae bacterium | reverse complement strand
GTCGCGCACGACCTCCATCTCGTATTCCTTCCAGCCGAGCACGCTTTCCTCGACCAGCACCTCCTTGGTGGGGCTGGCGTCCAGGCCGGATTGGACGATCTGCTCGAACTCCTCCCGGTTGTAGGCGATGCCGCCGCCGGTGCCGCCCAGGGTGAATGAGGGGCGTATCACCGCCGGCAGTCCCACCAGCGCCAGGGCCTCGCGCGCCTCGGTCATGCTGTGCGCGATGGCGCTGCGGGGGGATTCGATGCCGATCTCGCTCATGGCGTCGCGGAACTTCAGCCGGTCCTCAGCGCGGTCGATCACGTCGGCCTTGGCGCCGATCAGCTCCACGTTGTGCCGGGCCAGGGCGCCGTTGGCGTGCAGCTTCATGGCAGTGTTGAGCGCGGTCTGGCCGCCCATGGTCGGCAGGATGGCGTCGGGCTTCTCGCGGGCGATGATCTTCTCGACGATCTCCGGGGTGATCGGCTCGATGTAGGTGGCATCGGCCAGGCCGGGGTCGGTCATGATGGTGGCGGGGTTGGAGTTGACCAGGATGACCCGGTATCCCTCGGCCCGCAGCGCCTTGCAGGCCTGTGCGCCGGAGTAGTCGAACTCGCAGGCCTGGCCGATGACGATGGGGCCGGCGCCGATGATGAGAATGGAGTGGATGTCGGTGCGCTTAGGCATAACTAAAACCCCAACCACTTCGCTACAGAGCTTATCACGAGACTTACTAATGCCCCTACGGCTTTGTCAGGTATCTTTTCTTTGAGAAATCGCAGGACTCCATTGTTGCTTATTGCGCTTACTAGAACAGCTGTCCTAACGCTTTGCAACTTTATTGCTGATTGGAAACTTCGTATTTCTGCCGTGACTGCAGCGCGATCACCAGACTCCATCTCCAGCTCGTTATTGGTGGTTATATAGTTTGCGATCTGTTCGAGGCTTTCATTGGCTTCCTCGACCGATACGGCGTTGTCGCTTAAGTCTACAACGATATCATGGTCGAGACTGCTCAGCCGAATAGCAATAGATTGGTCGGATCGCACGCTTATTGAGAGTAGGTCGTCAACAACCAAAGCGCCCTTGTGGGTAAACTCCCAGTAGCTCCAGGTCTCATTTTGATCCCCCTCCGTTGACCTGAACAAATAATCCTGGTCACACAACCATTGTAGACCAGCCCGTGCTATGCCTGGGTTGGCTCCGTACTTTCTAAGCTCCCGAAGCTGGCCTTCTGTGATCTGACCGTTAGCGTTCTCAGAATGTTCAAAGTAGTTGTATATTGCAATCAATAGAGACCTATACAAAGCTGGAAGCGGCCCATCAGACATCATTGCCCATCCATCATCGCCACGAACCGCCGGAACAGGTGCTGGCTGTCCGCCGGACCCGGGCTGGCCTCCGGATGATACTGCACGCTGAACGCCCGCCGCGCCTCGCACGCGATGCCCTCGTTGCTGCCGTCGAACAGGCTGGTATGCGTGATCCGCACCCCCGCAGGCAGGCTGGCATCCTCCACTGCAAAGCCGTGGTTCTGGCTGGTGATCTCCACCTTGCCGGTCGCCAGCTCCTTCACCGGCTGGTTCGCGCCGTGGTGGCCGCGGTCCAGCTTGTAGGTGCGCGCTCCCAGCGCCAAAGCCAGCAACTGGTGCCCCAGGCAGATGCCGAACACCGGCACCTGCTGATCCAATACGCCCTGGATTGCCGGCACCGCGTAGGCGCCGGTGGCGGCCGGGTCGCCGGGGCCGTTGGACAGGAACACGCCGTCGGGCTGATGGCGCAGGATGTCCTCCGCCGTCGCAGTCGGCGGCACCACCGTAACCCGGCATCCCGCGGCAACCAGGCTGCGCAGGATGTTGCGCTTGGCGCCGTAGTCCACGGCGACGACGTGGTGACGCAACGCCGGAGTGTCGTGCCGGTCCGGCCAGGCCCAGGTGCCCTCTTCCCAAGTATAGGATTGCGTGCAGCCGACCTGCTTCGCCAGGTCCATGCCCTCCAGCCCCGGCCATGCCGCCGCCTGCGCCTGCAGCGCCGCCAGGTCGAAGCGTCCATCGGCCGGGTAGGACAGCACGGCATGGGGCGCGCCGGCGTCACGGATGCGTATCGTCAACGCCCGCGTATCAACGCCCGACAGGCCAGGCATCCCCTGGCTCCGCAGCCAGGCGTCAAGCGGCTGGGCGCTGCGCCAGTTGCTCGGCTCGGTCACGTCCTGCTTCACCACCAGACCCAGGGCTGCGATGTTGACCGCCTCCATGTCCTCCGGGTTGATCCCTGTGTTGCCGATGTGCGGGAACGTGAAGGTGATGATCTGCCCGGCAAACGACGGGTCGGTCAGCGTCTCCTGATAGCCGGTCATCCCCGTGTTGAACACGACCTCGCCGACCCGCCCCGCATCCGGCGCCGTGTGTGCGCCAAAGCCGCGGCCCCAGATGGCAGCCCCATCCGCCAGCACCAGGACAGCGGTGGCGCCGGCGGGCGCGTCGTGCGGGGCAGGGGTCATGGCAGGCTCCGGGGTGGGAATGCCCGACAGGGCGGAGAACGGCAGGCCGGTCGCGGCGATGATGGCTGGCCAGTGCTTGCTGGGAATCGCACGGGACTGACGCCACTTGCGTATGGCTTCGAGCCCCACGCCGGTCAGCCTCGCGGCAGCCTCGGCCCCACCAAGGTGGGAAATAATCTCGTCGGTCGTCGGCATGGCGGAACACTATGGGAAATTTTTTCCCAGGACAAGATCAACATAGCTTGGCCGGCGTTGTGGCCGGCACGGTGATGAAGTGTATAGGGTGCCAGCTTGGAGGACAGAGAATGAGCTTGCGTGAACAGTTCACCGACCAGTTGAAAACGTCCATGCGCGCCGGGGACGCCCCGCGCACCTCGACCCTTCGGATGATCCTGGCCCGGCTGAAGGATACCGATATCGCTGCCCGGCCGAAGGGGATCTCCGCCATTTCTGACGATGAAATCATTGGCATGCTGCGCGGCATGGTGAAGTCGCGCCGCGAATCCGTCACCCTCTATGAGCAGGGCAACCGCCCTGAGCTGGCCGCCAAGGAGCAGGCCGAGATCGGGGTGATCGAGGGCTTCCTGCCGCAGGAGATGGATGATGCCGCCCTGGCCACCGAGGTGGAGGCCGCCGTCGCCAGCACCGGTGCCGCGTCGCAGAAGGAGATGGGCAAGGTGATGGCCGCCCTGAAGGCAAAGCACGGCGCCGGGCTGGACATGGCCCGGGCTGGCGCGCTGGTGCGGGCGCGCTTGAACCGGTGATGGAGGTGGGTGTGCGTCTTCTACTCCCTCTCCCTCCGGGAGAGGGCCGGGGT
>CAXTOB010000701.1:0-3303 GCA_964245505.1 uncultured Acetobacteraceae bacterium | reverse complement strand
AGGTCTTGCCGCTCTGGATTGCCGCGCCGAAGCCGGCTCGCAATGACCGGGGCCAGTTGGCACCCACGGGTCAGAACTTCTAGCGGTTGGTATAAGCCCGTCGAGCAAGCACCGCGCTAACTCCGCTGGCATGGATTTCCAAGCACCGGAGCGGAGCGGACGTCCACCCCCAAGCTCCGCCCAACGCCCTCACCGGGCGGGGAAGGCAAGGAAACACCGCGTCAGACAGCCGGCGCAGCGGCATTACCAAACGAAACCTAACGCCCCCATCCGCAATCTCCACGATCCCACCGCAATCCCGTGCCGAGGCCGCCGCAATCGAAACCTAGCTTCCATCCGTGGCCGCCACAGTGGCGGCACGGAGGCTTGGATGAAGCGTTTCCTCAAAGTCTATCTTCGCGTCCTCGCACAGCTCGCCCCGCACCGCCGGGCCGCAGCCGGCCTCTGCGCCGCCAACCTGGCGCTGGTGGCCGTCGGCTTCGCGGAGCCGGTGCTGTTCGGCCACGTCATCGGCGGCCTCGGCGGCGCCGGGCCGTCGCTTGCCAACATCCTGGCCTGGGCCGCGATGGGCGTCCTGGGCATCGGCGCTGGAATGGCGACCTCCGTGGTGGCCGACCGCCTCGCCCACCGTCTGCGCCTGCGCGTGATCGGCCGCGCCTACGGCCACGTCCTGCAGCTTCCGCCCGCGCACCACGCCCGCTACCCCACGGGCACCCTGATGAAGACCCTCTGGAGCGGCGCCGACGAGATGTTCTGGCTCTGGCTCGGCGGGTTCCGCGACCACCTAGCCACCGTCCTATGCCTGATCGGCCTGCTGCCGATCGCCCTGTTCCTCAACCCGGCCCTCGGCGCCGTCCTGATCGCGCTCGCCGCCGCCTTCGCCGTCACCGCCACCTACACCATCCGCCGCACCCAGGACGGCCAGCGCCTGGCCGAGGATGCACACTCCGCCATGGCCGCCCAGGTCGGCGACGTCCTGGGCAACGCCCCGCTGATCCGTGCCTTCGGCCGCGCTCCGCTAGAAGCCGAAGCATTCGGCAAACTGGCCGGCGACGTAGTCCGCCACCAATTCCCGGTGCTGGGCTGGTGGGCCGGCATCGGCGTCATGAACCGCATCGCCAGCACGGCCGCGACCGTGGCCATCGTCGGCCTAGGCGCCTGGCTGCACAGCCGCGGTCAGGCAACGACGGCTGACATCGTGACCTTTATGGGCTTCGCCGGCATGCTGATCGGCCGGCTGGAGGGCGCGGTCACCATCGTCGCCCGCATGGGCAGCATGCTGCCGCGCTTAGAGGACTTCTTCGCCATCCTAGACGCCGCCAGCACCGTCCCCGACCCCGCAGGCCAGCCGGACCTCCCCGCCGGCCCGGGCCGGGTAGAGTTCCGCGGCGTGCGCTTCGCCTACCCCGGCGGCCCCGCCGTCCTGGACGGCGTGGACCTGGTCGCCCAGCCCGGCGAAACCATCGCCCTCGTCGGCATGACCGGATCGGGCAAGAGCACCGCCATGTCCCTGCTGCAACGCCTATGGGACCCCAACGAGGGCGCCATCCTGGTGGACGGCCAAGACCTCCGCGACGTGAGCCTGGCCTCCCTACGCGACCGCATCGGCACGGTCCCGCAGGACACCATGCTCCTGAACCGCACCATCGGCGAGAACCTCCGCGTCGGCCGCCCCGAAGCGACCCAGGCCGAGGTCGAGCAGGCCGCCCGCATGGCAGAGGCGCACGACTTCATCATGCGCCAGCCCCAAGGCTACGACACGGTGGTGGGCGAGCGCGGCGGCGCCCTCTCCGGCGGCCAGCGCCAGCGCCTAGCCATCGCCCGCACCCTGCTGCGCGACCCGCGCATCCTGATCCTGGACGAAGCCACGAGCGCCCTCGACGGCGCCACCGAGGAAAAGGTGGTCCGCGCCATGCAGGCCGCCGCCACCGGCCGCACCACCTTCGTTATCGCACACCGCCTGGCGACCATCCGCGACGCCGACCGCATCCTATTCTTCCGCGACGGCGTCGTTGCGGAGGCCGGCAGCTTCGACGAACTCGTCGCGCGCGATGGCCTGTTCGCCGCCCTGGCGCGCACCCAGCTCCTGGCGCCCGCCAGCACGCCGCAGCGGGACGCCGCCGCACCGCATCTGCATCTGGTTTACAGCCGGGAAGAAGACGATGCCGGCACGCACATCGCCCGCCAGCCAGAGGAGGCACTGGAAGTCTGCGCCGGCTAAACGCACCCATCCCCGGCCGCCTCAGGCCCCAACGGTCAGGTGAGTGATCGCGAAAAAACGCCAGAGACGCTTGCACCAGCAGGCGTCTCGTCCGTTTATCTCTCGGTCAGCCCATCTCAATAAGGAAGCCGTACCATGAAGGCCCAAAGCGTCCTAGACACCATCGGCCGCACGCCGCACATCCGCGTGTCCCGCCTGTTCCCGGACGCCAACGTCTGGATCAAGTCCGAGCGCAGCAACCCCGGCGGCTCCATCAAGGACCGCATCGCCCTGGCGATGGTCGCAGCAGCCGAGACATCAGGCCAGCTCAAGCCCGGCGGCACCATCATCGAGCCAACCTCCGGCAACACCGGCATCGGTCTAGCCATGGTCGCCGCCGTAAGGGGCTACAAGTTGATCCTCGTCATGCCCGAGAGCATGTCCATCGAACGCCGCCGCCTCATGCAGGCCTACGGGGCCACCTTCGACCTAACCCCGCGTGAGGGCGGCATGAAGGCCGCCATCGCCCGCGCCCAGGAGCTGTCGGCGCAAACCCCGGGATCGTGGATACCCGACCAGTTCGGCAACCCCGCCAACATCGAAATCCACGTCCGCACCACCGCGCAGGAGATCATGGCCGACTTCCCTGACGGTCTGGACGCCATCATCACCGGGGTAGGCACCGGCGGTCACATCACCGGCGTCGCCCAAGTCCTGAAGCCGCTATGGCCGAAGCTCAAGGTGTTCGCAGTGGAGCCTACCGCGTCGCCGGTCATCTCCGGCGGCAAGCCCGGCCCGCACCCAATCCAGGGAATCGGCGCCGGCTTCATACCCGACAACCTGCACAAGGACCTCCTGGACGGCGTGGTTCAGATCGACGCCGAAGAAGCCAAGGAGTTCGCCCGCCAATCCGCCCAGAAAGAGGGACTGCTGGTAGGAATTTCGTCCGGCGCCACCTTGGCCGCAATCAGCAAGAAGCTCCCAGAACTGCCCCCCAACGCCACCGTCCTAGGCTTCAACTACGACACAGGCGAGCGCTATCTATCAGTCCCCGATTTCCTACCCGCCTAGGCGCCGTCAACTTCTCCCTCTCCCTCCGGGAG
>CAXTOB010000700.1:0-3303 GCA_964245505.1 uncultured Acetobacteraceae bacterium | reverse complement strand
GCGATGCGGACATGACGCGCTTCATGGCCCGACCCGCCCCCGCCATCACCGGCGCCGACCAGGTCGCCTGGAAGCAGGGCTACGCCGAGGGCAACGCCTGGTGCGACATGGGCCTCTACGTCGGCGCCACGAAGCCCAACACCCCGGACCTAGCCACCCTGGAGCAGCTGGACGGCGTTTGCGGCGTCAAGGTCTTCGCCGGCAGCAGCACGGGCGACCTCCTGATCGAGGACGACGCCTCGCTGGAGGCGGTCATGCGCAGCGGCCGCCGCCGGGTTTCCTACCACAGTGAGGACGAGTATCGCCTGCAGGCCCGCAAACCCATGTTCAAGTCCGGCGACCCCTACAGCAGCCACATGGAATGGCGCGACGAGGAGTGCGCCTTCCTCGGCACCCGCCGCCTGATGGCCCTGGCCCGCAAGACCGGGCGTCCCGCCCACATCCTGCACGTCTCCACCGCGCAAGAACTTGAGTACATGCGCGACTACCGCGACGTCGCCACGGTCGAGCTGCTGGTGAACCACCTGACCCAGATGGCCCCTGAGGTTTACGACCAGCTCGGCGGTATGGGCGTGATGAACCCGCCGATCCGTGGCCGCCGGCACTGGGAGGCTGCCTGGGCCGCTGTCCGCGACGGCACCGCCGATACCATCGGCTCCGACCACGCCCCGCACTCGCGCGCCGCCAAGATGAAGCCCTGGCCCGACTGCCCGGCCGGCCTGACCGGCGTGCAAACCCTGGTGCCGGTCATGCTCGATCATGTGAGCGCCGGCCGACTGTCGCTGGGCCGCATGGTGGATTTGATGTGCGCCGGGCCGGCCCGGGTCTATGGCGTCGTTGGCAAGGGCCGGCTGGCGGTTGGGTATGACGCCGATTTCACCTTGGTGGACCTGCAGGCGCGCCGCACCATCGAGGACAGTTGGATCGTCTCTCCCTGCGGCTGGACCCCGTTCAACGGCATGCAGGTGACTGGCTGGCCCATGGCGACGGTCGTCCGCGGCAACCCGGTGATGCGCGACGGCGAGGTGTTGGGCAGCCCCGCAGGCCGCCTTGTCCGCTTCCGCGGCTGACGCCGGGGGGGAGGCGACTGGCCGTCCGGTGGTGCGCGACGGCAAAGTGCTGGGCAGTGCCGCACGCTGCCTCGTTCACTTCCGCGGCTGACCCTGGCGGGGAGGCAACCGGCCACCCTTGTCGCCGTTTGCAGCCGGCGACCCGATGATGCTCGACGGTAAAGCGCTGGATACCCTCGCATGCTGCCTCGTCCGCCTCCGTGGCCGACCCGGCAAGGAGGCGACCTGCCACTTCCGCCGCCGTTTGCAGCCGGCAACCTAGGAATTTCCCTCATGAGCAACCAAGACGAGCCGCAAGATCAGCCCCAAACCCCCGCAGCCGAACCCGATCCGATCCGCCGTTCGCTGCTCCTTGGCGCCGGGCTGGCAGCAGGGATGGCGGCGGCAACCGGCGCCACAGCCCAGACAGCCGCGGCCCAAACCGCCGCGACCCGCACCGACACCGCACCGCACGAGCTGGACGGCAACCCGATGCCGGAGCCTCCAGCCGATAAATCAGCCGGCCCGATCCGCCCCGGCCGCGGCTCCGCCCTGACCGGCAAGATCGCCGTCGTGACCGGCGGCGCCCGTGGCATCGGCCGGGCCATTGCCGTCGAGTTCGCCGCCAATGGCGCCGATGTTGCCATCCTGGACATCGCCGGCCCCGTCAGCCCGGCGTCCGACGCCAAGGCAGCGACCAGCGACGACATGGCCGAGACCGTCCGGCAGGTCCAAGCCTATGGCCGCCGCGCCCTTTCGATCCGCACCGACATCCGCGACATCGCCGCCCTGCGTGCTGCCGCGGATCAGGTCCAGCGCGGGCTGGGACCGATTGACATCGTCGTCGCCAACGCCGCGATTCAACGCTGGAAGCCGCTGCTGGAGATGGAAGACTCCGACTGGAACGACGTCATCAACAACAATTTGAATGGGACCGCCAACACTGTCCGCGCCTTCGCCCCCGCCATGGCGGCACGCAAGAAGGGTCGCCTGATCCTGCTGTCATCCATGCAGGGCAAGCACGGCACCAAGGACGGCTCCAGCTACTCCGCATCCAAGTGGGGCATCCTGGGCTTGATGAAGTCTGCGGCCATGGAGCTGGGGCAGTACAACGTTACGGTGAATGCTCTGATCCCCGGCCTCGTGGACACCGAGCTTACCCGCTACGAGACACGTTTGAAGGAGACCATGGCCGAGACCGGCCGCACGCCGCCCGACCATCCGACGCCGCAGCAGGCCTGGGACGTCCGCGCGCCGACGGTGCCGTTGAAGGTGGGCTGGCTGCAGGCGGACGACATCTCGCCAGCCGCTGTGTTCCTGGCCTCGGATGCCGCCGCGATGGTGACCGGCGCCGAGTATGAGGTGACCGGCGGCGACAGCGCAAAGGATATCTAGGCCTATTCACCCCGGCCTAATAAGTGCTCCGGCTGCTCATTCCTTTTGATCCCGACTATTAATCCGGGGGAGTGAGCAAGCCGTGAAACCTGCATCACCGTGAATGCAGCCACCGGGACCCAAAAAACCCGCTTCACCGGTCGTTACGATGCCCGTGGCGCCCGGTTGCAAGCTGCTCCCGTTGATGGCGCACAGCGGAAAGACCATGCACCCCAAATATCCTGCTAACCGTCCAAGGCTCCGGCCATTCTGCCGGTAGGCCTCGCAGTCCATATAAGCGGAGCGTCATACGACGCCCCACAGCACTGCATTACAGCAAGGCGCGGAAGCTTGTCCGCCCCGCAAAGGCCGGCGCAAGAATGGCCGAAGCAGATGACCCTCGGCATCAGTTAGCCGTCAGCGCCTTGGGCCAGGGCGCACGGCGATATCGCTCCTGCGCCGCCGTCGGCCCCGGGGTGTCGCCAACGCTGTTGTATTGGCCCGGCAGCTTGGCCGGATCCTCCCAGCAATCCACAGTGCCCAGGCTGCGGGTGCAAACCAGACCCGGCCCCGGCTCCACATCGCGTGCCGCGCAGTAGGTTTGCCCACGCTCCAGCCGCACAATGGAGCAGTCCCGCCCGCTCACCGCCGAAATGCCGATGTCCCCGACGCCTCGCCCGAATACTGCGATCGAAACGACCTCCACCCCAGCCAGCGCCCCCCACGGCGCGGGCGTGCAGGCCGAGACGCCTAGGATCAGTGTCAGGATCAGCATGAGGCATATCGCGCGCATGCCGCCCATCCTGCCGCACCCCAATGAAGCCCCAGTTAATGGAGACCGCAGGCAATTTGCCCCGCACCCCCCGCGCCGCTTTGGTCC
>CAXTOB010000699.1:0-3312 GCA_964245505.1 uncultured Acetobacteraceae bacterium | reverse complement strand
CTCCCTCCGGGAGAGGGTCGGGGTGAGGGAAGGCCGCAAGGGCTTCTGCTTACCTGCAAAGATGCTCTCACCCAGAAACTCAAGCGCCGCGCGGCGTCCCTCACCCCAACCCTCTCCCAAAGGAAGACGGAGGAGCAGTCGCCTCCTGCACTTCAGTCAACAACCGCGCTGCCTCAGCGCCTCGCACCTTGGCGATATCGTCCTGATACTTCAGCAGCACGCCCAAAGTCTCATCCACGCCGCCAGCGGTAAGCTCGTTCTGGTCCAGGTAGTGCAGCGCCGCAGCCCAATCGATCGTCTCCGCAACCCCAGGCAGCTTGAACAGGTCAGTCCCGCGCAACCGCTGCACAAAGGCCACGACCTCCGCCGACAACCGCGGCGCCAGCCCCGGCGCCTTGGCATCCAGGATCGCCCGCTCTCGGGCAGCAGTCGGATAATCCACCCACTGATACAGGCAGCGCCGGCGGATCGCGTCATGCACTTCCCGAGTGCGGTTGCTGGTCAGGATCACCACCGGCGGCACGGTGGCGCGTATGGTGCCGAATTCCGGCACCGTGATCTGAAAATCCGCCAGCACCTCCAGCAGGAACGCCTCGAACGGCTCATCCGCCCGGTCCAGCTCGTCGATCAGCAGCACGGCCGGCGGCAAGTCAGGATCTATGGCGGACAGCAGCGGACGCGCCAGCAAATAAGGCCGGCTATGGATGGCAGCAGCCAAACGCCCCTGGTCCCGGTCCCCGCCGGCCTCGGCAAGGCGGATCGCCATCAACTGCCGGGCATGATCCCACTCATAGGCAGCAGCAGACAGGTCCATCCCGTCATAGCATTGCAGCCGCACCAGCCGGCGGCCCAGCCCTGCGGCCAGCACCTTGGCGATCTCGGTCTTACCAGTCCCAGGCTCACCTTCCAGGAACAGCGGCCGTTGCATGGCCAGCGCCAGGTGAACGGTAACGGCCAGCGCCGGATCGGCAATATAGCCGCCAGCCGCCAGCAGCGCCGCCGTATCAGCCACCGTCGCCGGCAGGCCAGAGGCAGACAGGCCGGCGCCCGCAGGTAGGTCAGCCAAACACGTAAACCTTGAAGATCAGGATGAAGACCGGGATGTAGAGCAGTATCCCGATAATGGCGACGATCGGCAGCCCGAAGATCCGGTTCGGGATCATCGAGAATATGCTCAGCGCCGGCGCCGGCGTCATCTTGCGAGCCGGCGCCGCCGGGCTGGCCGCCTGGGGCATCGGCGTCGCGGTGCCTTCCGGCGCAGTGCCCGCCGCATCGGCGACCGCCACGGCCGGGGCGACGACTGGACCCTGGGCGGCAATCTCCTGCGGCCCCGAAACCTCGGCAGTGAAGCGGTCGAAGAACAGGTCCGCCATCTGCTTGCTGGTCGCATCGATCAGCCGCGCGCCGAGCTGGGCGATCTTGCCGCCAACCTGCGCCTTGACGTCGTATGACAGCACTGTGAACGGCCCGTCATCCGTCAGGCGCACGTTGGCGCCACCCTTGGCGAAGCCGGCCACCCCGCCCTGGCCCTCGCCGCTGATGCGGTAGCTATTGGGCGGGTCCATGTCGGACAGCGCAACGTTGCCGGTGAAGCGGGCGCTGATCGGGCCGATCTTAATGGCCGCGGTGGCCTTCATAGCAGTGTCGGACAGGCGCTGCAGGCTCTCGCAGCCGGGGATGCAGGACTTAAGGACCTCGGTATCGTTGAGGGCATCCCAAACTTTTTGGCGCGGCGCGGGGATGCGCCGCTCGCCTGTCATGTCCATACTCGTGCTCCGTTTGACGCGCCGGAACCTAATGGCAGGGGGTTGCGCACGCAACCAGCCCACCTGACGCACCATGTCGGAGGTGCTAAACGGCGGTACCCCCCAAGCGTTCCGGAGCCTACCTGCATGACCTACCTTGTCGCCGCCGACCTGCCGACCGAGCCTGCGGGCCACCGTTTCCGCAAGATGGTCGAGGCCGGAGGCATCCTGCAGATACCCGGCACCCATAACGGGATGGCGGCGCTGCAGGCCCGCGCCGCCGGGTTCGCTGCCTCCTACCTATCCGGCGCCGCGATGACCGCCAGCATGGGGTTGCCCGACCTAGGCATGATCACGGTGGACGAGGTCTGCTTCTTCATCCGCCAAGTCGTGCGCGCCAGCGGCCTGCCGGTGCTGGTGGACGGCGACACCGGCTACGGCGAGGCCCTCAACGTCATGTCGATGGTCCGCAGCTTCGAGGACGCAGGCGCAGCGGCAGTACATATCGAGGACCAGATCCTGCCCAAGAAGTGCGGCCACCTGAACGACAAGAAGCTGGCCGACGCGCACGACATGGCCAACAAGGTCGCCGCCGCCCGCAAGGCCCGGCGCCACCTCTACCTAATGGCCCGCACCGACGCCGCCGCCAGCGAGGGCATGGACGGCGCCGTCGCCCGCGCCAAGCTGTACGTGGAGGCCGGAGCCGACGCGATCTTCCCGGAGGCCCTGCACGACGCCGAGATGTTCCGCGAGTTCGCCCGCCGCATGCCCCGGGTGCCGCTGCTCGCCAACATGACTGAGTTCGGCCGCACCGCGGTCTTCACCGCCGACGAGTTCGAGGCAATGGGCTACCGTATGGTGATCTGGCCGGTGTCCTCGCTGCGCGTCGCCAACAAGGCACAGGAGCAGCTCTATGCCGCGATACGCCGGGACGGCGGCACGCAGAAGGTGATCGACCGGATGCAGACCCGGGCGGAGCTGTATGCGACCATCGACTATGCCGGATATGAGGCGCTGGACCAGAGCATCATCGGCACCGTCGTGCCGCAGGGGATGCCGCAGCGGTCGTGACCCCGGTGCAGCCGTCACCGCGAGCCGCTTCCATGACGCGGCGACCGGCGACCTGCGATGGCCAAGACCTGGGCCGCTTCAGGAGCGCCGCACCGCCGTGCTCCTGGCAATGACGCGTTGATAGCCGATATCCCCAGCATGATCCTGGACCGTCCGCTTTACATCGGCAGCGAGCTGTATCGGCGCTCCACCTACGGCCCCACCCACCCGCTGGCGATCCCGCGCGTGACCACTTGCACCGACCTGTGCCGCGCGATGGGCTGGCTGCCGGACAACCAGTTCCGCACTGCCCCCATGGCGGACCCGGCGGACGTGCTGCGCTTCCACGACGCGGGCTATCTCGCCGCCCTGCAGCGTGCAGAGGCCGCGCAATCCGTCTGCGAGGAAGACCGCGCCCGCTACAAGATCGGCGCCGAGGGCAACCCAGTCTATCCGGAGGTCTATCGCCGCCCCATGACCTCCGCCGGCGGCGTCATGCTGGCGGCAGAGCTGACAC
>CAXTOB010000698.1:0-3312 GCA_964245505.1 uncultured Acetobacteraceae bacterium | reverse complement strand
GTAAGCGGTCGGTCTGACCCGCCTTGGCGGGGTAAGGGCGTGGTCCGAGACTCTGGTCATGACCGATGCTCTGATCCACGACGCTTTCCTGCCTATGGCTGCCACTGACGCAGCCAGTGTGGCTGCGCGTGTGGCAGCTCCGACGCTGGGTCCTGCCGAGCGGATCGAGGTGATGCTGTCGAGCGACCGGCGGCGCGAGCACCCGCCGGAGTTGCGGGCGAGGCTGGTGGCGGAGATGATGACGGGTCGGATGCCGGTGTCGGTGATCGCGCGGCGCGAGGGCATCTGTGCCAGCGTGCTGCACCGCTGGCAGCGTCGGGCCCGGGTGTCGGCCGGGCTGCCGGTCGCGAGCGCGCCGCCGCGGCTGCTGCCGGTGCGGGTGGAGGTGCCCGTCCCCGAGGCGCCCCGAGTGGCGGCGGGGCTGGAGGTGGTGCTCGGCAACGGCCGGGTGCTGCGCGTGCCCGCGGGCGCCGATCCGGCCCAGGTGGCACGGATGGCGGCGGCGCTGGAGAGGTAGGCCGGTCGTCGGACCGGGGCCGGAGACCAGCACGGTGATCGCGTTGCCGCCGGGTGCTCGGGTGTGGCTGGCCGCGGGGGTGACCGACATGCGGCGCGGCTTTGACGGGCTGGCCCGCCAGGTGCAGCACGTGCTCGGGCACGACCCGTTCAACGGGCACCTGTTCGTGTTCCGGGGCAAGCGGGGCGACCTGGTCAAGGTGCTGTTCTGGGACACCCAGGGCTTGGTGCTCTACGCCAAGCGGCTGGAGCGGGGCCGTTTCACCTGGCCCAGCGCCCGGGACGGCGTGGTGTCGATGACGCCTGCGCAGCTTTCCATGCTGCTGGAGGGCATGGACTGGCGCACCCCTGCGCGGAGCTGGCGGCCGGAGATGGCCGGGTAGGCTGACGGGCAGCACCACGCGGCGCTGTACACCCCGACCCGGATCGGCGATGATCCGGCGTGGCCTCGGATCTTGCCTCCCTCCCTGACGACGTGGACACCCTGCGCGCCATCGTGGCCGCCCAGGCGGCGGAGCTCGCGGCCAAGGACGGCCTGATCGGTAACCTACGGCTGCAACTCGCCAAGCTGCGCCGCCAGCAGTTCGGCCGCTCGTCGGAGCGGCTGGAGCGTGACATCGACCAGCTCGAGCTGGCGCTGGAGGAGCTCGAGGCTGGGCAGGCCACGACGGCAACGGCAGCGCCTGATGGCGGCTGCGAGGACCGTGCTGCCCCCGGGGCGACCAAGCCCGCACGCCGCCCCTTGCCGGAGCACCTGCCGCGCGAGGTGGTGGAGCATCCGGCCCCGGCCTGCTGCCCGACCTGCGGCGGCACCCTGCGGCCGCTGGGCGAGGATGTGACCGAGATCCTGGACTGGGTGCCGGGCCGGTTCCGGGTGGTGCGCCACGTCCGGCCCAAGTGCTCCTGCCGCCAATGCGAGGCGATCAGCCAGGCGCCCGCGCCCGCCCTGCCGATCTGCCGCGGCCGGGCGGGACCTGGCCTGCTCGCCCACGTGCTGGTGTCCAAGTATGCCGACCACCTGCCACTCTACCGTCAGGCCGAGATCATGGCCCGCTCGGACGTGGAGCTGAGCCGGTCCACGCTGGCCGACTGGGTCGGGCAGTGCGCGGCGCTGCTGCGGCCGCTGGTGGACGCCCTGGCCCGCCACGTCATGGCGGGTGCCGTGCTCCATGCCGACGATACGCCGGTGCCCGTGCTGGCGCCCGGCACGGGGCGGACCCGGACGGCGCGGCTATGGGTCTACGTGCGCGACGAGCGGCCGTGGGCGGGACCGGCGCCGCCCGCCGTGCTCTACCGCTACAGCCCGGACCGCCGGGGCGAGCACCCCAGGTCGCACCTCGCCGGGTTCAGGGGCACGTTGCAGGCCGACGGCTATGCCGGGTTCGACGGGCTCTACGAGGGTGGTCGTGTCGTCGAGGCCGCGTGCTGGGCGCACGTGCGTCGCCGGTTCCACGACCTGCACCTCACCGGCACGGCACCCCTAGCCACCGAGACGGTGCGGCGCATCGGCATCCTCTACGCCATCGAGCGGGACATCACCGCCCACACGGCCGCCGAACGCACCGTCTCGCGCCAGGCCCGCGCGGGACCAGAGCTGGAAGCACTGCACGCCTGGCTCACGGCGACGCTGGCCCGGGTGCCGGGACGCGGTGACCTGGCCGCGGCCATCCGCTACGCCCTGTCGCGCTGGACGGCGCTGACCCGCTACCGCGACGACGGACACCTCGCCGCGGACAACAACGCGGCCGAGCGCGCCATCCGGCCGCTCACCCTGGGCCGCAAGAACTGGCTGTTCTGCGGCTCGGACGCGGGCGGCACCCGGGCGGCCGCCATCATGTCGCTGGTCCAGACCGCCAAGCTCAACGACCTCGATCCCGAGGCCTATCTCCGCCATGTCCTCGAACGCATCGCCGAGTACCCGGTCAACCGCGTCGCCGAACTGCTGCCCTGGAACGTCACAGGCGTCGCCAGCCGCCTGAACCAGAGCTGACCGCGGCGCAGACCGGGCGCTTACTTTCGATGTCGGTGCGAGGAGTTTTCGTCGACAATGCGGACATCGTGTTGGCGGAGCGTCAGTTTTGAACAGGCGTTCGACGACGGCGCGACGGATCTCAGGCAGGCTGGGCGGCGGTGGTGGCGCTGATGTCGTCAGCTTTTCCCCCCCGATCCGCGACAGCTTTGAGCCGCAGGTGCTGGAGGTAGGCGAACGCGATGCACGCCATCACGGCATGTCGGTGCAAGCCGGTCCACGATCGTCCCTCGAACGCGCCGAGGCCGAGGTCTTGCTTGAGCTGCTGATCAGCCTGCTCGCACACCCAGCGCGCCTTGATGGTTGCGGCCAGCCTGCGCAGCGCCGTCCGTGGTGGCTGGTTGCTGAGGTAGAACTTGCGCTCGCCACTGCTGCGCCATTCCCCGATCAGCCAGGCTTCTTCGCCTGGCAGGTGCTTGCCTTCACGCACGCTCGGACCGTCGGCGACCCGCACCCGCAGCACCGCAAAACGGGCAGCGAGCATACCCTTGGTACCCTGGCGCCAGGCGACGCGATGCCAAGGACGACCAGCCAGCGCCGAGGCCGCATCCTGGCCGACTTCGCTCGGCACCGGTTGCTTGCGCGGCCGCCCACGCCCGGCGTTCGGCCAGATCGGCTTGGCCTCGGTCGTGTAGACCTTCTGGGTGCGTGGGATGCTAACCGACCAGGTCAGGCCGCGCGCGCTCAGGCCTTGGCGGAACGGTGCGCTGAGGCCGTAGCCGGCGTCGGCCAGCACGCAGCCAAAGCGCACGCCGGCTTCGATAACC
>CAXTOB010000697.1:0-3326 GCA_964245505.1 uncultured Acetobacteraceae bacterium | reverse complement strand
CTCTAGTCCCCCTGGGCCAGGCGCGGGGCGGGTGACTGGCGACCCATATTGCCTTCCATGTGCCGGTTCTGCTGGGACCATAGGATCTTGTAGATCGCGCAGCGCTCGACCAGCACCTTGTGCGGCGCGATGTCCACGACGGTTCCGCGGTCCATGACCATGATGAGGTCGCAGTCCAGCAGCGAGGACAGCCGGTGCGACACGATCACCATCGTGCGCCCCTTGGCCAGCCGGGTCAGGTTGGCGTTGACCAGGGCCTCGCTTTCCGGGTCTAGGGCGCTCGTTGCCTCGTCCAGGATCATTAAGCGCGGGTCGGCGATCACCGCCCGGGCGATGGCCAGGCGCTGCCGCTGTCCGCCGGACAGGTTGGCCGATCCCTCCTCGATGTGGGTGTCGTAGCCGGCTGGCAGCCGCTCGATGAACTCCTCGGCGCCGGCCAGCCGGGCGGCGCGGATCACGTCCTCCAGTGTCAGGCCGGGGCGCCCCGCGGTGATGTTGTCCCGCACGGTGCCGCGAAACAGGAAGTTGTCCTGCAGCACGACGCCGAAGCTGCGGCGCAGGTGGGTTAGGTTGATCTCCCGCAGCTCAACCCCGTCGATCTTGAGGAAGCCGCTGTATTCCCGGTTGATGCCCTGCAGCAGCCGGGTGACGGTGCTCTTGCCGGAGCCGCTGCGGCCGACGACGCCCAGCATGGTGCCGGCGGGGATGCTGAAGGACACCTTGTCCAGCGCCGGCTGCTTGCTGCCGGGGTAGCGGAAGGTCAGATCCTCGAACGACACGGCGCCGGCGAACTTCGGGCGCAGGCCACCCTGCATGGCAGCGCTCTCGCTCGGGTTGTTCAGCACCATCGCTACCTGGGCGATGCTGGCGCGCACGTCCTCGAAGTCCTCGATCAGCTTGGCCAGGCCGACCAGCGGCTGGGTGACGCGGCCGCCCAGCATCATGAAGGCCACTAGGCCGCCGACGGCGACGCCGGTGTTGTCCTGCATGGCGATGTAGGCGCCGATCATGATGATTCCGCGCTGGATGAAGGACTCGATCGGGTTGATCATCGTCTGCGGCCAGTTGGCGAGGCGGCCTGCCTGGAGCTTGAGCTTGCCGGCGGCAGCCACGCGCTGGTCCCATTCCGCCTTGCGCTGCGGCTCCAGCGCCAAGGACTTCACCGTGCGTATGCCCTGCACCGTTTCGACGAGGGCGCTGCCCTTGATCGCCTCGGCCTGGGTCAGCTTGCCGATGATGGCGCGCAGTGCCGGCAGGAACAGCAGGATGATGCCGGCGATCACCACGGCGCAGACCAGGACGATCCAGGCCAGCGTCGGCTCCATCCAGAACAGCAGCGGCAGCAGGAACACCAGGGTGAACATGTCCAGGAAGGTGCCCATAAGCTTCCCGGTCAGGAACTCGCGGATCTTCCAGACCTGGGAGATGCGGTAGGTCGTCTCGCCGGCCGGCGTCTTCTCGAAGTAGTCGAGCGGCAAACCGAGCAAACGGTTGAAGACGTGCAGGTTCAGCTTGGTGTCCACACGGGTGGAGACGACCTGGACGATCTCGCGCCGTGCATAGCCGAGCAGGGTTTCATACAGCGTGGTGATGCCCAGGATGACGCTGAGCAGCACGAGGGTGGACATGCTGTGGTGCGTCACCACGCGGTCCACCACCGTCATCACCAGCAGCGGCGGCACGATGGTGAGCGCGCTGAGGGTGATGGAGCCGACGCTGATGTCGCGGAGCGAACGGCGCTCCTGCAGGACCAGGCCCATCAGCCAGGACAGGTTGAAGGGGCGGTCTGCCTCTGCTTCGCCCCGGCGGCGGCGGATCAGCAGCGCCTCCCCGGCCCAGGCCTGGGCCAGCCGAAGCTCGTCCACGGCGACGGCGGACGCGTCGCCCTCCATGCGTGGGTCGCGGACCCAGACGACATTGCGCGTGACGTCGGCGGCGATCATCAGCCCGGCGGTGCCGTCCTTGAATAGCAGTACGACCGGCGGGGCCGGGTTGCCGGCGCCTTGCACCTTGAAGAGCTGCTTCCAACGCAGCCGTTCCGCCTTTGCGGACAGGCCCTGGTCGCGCGCCCAATTCACGAGGGATGCTGGGGACGGGATCGGCTCGTTCGGCGTCGGGCGGAAGTCGGCCGCGGACAGGTCCACGCCGTTGAAGCGTGCGACGGCTACGACGGCGAGCAGGCGCGACTCCCCTTCCATCGCGGCACGGCCGGCGCCGATGGTGCCGACGTCAATGCGCGGGGCTGCATCGTCCGGTGCGGCGCCCGTACGGGGCCGGCTGCCGGGTTGAACCATTTTGGGGGAGCCTGGTTGATCCACGGATCGTTCCTTGTGCCAGGGAGGCCGGGCCGCTGCGTCGCGAGTGGGCTGCGGCAGCAGCTTAGCATAGAGTTGTTACCAATCCGCCAAGATACAGGTGGACTGCGGCAGTCTAACTGAATGCGTTCGGCGCTGCATCACTCTAGATGGTAGGTAAATGTTAACTACGTTCGAGCAAACTGGTCAGGCGGCAGGCTGCGGTCTATGCGAGATACAGGAGGACACAGCATGGACATACGACCGGTTGAGGCAGCGTACATTCCAGAGATACAGGCTATCTACGCGCACCATGTCCTGCATGGCAGCGGCACTTTCGAAGAGGTGCCACCGTCGGTCGAGGAGGTGCAGCAGCGTTTTGCGGCCATCACCGGGCGCGGCTGGTCGGCGCTGGCTGCGGTGGATGAGACGGGGGTGCTCGGCTACGCCTATTTCTCGCAGCTGCGGGACCGCTCGGCTTACCGCTATACGGCGGAGGACAGCATCTATGTCCGGGATGACGTGCGCGGGCAGGGTGTTGGCAAGGCGCTGGTCGCACGGGTGCTGCTTGAGGCGGAGGCGGCCGGGTTCCGGCAGATGATCGCGGTGATCGGCGATTCGGAGAACATCGGCTCCATCGGTGTTCATGCTTCGCTGGGCTTCAAGCAGGTTGGCGTGCTGCGGGCGTCGGGATTGAAGTTTGGACGGTGGGTGGACACCGTTTACATGCAGCGGGCGCTGGGTCGCGGCGACACCGACTTGCCGGATGGCGCGGGGCCGGGCTGATTGTCCGTTGCAGACGCGTTGCACGAGCTGTCAGGATGAGACGGAGCTGATGGGCCTACGGCCAAAGCGCGATTTCTGCCTTCCGGGCCGGTTAGATGACGCGCAGCAATTAACGCTCTACAGTGATTACATCGAAGGTGCTGCCGCTCCAGAGTTTGCCCACCAAGCCGCAGCGATAATTATTGAGTGTCTCCTCAGCTCGACTTTGGCCTTTTCGGTCTGGGTAGCACGCGGCTTCGGTGAGGC
>CAXTOB010000696.1:268-3329 GCA_964245505.1 uncultured Acetobacteraceae bacterium | reverse complement strand
GTTCCAGGCGCCGGCGGGAAGGTGGGCGGCTGCGCGCATCAGGACTGGACAGGGGCGGGCAGGGGCAACGGAGCCGTGCCGGGTTCGCCGTTCGTGGCCCCAGCCTGGCGCACGAACACCCGCTTGGCTGCCGCGCCCACCGCGGCAGTCGCCAGTCCATCCACAGTGCCGCTGATCGCGCCGCCGACGAAGGGTACCACCCGCGCCAGCATCACCGCGCCGGACGCCCCGGCCATCGTCGCCAGCCGCCCCGCCAGCGCCTGGTTGATCCGGGCCATGACCGCGCCGCTCAGGCCCAGGACGGCCTGTCGGGTCAGGCGCATGCCGACGCCGACGCCGGCGGACTTGAGCACGTCCAGCACCGCCGTGCCCGCCAGGCAGGCGATGGTCAGCGTCCGCACTTGATCGCTGTGCAGGTCGTAGCCGCGGGCGCGGGCGATATCCTGGATCAGGTTGATCTGCAGGGTGCTGACGCCCGCCAGGTTCGCCGGCAACGCAAACGGCAGGGTCAGCAGCCCGCCCATGTTGGCCGCGAACCCAACCGTGCCTGCCTGCGTGGCGGCGCGACGGATCATACCGGCGATCTCTGCCTCGGTTCCTGGCGGCCTGTTGGCGTCGGGCGGGCCTTTGCGGCTCATGATCCGATCGTAGATCCAGTATAGGCTCGTCAGCATGGCCTGGGTGGCCAGGCCGCTCTTCTCGTCCGTCCCGGTCTTGTCGTCGGTCATGGAATGCCCCGGCAGCTAAGCAAACCTTTGAAGGTTTGCGCACGGAAAAAAGCTAATCAGACTCGCGCGGCCTGAAACGGCCGTAGGCCATCAGTGTGACATGCCGCGCAAGCCTGCTTAGAACAGGAAATAGCGTTGCGCCATCGACAGCAGCACCGCCGGCTCGCAGGTCAGCAGCACGCCATCGGCGCGGACCTCATAGGTTTCGGCGTCCACCTCGATGTTCGGCACGGCGTCGTTGCCGATCATGCTGCGCTTGCCGATGCCGCCGCGGGTGTTGCGGACGGCGGACACCGGCCGGGTCAGGCGCAGGCGGTGGCAGATGCCGTCGTCCAGCGCGGCCTGCGACAGGAAGGTGATGCAGCTTTCCTGCATCGCCCGGCCGAACTGTCCGAACATCGGGCGGTAGTGCACCGGCTGCGGCGTCGGGATGGACGCATTGGGGTCGCCCATCGGCGCCGACGCGATGGTGCCGCCCTTCAGCACCAAGTCCGGCTTCACGCCGAAGAACGCAGGGGACCATAGCACCAGGTCCGCCAGCTTGCCCGGCTCCACCGAGCCGACCTCGTGCGACAGGCCCTGCGCGATGGCGGGGTTGATGGTGTACTTGGCGACGTAGCGCTTGATCCGGGCATTGTCCGCCGGGCCGTCGCCGGGCAGGGGGCCGCGTTGCGCCTTCATCTTGTGCGCGGTCTGCCAGGTGCGGATGATGACCTCGCCCACCCGGCCCATCGCCTGGCTATCGCTGGAGATCATGCTGATCGCGCCGAGGTCGTGCAGGATGTCCTCGGCGGCGATGGTCTCGCGGCGGATGCGGGACTCGGCGAATGCCACGTCCTCGGGGATGCTGGGGTCCAGGTGATGGCAGACCATCAGCATGTCGAGGTGCTCATCCAACGTGTTGAGCGTGTAGGGCCGGGTCGGGTTGGTGCTGCTGGGCAGCACGTTCGGCAGGCCGGCGATTTTGATGATGTCCGGCGCGTGGCCGCCCCCCGCGCCCTCGGTATGGTAGGCGTGGATGGTGCGGCCGGCGAAGGCGCGTATGGTGTCCTCGACGAAGCCGCTCTCGTTCAGCGTGTCGGTGTGGATCATCACCTGAACGTCGTGGTCGTCGGCGACGCGCAGGGCGCAGTCTATCGCGGCAGGGGTGGTGCCCCAGTCCTCATGCAATTTGAGGCAGCTTGCCCCGGCGCGGATCATCTCGACCAGGGCGGCGGGCTGGCTGGCGTTGCCCTTGCCGCTGAAGCTGAGGTTGACCGGCAGGCCCTCGGCGGCCTGGAGCATGCGGGCGAGGTGCCAGGGGCCGGGAGTGCAGGTGGTGGCGGAGGTGCCGGTCGCGGGTCCGGTGCCGCCGCCGACCAGGGTGGTGATGCCGGAGGCCAGCGCCTCCTCGATCTGCTGCGGGCAGATAAAGTGGATGTGGCTATCTATGCCGCCGGCGGTGAGGATCTTGCCTTCGCCGGCGATGATCTCGGTGCCGGGGCCGATGGGGATGTCCACGCCGGGCTGCGTGTCGGGATTGCCAGCCTTGCCGATGGCGTGGATGCGGCCGTTCAGCAGGGCGACGTCGGCCTTGATGATGCCCCAGTGGTCTATGATGAGGGCGTTGGTGATGACGGTGTCCACGGCGCCTTCGCGCTGGGAGAGCTGGGACTGGCCCATGCCGTCGCGGATGACCTTGCCGCCGCCGAATTTTACTTCCTCGCCATAGGTGGTCAGGTCGCGCTCAACCTCGGCGAACAGGTCGGTGTCGGCCAGGCGCACGCGGTCGCCGACCGTGGGGCCATACATGTCGGCGTAGGCACGGCGGGGGATGCGGGTCACGCGTCGAGCGGTCCCATGATGTCGCCGCGGAAGCCCTGGACGATGCGGGCGCCGCGGAAGGGGACGAGGGTGACCTCGCGGGTTTGGCCCGGCTCGAACCGGACGGCGGTGCCGGCGGCGATATCCAGGCGCTGGCCGCGGGCCTGGGCGCGGTCGAACTGCAGGGCCGGGTTGGTTTCGGCGAAGTGGTAGTGGCTGCCGACCTGCACCGGGCGGTCGCCGGTGTTGGCGACGTGCAGGGTGGTGCGGGGCTGGCCGGCGTTCAGCTCGATGTCGCCGTCCGCGGTCAGGATTTCGCCGGGGATCATGATGCGCCTCCGTCCCGACGGTCTGCGTTGCTCCCTCTCCCTCCGGAAGAGGGTTGGGGTGAGGGAAGCCACGAGGGCAATCCATGGTCCAAGCAAGCAGGACCGTGCCAGTGCTGGCCCAGTATGGCGCGGGCGGTGGGGGCGGACCCCCCCCCCCACCAACGGCGCAAGAGGCGGGGGGCGCCCCCCCCCCGCGCCGGG
>CAXTOB010000696.1:0-258 GCA_964245505.1 uncultured Acetobacteraceae bacterium | reverse complement strand
GATCCTGATGCTCCTGCGTGCGGATGGTCTGCTCTGCTCCCTCTCCCGGAGGGAGAGGGAGCAGGCGCGACCGCCCTCGTGGCCGCGACTCGGACTCCTCATCGGATCGGCTCGTGGACGGTCACCAGCTTTGTGCCGTCCGGAAACGTCGCCTCCACCTGTACATCGTGGATCATCTCAGCGATCCCCTCCATCACCTGGTCCCGCGTCAGCACCGACGCCCCGGCCTCCATCAGGTCGGCGACGCTGCGGCCATCC
>CAXTOB010000695.1:0-3338 GCA_964245505.1 uncultured Acetobacteraceae bacterium | reverse complement strand
TTGCGATCACTTTGGGCTCCTGGGTGTGAGTAGGGATTGTCCCCCGGACGCAGGATCGCTGACGCTGTTGCGAGTAAGGGCGAGGTTTCAAAAAGAAAAAGGCGACCCGACCGGCCGCCTGCTTTCCACTCAACTGACGGCACGCTTGATCCTAGCCGAAATAGCCCATCACCGTGGTGGCGATCGACTGGACGTTCATGACGGCAACTCCGAAGACCAACTGCACGATCGGATGGCCATACTGGTGCCGCTGACCCTTGTGGTTGTTGTAGAAGGTAAACAGCGCGAATAGGACGATCAGCGCGCCATAGGACATGAAGAAGAAGTCGAAAACGTTGATGATGTTCAGCAGCGTATCCTCTGGTGTGGCACCCATGAAGCCGTTGGCACCGATCTGCGGCGGTTGATAACTCGTCATGTTGGCCGAGAGCGACGTCTGCACGCCCCCGCCAAACGTGTTGTTGGCGAAGTTGAGCATTTGATCGAAGGACAGCAGCGTGGCCGCGACAAAGAGAGTCACGAACGGCCAGAACGGACGGCGATGCGTGTGGCTACCGGGATTGACCACCTGCCAGAAGCCCCACATCGACGCGAGCAGGAAGGTGCCGCCACCCAGGTAGCAGACCAGTGGGATCAGGATGGCGATGGCCGTGCCGAAATCCGCCGCCAGGTTTACGAAGCCCTGCATATCCGGAAGCCCCTACTGCTGGATCAAGCCGTTTTCGGTCTCGACGATCCAAGTCGTGCCACGCTGGTACACCTTCTTGACCCGCCCCAGGCCTGGGACCGGATCACCAACGCCGACCTCGATCACGCTGCCAGAGCCGGCCATTGGATTGAGCGCAGCCAGGACAGCGAGACCGGGCGAGGCACCCTTGACCACGTAGTCCTTGACGGTGCGCCGCTCCGGCAGGGGTGGCGGTGCAGCCGGAAGCGGGACGGCGTTGCGAGTGCTGGCCAGGCGTAGCGGCTGAGTGGTGGTCGCCGACGGCAACGCTGCAGCCGGGGCTTCCGAAGAGAGAGGCCCGGACCCCGCGCGTGCCGAGGACTGGACAATCGCCCCTGCTTCGGCGAGCCCAAGGCGGTTCTCGAAGTCCGCGGTCCGGGTCTCGACCTTTTCGGAGAGTTGAGCCACGACTTGATGGAGCTGGGCAACCTCGATGCGGGTGTCCCGGAGCTGCGCACCAAGGCTTTTGACCAGGCCGACAACCTCGACCTGTTGGGCGTTGGTCATTGGTCCGGCCTTCAGTTCGGCTGCGATGGCCGCGGGTTCACGTGGTGCCGTGACCGGGGCCGATGCAGACGCGGCTGGTGGCGCTTGCGTCACCGGCGCTGCGGCCACGACGGGAGCATCGGGGGAAGCGGGCAGCGGCGCCGGGGCAGTGCTCAAAGCCGCTGGCGTGGCTTTGCCGGGTTGCGAAGGAACCTCGGGCAGAACGACGCCGGCCTCTTGCTGAGAAGCCGCTGAAGTCTGCGGTGCAGTCGAATTGTGCGGGGGCGGAGCGACCACCAGGGCCGGTTTGATGCCCCCGACGGAAGGGGCTGCCGGTTGCGGAAGGGGCGTCGGGGTAGCGCCGGCTTCTAGCGGGATGGGTGCGCCGTTACCAGGCTTGCCGAAGGACTGAAACGCGGCGAACTCCCGCGCGAGAGTGGCGGCGCTGTCCGCTCGTGCCGCAGGCGTAGGGGTGATTTGTGCGGCGTCGCTGGGATGGACCGGCCTAGCTGGCACAGAAGCGGCGACGGGATGAGCCGTCACTCCGGCCTCCATTGGCGCCGACTGAGAGGTGTCGGCTGAGCGGGAGACCATCGTCGTCAGTCGATGGGCCAGGTTGCCGCTGCGGATGTCGTCGCGGAAAGCGTAGAGACCAGCGCCGCACACACCGAACAGCACGACCGCCGCGACCCCTGCGAGGAGCGCGCCTCGGCGGGTTCGCCGGGCCTGGACTGCCGGCTTGGGGGTGTTGGCTTCGCGCGAAACGGTCGGTTCGGGTGAGGAGGTCGCACCTAGCCGCTCGCGAGCTGGGAACGGGCCCGGAGAAGACCCTGCTTCGCCGGGAAGGCCGATCGGTGAGGCAAGACCGACCCCGGTAGGACCGAGGTCGGCATCTATGATGTGCGTGTCCATTGACGTTACCTGCTGGTTAGGGGGTCATGTCCAGCAGGATCACACCGGTCATTGCGAGCCAGCGCAGGTATTTTATCGGTCGCCGCCGGCTACCAACGGCGACAAGAAGACGACCCCGACGTTGACGTTGGCGTCGAGGTTGACGGTGGGGCCTCGGGGCGTCGCCTGCTGGACGGCGGCCCCGAACTGGTTGGCTCCGGCACCTGCGGCCACGCCGAGTTCCTGGCTGAGGTTGAGTTTCTGGAAGGCTGTGGCTCCGCCGAGCGGACCGGCCACGACGGTGGAGTTGGACTGTCCGATTGCCTGGCCCAGCCCCGACACGAAGGCCGCTGCGACCGGCAGCAGGAAACGTGTCAGGATATGCTGATCGACCGAGGAGGCGACCGACGTCTCCATCGTATCGGGTGCCGTAACCAGGGCGTCGATCTTTGCCTGCCGGCCATCCTGCAGGGTGATGCTATCGAGATGGACCACCAGGCGGTTATCGCGCTGCGTGAAGGTTCCGGTCATCCTGTCTCCGGCGATCGGCCCGGACAACGCCTCCAGGAGAACGGGGCCGCCCTGGTCCGAGCTGGCAGCCAGAACCGTGCGCGCGTAGACGCCGCGGCCGGCCGGCATGAGCACCGTCCCACCCTCGCCGGTGTCGGCCAACGGCCGTGCATTCGGAACGGGCGCCTGTGGCGCCCTGCCGCCAGACACTGACGAAGGCCGCGCGTCGTATTGGCTCGATGGGCCGCCCCCAATCGTGCTCGTCTTTTCCTCGGGCGGCAGGATCACCTCAGTAGCCTGCGGCTTCCCGCCCCACCCCGCGACGAGGGAGCCGATGGCCGCTTGATAGGCGGCAGCCTGCTTGTCATCTGCCTGCCGGGCCTGAATCGATACCGGCTGCGCGACCGGATTGGATACGACCTGGGGCTGCGGCCGGTAGGGCGTGGCGACGACGGGTGTCGGCTCAGGCCGGCCGACGCCTGCCTCCGGCTGCGCGGGCTGGGGTGTGGGCACCGCGACGACCGGCGGAGGGACCGGCTTCGCTGTCTCACTGCCCGGCATGACTGCGACGGAACTCTGACCGGCAACAGCAGCTTTGGCCGCCTTATCCTGGTCGGCCCGTCGGGCGAGGTCGGTGTAGACTGGGTTGCTGTGTGGGCCGCCTGGAAGCGGGTCGGCGGCCGGCGTCTTGGCAAGTTCGGTCGTCATCGGTGTTACGTTGTTG
>CAXTOB010000694.1:0-3345 GCA_964245505.1 uncultured Acetobacteraceae bacterium | reverse complement strand
GGCCAAGCGGGTCCAGGCAGGCTCCAGCCCCGGCAGCAGCGGCCCGAGCCACCAGGCCACCGCCGCCAGCAGACCCGCCCCCAACAGCCCCAATGCCGCACCCACCTGCAGGGACCGCGTGCCGGCACCCATCCCTGGCTCCTTCGTGCCGGTTTCAATACGGAAGCGGTATCGCATTCCGCCGCGCCGCGGTAGTATTCCCGACCCCGATCAACGGCGAGCCATGCTGCCCCCGATCCCGTCCCCAAGCGTCCTGAGCACCGACGAGGCCGGCCGCGTTGCGCCGCCCATCGTCCGCCCGGTCGGACGCGACGGGGACAATCTCCCGGCAGACGTGTTCATCATCCAGTCGCTGCTGAACGACCGTCTGCCGCAGCCGCACTCGCCGGTGCCGGCCAACGGCATCGCCGATGTCGGTACCACGCTGGCCATCGAAGCCTATCAGGCAGTGGTGATGGGCATGGTGCCGCCGACGGGCCGGGTGGAGCCGGGGAGTGCTACCTACTACGCCCTGGCGTCGCGCCCCTTGGCTGATCCGGTGCGGCGGGCGCCCACCGGCCACTTCGGCCGTGTGCCTCCGGACGTGGTGGAGGCGGCGCGGGCATCGTTCAAGCAGTGGGGCGTGCCAGCTTCGGTGACCCTCGCGCAGTGGGCGGTGGAAAGCGCCTGGGGCGTCGCCATGCCGCCGGGCAGCAACAACCCGTTCGGCATGAAGGCGGTGGGGGACCAGTTGGCGGTGCAGAGCATGACGCGGGAGGTGCTGGGCGGGCAAAGCGTGACGGTGTCCGCCAAGTTCCGCCAGTTCGCCTCCCTGGCCGAAGCATTCGACCAGCATGGGCGCCTTCTGGCCACCGCAGGCGTTTATAAGCCTGCGATGCAGCACGCGAACGACCCTGACGCCTTCGCCGACGCGTTGACCGGGGTTTACGCCACCGACCCGCAGTATGGCGTTACCCTGAAATACGTAATCCACAATTACGGGTTCGATCAGTTTGACCGGTGACCCGCCGCTTGCGACCGGAACCGGAGAGATGTGATGTCCGGCACGCCGCCCGGCGCTGCGCCGGTTCGCCCTGCTGCCCTTGTCCTGGACAGCAGCGGACAGCCTTCTCAGGACTCGCCCGCTGCGCTGGATGCCAGCGTGGCGATGCTGTGCGTTTTGTCACAGCCATGGACGCCCACCCGCCCCTAGAGGTAATGTTACGCAGGCGTGGCTTTCGCGCCGGCCGGCATGGGGCGAGGATCGTAGATGGCAGTAGCAGGAGGTGCCGCCGAGGGCGTGAGGCTCCTGTCGCTGACGACAGCGCTTGAGGACGGCTTGCTGCGCCCGGTCGCGTTCAAGGCGGAGGAGGCGCTCAGCCAGCCGTTCAACGTCCGGGTCGAGGCAGTGTCCAGCCAACGGGCGATCGACCCCGACAGCATCCTATATAAGCAGGCCTGCCTGACCGTACACCGGCAGCATGCGGGGAGCCGCTGGTTCAATGGCGTCGTGCGGTCATTCGCCGGGTCCGGCGTGCCGGTGCGGGGCCAGTGGTCCTACAGCCTGGAGATCGTGCCTCGCCTCTGGTTCCTGGAGCAAACCGCGGATTGCCGCATCTTCCAGGGCCGCACGGTGCTCGACATCCTGACCAGCCTCTGTGAGGAAGTCGGCCAGGATCTGGAGCCTAAGGTTTACGGCGATGCGGCGTGGCGCGAATACATCACGCAATACAACGAGTCCGACCTGTCTTTCCTGTGCCGCCTGCTGGAGCACGAAGGCTACCATTTCCATTTCGTGCATTCCGTAAGCAAACATACGATGGTCGTCACGGACCAAAACCAGGGCTTCCCAGACGGCCCCATACCGTTCCTTCACGTTGTGCATGAGGGCGGCGGAGTGGACGTGCTGACGCAGTGGCGGAAGGCGGACGCGACGGCGTATGGCAAGGTCCACCTGATGGACTACGACCCGGCCAACCCGTCCACCAAGCCCTCTGGCCAGCAGGCCACCACGTTGTTGACCACCGGCGCCGGGTTGCGCGATGTGTTCCACTGGCCGGCGCTGCACCTGAAATCTGCCGACGTCACCAGCCGCGCTTGCCTCATGATGGAGGCGGCAGAGGCGGCTGCCTCGCTACGGGATGCCGCCGGTGAGAATATCCTGTTCAGCGCAGGCAGCGGCTTCCAATTGGCGCGGGATCCGTTCAGCGGCGACACGGGAGTGAATTACATCATCCGCCGCATCTCCCATCACGGGCGGGACGACAGCTGGGTGGCCGGGTCCGGCACGGCGGAGTATCGCAACGAGATCACCGCCTTTCCCGCCGCCACCACTTGGCGGCAGCCGCTGGCGACGCCCCGGCCCGTCATGGCGGGGATTTACGCCGGCATCGTGCTTGGAGGCGTTGGGGAGCAAATCCACTCGGACCCGCTCGGCCGGGTGAAGGTGCAGATGTTCTTCGACCACCGCAAGGAGACCCGTGCGGATCAGGCAGTCTGGGCCCGGGTGATGCAGCCCTGGGCCGGCAACACCTGGGGATGGCAGCACCTGCCGCGGGTTGGCACAGAGGTGGCGGTCGGCTTCATGGATGGCGATCCGGACCGGCCGATCGTGCTGGGCGGCCTGTATAACGGCGAAATGATGCCGGTCTTCCCCATTCCCGGCGAGCAGACAAAAAGCGGCCTGCGGACCCGGTCCACCGCGGGCGGCGACAAAAGCACGTTCTCCGAGCTGAGCTTCGACGATCAGAAAGGGTCCGAACTGGTGTTCCTGCACGCCGAGCGGGACATGACCGTCGAGGTCGAGCACGACCAATCGGTGACGGTGGACCATGACCAGTCGCTGACGGTCAAGAACAACCGCACCCACACGGTGACGCAGAAGGAAACCACCGAGGTCGGCGACAGCCAGGACAACACGGTCAAGAACGGCCGCACCACGACAGTGAACGCGGGTGGCGACAGCCTGACGGTCAAGTTGGGCGACCTGGCGGTAAAGGTCAGCACCGGCGCCATCACGATGGAGGCGATGACCTCGATCACCCTCAAGGTCGGCGGCAACAGCATCACCATCAGCCAGTCGGGGGTCGAGATAAAGGGGCTGATGGTGAAGGTCGAGGGCGAGACCATGACCTCCGTCAAGGGCCTGATGACCGATGTGGGCGGCGACGCGATGCTGACCCTCAAGGGTGGCATCACGATGATCAACTAGGGCGTGCAATGGCAATGCAACCTACCAAGCTGCCCACCAAGCTGAACGAGGATCTCCCGGCGCTGCTGTCCAAGGCAGGGCTGGCGGCGGCCGCCGCGCAGTGCGCCGCCGCCGCCGCCGGGACTGCCGCGGCGCTGCAGGCGCTGGAAGCGGCG
>CAXTOB010000693.1:0-3349 GCA_964245505.1 uncultured Acetobacteraceae bacterium | reverse complement strand
GGGCCGGACGCCGCCAGCATGACGCCCATTGCCGCGCCGCCGAGGCATGGTCCCGGGCACGGCCCAGGACCCCGCCCGGGCAGCGGTCCCGACGCCGGACCCGACGCCCCGCCGCCGCCCGCCACGCCGCAGTAGCCCGGCCAAGGCGCCCGCTGTCTCGCTGCCGTGGTGGGATTATGTATCTGCCACGACGGTCATCACAGCGGTCGCCATAGTCGCCATAACCGTCGCTACGATGGTTGCCTGCCCCTTTCCCTCGGGAAAGGGGCAGGATGAACGGCACCGACGGCCTAAGCAGGCTTGCGCGGCCTGTCACACAGATGGCCTGCGGCCGTGCCAGGCCTCACAAGGCTGCTTAGTTTTTCGTCTGTGCGCAAACCTCTAGAGGTTTGCTTAGGTGCATGCCGAAGTGGGCACCCAGCGCGGCCCGAACCTCAAGGCCCGAATTTCAAGGGGAAGACATGCCAGGCATCCCAGCCGCCGCCGGCGGCGCCGGGCAAACCGCCGAAGTAGGCAGGAACGCCCCACAGCCTTCCACCCGCTCCCTACGCGGGCTGGACGCCATCAACCTGCTGATGGCGGACGTGCGAGACGGGGTGGGGCCATACCTCGCGGTGTTCCTCAAGGGCGGGGAGCAGTGGGACTCCGGCGCCATCGGCATCGCGATGGCGGCCTCCTCCATTACGGCGGCGGTGTTCCAGGTGCCGGCGGGGCTGCTGGTGGACGGGACGCGGGCGAAGCGGCTGCTGATCGCCGGGTCGGGCCTGCTGATCGGGCTGGGCTGCCTGCTGATCGCCGCCTATCCGCGGTTCCTCGCCGTGATCGCAGCGCAGGCCATGCTGGGAGCGGCGTCGGCCATCATCCCGCCGGCCATCGCGGCGGTGTCGCTGGGCCTGGTCGGGCGGCGGCGGCTGGACTCTCGGGTCAGCCGCAACGAGTCGTTCAATCACGGCGGCAACCTGATCGCCGCCGTGCTGGCCGGGGCGCTCGGGACCTATCTTGGCTACGACTGGATCTTCTACCTCGTCTGCGCCTTCGCGGTGTCCAGCGCCCTCATCGTCAAGCTCATCAATCCCGCGGAGATCGACTACGAGCGGGCGCGCGGCGGCGAGGACCCGGCGAACAAGTGCGAGCCGGTTGCGATGCGCGACCTGTTGAAGCGCAAGGACCTGCGGATTTTCTTGGCCTCCGTGGTGCTGTTCCACTTCGGCAACGCGGCGATGCTGCCGATGGCCGGGCAGGTGCTGGCGCAGGCGCATCCGGGGTCGGACACGGCGGCGCTGTCGGCCTGCATCATCGCGGCGCAGTTCGTGATGGTCGGCGTGGCCTGGCTGGTGGGCCAGGCGTCGGCGCGCGGGGTCGGGCGCAAGACGATCTTCCTGGTGGCCCTGGCGGTGCTGCCGGTGCGCGGCATCCTGTTCACGCTCACCAGCAGCCCCTACGGCGTGGTCGCCATACAACTGCTGGACGGGGTGGCGGCGGGCATCTTCGGGGTGATCTCGGTGTTGATCGCCTCCGACCTGACGCGGGGGACCGGGCGGTTCAACTTCGCCCAGGGGCTGATGGCGCTGTCGGTGGGCATCGGCGCGACGCTCAGCAATGCGACGGCGGGATATGTCGTGCAGTGGTTCGGCTTCACGGCGGGGTTCCTGTACTTGACGGCCATCGCCTGCGCCGGGCTGGCGTTCTTCGCGCTGCTGATGCCGGAAACCGGGACCGGGCGCACTGGCCAGGCCGCAGCCGGGCCGGTGGTAGCCTGATGGGCGCCCTGGCCGCCTCGCCCTGGACCACCTGGGGCATCGCCGCTGCGGCCACCGCCGGCGTGATCGTGCGGCCGTTCTCCTGGCCGGAGTGGATTTGGGCGACAGCGGGCGCGGTCCTGCTTGTCGTGCTGGGCCTGCTGTCCCCGGCGGATGCCGCCACGGGCGTCGCCAGGGGGCTCGACGTTTACCTGTTCCTGGTCGGCATGATGCTGCTGGCGGAGCTGGCCCGGCAGGAGGGCCTGTTCGACTGGCTCGCCGCCCAGGCCGCCCGGCTGGCGCATGGATCGGGGACGCGCTTGTTCACCCTGGTTTTCCTGGTCGGGACCGTGGTGACGGTGTTCCTGTCCAACGACGCGACCGCCGTCGTCCTGACCCCTGCCATCGGCGCGGTGGTCAGGACCGCTAAAGCGGAAAAGCCGCTGCCCTACCTGTTCATCTGCGCCTTCATCGCCAACGCCGCGAGCTTCGTGCTGCCGATTTCCAATCCGGCCAACCTAGTGCTGTACGGCGACCACACACCCCAGCTCGGCCGTTGGCTTGCCAGCTTCGCCTTGCCGTCGCTCCTGTCGATCGGGGCTGCCGCGCTACGCCCTACCGTCGCTGCTCTCGGTCATCGCCACCTACGCCGTGCTGCGCTGGACCCAGCGGGGCGACTTGGGCGACGTGTCCGGCGACATCGAGGTGCCGGAACTGTCGGGCGCCGGGCGGATGGCGGCGTGGGGGATAGCGGGCACGGCGGTGGTGCTGCTGGCGTCATCGGCGTTTGATATTCAGTTGGGCCTGCCGACCTTCCTGGCCGGCGCCGCGACGGCGGTGCTGGTGCTTTGGCGCGCGAAGAAAGGGCCAGGCGGCGTGCTGAAGGACATCTCCTGGGGCGTGCTGCCGCTGGTTGCCGGGCTGTTCGTGCTGGTGGAGGCGCTGGAGCGCACCGGCGTCACCCGGCGCCTGGCGGACCTCCTGCACGGCTTCGTGCAGCACTCGGCGACGGAGGCGGCGTGGGCCGCCGGGCTGATCCTCGCCTTTGGCTGCAACGCGGTGAACAACCTGCCGGCCGGCCTAGTCGCGGGCCGCATGGCGGAGCTGGCGGACCTGCCGGAGCGGGTGCGCGCCGCCGTGCTGATCGGCGTGGACCTCGGCCCGAACCTGTCGGTCACCGGGTCGCTTGCGACCATCCTGTGGCTGACGGCGCTGCGGCGCGAGGGCA
The DNA here is from genome assembly GCA_964245505.1 of uncultured Acetobacteraceae bacterium. GTDB lineage: Bacteria > Pseudomonadota > Alphaproteobacteria > Acetobacterales > Acetobacteraceae > DASWOJ01. The sequence continues at coordinate 382 of CAXTOB010000693.1, read as the reverse complement.
TCCAGGTTGGCGCCTGGCAGTTCCTGAAGCTCGGGGCGCTGGTGATGCCGCCTGCGCTCCTGCTCGCCATCGCGGGCGCCTTTGCCTTCGGCTGATCTCACACCCCCGAAAGGAGACACCATGCAGAACATCAGCGCCGCCTGGCTTTACCCAATCATCCTGGTCTGCGGTGCACTGCAGGCCTGGGGGCCGCCGATGAACGGCGCCCTGCGCGGCGCGCTGAGCAACCCGTGGCTGGCGAGCATCGTCTCATTCCTGCCGATCGTGTTCCTGCTGGCGATCCTGTTCTTCTGCATCCCCAAGCCGCTGCCGACCGGCGAAGGGGTGTCCAACATGCCGTGGTGGGCACCGCTGGGCGGGATCGTCGGGGCCTTCGCGGTGA
>CAXTOB010000692.1:2291-3357 GCA_964245505.1 uncultured Acetobacteraceae bacterium | reverse complement strand
CGCTAAAACATGATGTTGTGGGTTCATCTGCTGGTTTTCTTTGACAAGGCAGCGCCGTCCTGTGACACCGGTTTGCGGACACAGTGCGGACACGGAAAGCGCAGGCCATGGCGGAGGAGTTGACGGACAAGGGCGTGAAGGCATCGCCGAAACCGTCAGCCGGCAACCAGATCACCTACGACAGCGAGGTGAAGGGCTTCGGCGTCCGCGTGACCGCAGCCGGCGCCAGGGCCTTCATCGTGAATTACCGAGCCGGCGGCCGAGAGCGCCGCGTCACCATCGGCAGCTTCCCCGACTGGAAGGTGTCGCAGGCCCGCGACGAGGCCAAGCGGATCAAACGCCAAGTCGGCAGCGGCGAGGACCCGATGGCCGAGCGGCATGCCGACCGCGCCGCGCCAACGGTCGATGAGTTGGCGGTCCGCTTCGACGCGGATCACCTGTCCAGGCGCCACGCAACCACCGTCCGGGAGTATTGGTCGATCCTGCAACGGCACATTCTCCCGAGGCTGGGCAAGATCAGGGTCGTGGACCTCCGGCGTTCCGACATCGAGCGTCTGCACCGCGAGATCGCGGTCGCGGCTCCCTGCCAGGCAAACAGGGCTGTCGCGGTGCTGTCCAAGATGCTGAACCTTGCGATCAGATGGGAGATGCGAAGCGACAACCCGGCGCGCGGGATCGAGCGTGAACCGGAGCAGAAGCGCGAACGCTTCCTGACTCCGGCGGAGATCGCGAAGCTGGGCGAAGCGCTGGCATTGCACGCTGAGCGGACGAGTTGCAATGCGATCAGGCTCCTGTTGCCGACGGGCGCCCGGCGCGGCGAGATGCTGTCTGCGACGTGGGACCAATTCGATTTGAAGAAGGGTGTCTGGTCAAAGCCGGGCGCCTCGACGAAGCAGGCCAAAGCCCATCGCGTGCCGTTGTCCGCTGCGGCCTTGGAGGTTCTGGTCGCGGTGAAGAACGCCGCCGATCCAGGGTGCCCGTGGGTGTTTCCGGGCCAGGCGACAAAGAGCGGCAAGGGGCCGCTGCGCGAGATCAAGAAGGTCTGGCTCGCGGTCTGCATCAAGGC
>CAXTOB010000692.1:0-2281 GCA_964245505.1 uncultured Acetobacteraceae bacterium | reverse complement strand
GGTCCAGCTTGCTGTCGAGCCTCAACTCACAAGCCTCGATCCACCTGACGTTGGTTTGCGGGACCATGCCGCTCAGCTTGTCGAGCGCACCGCCGTCACCGCGGTTGAAGACAACGGGATCCACCGTCTTCGGGTCTGCCATGGCCAGGCGTCTCCTGTGTCGCGTCATGATCCGAAGGTTGGGCCTGGATCCCAGCGCCCGGCACAGCACATCCCGCATGAGCGCCATCTGCTGGGACTCCCAGGGGCTACGCATGAAATCTTGTGCCGGTCCTGCATGGAATTTGGCGGCTATCCGACCAGGAGCTGAAGCATGTAGGCGTCATTCCAAGCGGCCCTTTTCCGCCGGGCGCGCACGCTGGCCTTCGATGTCCGGTCACGACCGACGATGTTGAGGGCAATCTTGCGCAGGAGCGCCAGGTTGCGCGCCGCCGTGCGGTCGCGCACGCGGCTGTCATCCTCGCGAAACGTCACATCCAGAACCCAATGGAGCGCATTCTCCACCGCCCAATGCGAGCGTATGGCTTTGCCCAGGACGGCTGGGTCGTCAGGGCAGCTCGACAGAAAGTAGCGGATTTCAGCTTCGACCTTGGGCGCGCTGTTGACGCTGCGGATGCTCTCGACCGCCAGCACGGTGCGCAAGCCCGGCCAACCAGTCAAAGCGTCCAAAGCCGCAGCATCGGTGCTGGCGAACACCCTGCGGCGGACCAGGCGGCCATGCGTGTCGTCGAAGGCGTCGCAATCAGCCCGGTGGGGTGCGCCACGGCGGAAGCAGCGCTGGTCGAAGTGCTCGACCACAGCCGCGTGTGCCAGGGGGTGGTTGCCCTTGAGCGTCAGCAGGTAGTCGCCCCCGCGCGCCAGGATCTTCTCGGCAATCGCGATCTGGCAGCCCATGGCGTCCAGGGTGACGATGCTGTTCTCCAGCACGAGTTGGTCCAGCAGCTCGGGCACGGCGGTGATCTCGTTCGACTTGCCGTCCACGCAGCGCTGGCCCAGCACCAGGCCCTGCTCGCTCGCCCACGCGCTCACCACGTGCAGCGGCGACTGCTCCCGCCCATGGTCGAACGAGCGCCGGACGGTCTTACCGTCGATGGCGACCACCTCGCGCTCGAACCTGTCTGCGAGCGAGCCAACCCAGGCCGCGAACCCGGCCTCAAACGCATCGGGGTCGATCAGCATGAACACGCGCCGAAAGGTGTCATGCGAGGGAATGCCGTTCGCCAGTTCCAGGAACGTCCTGAGCCAGGCCAGCTTGCTGCGGCCATACAGCGCAATGTCGTCCCAGCTTTCGGCGCAGGCGATCACGGCGCAGACCGCGATCACCAGCACCTCGATCAGGCGGTGCTCGATCTTGCCGGAGCAGCGCGGGTCCTCGACCGCCACGAAATACCGTCCCAGCTTCTCGATCGACATGCTCCGCTCCCCCGCAATCGTGAGGGCGCGTCATCATACGTCAGGGCACGGCAGGCGAGAGAAATTTCATGCGTAGCCCCTGTCAAGGTGGCCGAGAGCCGACCGGCGGCTTTGGGACGGAAGTTTGGGGCAGCGAACATAGGTGGACAGGAGGGTTGCAGAGTTGGCGCTCCTCGATGTAGCCGGGGCTATGTCCCTGCGCGCCACCGTCCCGACGGAGCCAGCGAGCAACCACAAGGAGGAGAACCGAGTGTTCAGCCATGTCATGATCGGCACCAACGACATCGCCCGGTCGAAGTCGTTTTATGATGCTCTCATCGGGGCCATCGGCGGCACGCCCGGCGTGCAGGACCCAAAAGGGCGCCTGGTTTATGCACACCGCGGCGGGCGGTTTTTGATTACCAAGCCCATCGACGGCGAGGCCGCCACCCATGCGAACGGGGGCACGATCGGCTTTGCGGTGGAAAGCCCCGAGGAAGCCGATGCATGGCACAAGGCGGGTGTCGAGAACGGGGGCACGGCGATCGAGGATGCGCCCGGTGTGCGTCAAGGCAGCTCCGGCGGCCTATATCTCGCCTACCTCCGTGATCCCGATGGCAACAAGCTCTGTGCGCTCCACAGAATGGCCGCCTGAGCGGCGTCGCGGGCGACTGGCGTAGGAGGCGTGCTTCTACGAACCGAGGGTCCACCGGCCAGGTGGTTCACGTCACCTGGCCGAAACCGGGCTGGCAGTTTCGAAGCAGAGGGCTACAGCTGCGGCTATGGGAACATGATGGTGCAACCAACAGGAGATCAGCGTGCCGCTGCCGTTTCTCGACGCCGTAAAGACCTTGCTGGTGGCGGCCCTGGGTGATCGGCTGTCCCCCGG
>CAXTOB010000691.1:0-3363 GCA_964245505.1 uncultured Acetobacteraceae bacterium | reverse complement strand
GCAACGCCAAGAAGGTAGGTCCGCAGCAGCAGCTTGTGCCAGGCGAACAGGGTGCGGACGTGATCGAGAAGTCGCGGCGGCAGGCCTAGCAGCGTCAGCGCGGCTAGCCCGACGGCTACCGGCACGCGTAGCAGATCAAGCAACCGCAGTCCGGGCACACGGGCTTGCCGTCCGTCTCGGGCCAGCGCAGACGCAGGAACACGTCCTCGACCCCGTCGTCAGACATGCGCATGATCTTGGCGGCGCTGAGCGAGCGCGCGCCGGCAGAAAGCAGGAAATGCTGCGCCATGAGGACCAGTCAGGAGAGGAGAAACCAGCACCCTCCATGGCAGCATCAGCCACCGAGTACGAGCCCATCTCGCCGGTGGCAGCAGCTACATAAGGCCGCGTTGTTACCCGCAACTGCTCGAGGTGAGCGACGACGTCGTGGCTGAGAGGGTGCTCGCGCTGTGGACCGTAGCGCCGACCCCGGCCAAGGCGGCGCGCCTGCGCCAGGCCGTGTTCCATTGGGCGCGGACCGCCGTGCAGCATGACCCCAAAAGCCGCGGCCGCTACGAGGCGCTCAGGGCGCGTGGCCATTCCTATAGTCGCGCCCTGCGCGGCGTCGCCGACCGGCTGCTCGGGGTCGCCTGCGTCCTGTTGAAGCGCCAGACCCTGTTCGACCCCGCCCACGGCAAGACGGTCGAACTGTAGCAATAGACATCCCTTGGTTCGACTGCCGCCACCATCCCTTCGTCCCGACCTGCCCACGGCGCTACCCTCGACGGAACGGGACGAGGCACTCCACAGCAGGCCATGCCGGGTCTCTCAACCGTTCATCAAACGCTTGACGGCCGGTAGGAAGTCCACGCTCGCGCTCGCGTAAACCTTTCCAGGACTGGCCTTTGCCGCCGATCAATCCGCGAGGCGAGACCACAGGAAGAATTAAATCCGCCGGGATGTCGTCGTCGAGGTCGGAGGCGAGGAGCGTCAACGAAAGTCCGGTATCCGGAGCGCCGCGAGCGCTCGGACGAAGCTTCCCGGTCTTGCTTGCTGAGACGGTCCCGTCCAAGAGTGATCCGGAAGAAGGCGACGAGACCGCCTTCTTCCGGTACTTCCTAATTGAATAGGGAAAACGAACGTGGATGCACGTCTCCCAGCCCCAGGCGAGATAGACCCACTCGAGCGGCAGACCATGAGAAGAGTGTCTTGGCGTCTCATGCCGCTCCTGATGCTCGGTTATTTCTGCGCCTACCTGGACCGCTCAAACGTCGGCATGGCCGCGACCACCATGGTCGGCGACCTGCACTTCAGCAATGCGGTGTTCGGTTTCGGCGCGGGCTTGTTCTTCTTTGGCTATTTCCTTGCGGAAATCCCGAGCAACCTGATGCTCAACCGGGTCGGGGCGCGCCGATGGATCGCGCGAATCCTCGTCACCTGGGGCATCATTGCGGGGCTGACGGCCTTTGTCTGGAACGATTGGAGCTTCTACGGCAACCGCATTCTGCTCGGACTGGCGGAGGCCGGCTTCTACCCCGGCGTGCTGCTGTACCTCACATGGTGGTTTCCCTCCTTCTATCGCTCCCGGATGATGGGCCTCTTCCAGTCGGCCAGCGTCATCTCGCTGTTCATCGGGCCGCCGCTCGGCGGATTGCTCCTGCAGCTGGAAGGCGTGGCCGGCATGCATGGCTGGCAGTGGCTCTACATCGTCGAAGCGCTGCCGCCGATTATCATGTGCGTCATCGTATATATGCTGCTGACCGATCGACCGCACGATGCGGCCTGGCTGACGACCGAGCAACGCGACTGGCTGCAGAGCCGCCTGGATTCCGAAAACGTCCAGCGTGAGGCCGTCCGCAAGTTCTCACTGTTCGAGGCCTTCACCAACTACAAGATCTGGCTGTTGGCACTCGCCTATTTCGGCCAGAACATTTCCTCATACGGCTTGGTCTTCTTTCTGCCCTTGATCGTCAAGGGACTTGGCGTGGGTCCAAGCTGGATCGGGATCACGGCGGCGCTGCCCTACATCTGCGCCTTCGTGGCGATGATCGGATGGGGCTACCATTCAGACATCACAGGCGAGCGCAAGTGGCACGTGGCCGTCGCATCCCTGGTCGCCGCGGGAGGGCTCGCGACCTGCGTCCTCATCGGCGTCGGCCATCCCGCCTTAACGATGATTGCGCTGTGCATCGCCATGATGGGCCAGCAATCCCTGATCCCGACCTTTTGGTCGATCCCAAGCGCCATGCTGACCGGCGTCGCCGCAGCCGGCGGCCTGGCGATGGTGAACGCCGTCGGCAATCTCGGCGGCTGGTTCGGCCCCTCGGTGTATGGCATCATCAAGGACGCGACGCAGAGCACCAATCTAGGACTGCTGTTCCTGGCTGTGGGCCCGCTCGTGACCGCGATCTGCGTCCTCGTGGTCGGCCACGACCGCCGGCTGGAACGCATCCCCGAGCGGGTCCAACGCAGCGACATGCCACAGCGATGATGTCCGCGGGAGTGCGAGAGAGCATGCAGACTGGTGGAGGCTGACCCGATCGAGGGAGGGTGCGGGCTCTCGGGATGAAGGTAGGCTGGTGGAAGCTGGCGTGGCGGGTGAAGCTGGTCACGGAACACAAGCCCGGCGTGCTCACTGAGAACGAACTCGCCTGCATTGAGCGCGACGTGCAGGCCAGTGTGGGTGAGTCGGGCTACGGCTATACGAGGCGAAGTGGCTCACAGCGGCGCTGTAGGCCCCGCTCTTAACGGCGCAGGTCGCTGCCTTGGGTGCACATCGTCGTTTATGCGAGTCCTGCCGGCGTGTGCTGGCCAGCAAGGGCCATTACGGGGCGACGTTCCGCTTCCTGTTCGACGACGTGCCGGTCCGGGTGGGACGGCGGCTCGCCTGTCCATTGAACCTCCGTCGCTTTGGTGGCTCGCCCGTAGATAGGGTGAACAGCCTGCAGCGGCCTTGATGGACCAAGGTGCGGGTTGTTAGAGAAACCAGGGAGGATCAGGCCGCCCGCGGCCACGGCGCGGGCACGACCGACACGCACCTGGCGGACAGGGCGGCTCGCGGCCTGGAGCGCGCGAAGTGGCGCTTGTAGCCGTGTTGCATATGTGACGTCCCCTTTGTTGCAAGGGATAACCTACACGGCGTGGTTCAGAACCGGGTTACACGTGGGGCTTGGCAGAGCCGGGTTGACGCTTCCAGGACGGATGATGGCACCCTGACGTTTTCAGGTGTGGTGCGAGATGGATCGATGTGCGGGTGCAGCGGCGCGGCTGCCCGGGAGTGACCGCAAGGACCTGGCCATTCAGGCGCTGGCGCGATCGGAGACGGTCAGTGAACCGCGCCGGGTTTGCCGGAGGCTCCAACTCCTGAGAAGGTGGAGCTATGAC
>CAXTOB010000690.1:0-3366 GCA_964245505.1 uncultured Acetobacteraceae bacterium | reverse complement strand
GCCGTGAACATTGAAGCTGTGCTGCCGTCCTTGGAACACGAGCTTCCCGTCGCCCCAGACGAAGCCGATGCCGGCTGCGACGCTGCCTCCCGAGAGCGTGACCGTGCCATCAACGTACTGGGAGGCAGCGACTGGCTGCGCGACGCTTCCGGTTGACTGGGCCATGCCGTTCGAGGCCAGCGGGCAAACCAAGCCGGCAGCGAGGACGATAAAGGAAAGGAAAGTCATGGGGCGCTTGGTCATGGAACACAGCTCCAATTGCAGATGAAGAAAAGCGGGATGACGCCGAACCCTGCCACCATGTGGGGCCGCTGTTGAGGCACATGGCGCGCCAGTGCCGCTGAGGACACTCTCATACCTTCAAAAGTTTTTCGGCGTTAGACCGCCCAATCTTTAAGCGGTCGCTTTCGCTGATCGGACATGCGTCGAACCAAGGCGCCAGTTCCTTCATGTCCTCGTAAGGGTAATCCACCGAGAAAAGGACCCTGTCCGACCCAACTTCAAGGATAGTGTCCATGAGCGCCTGGGTTTCAAACTCGCCGCTTGTCGTGAGATAGAAGTTTTCGCGCAGGTAGTCCATCGGCGGCCTCTTATGCTTGCCGTGCGTTTCCGGACGCTGGTGCCGGAGCCGGTGCTGCAGGCGGGGCAGCGTGAACGGAAGCGCCTCGCCGAGGTGCCCCAGGATGATGTTCAGCCTGGGAAACCGGTCGAACAGCCCGCTGAGCATCAGGCGGACGGCATGGGTGGACGTCTCGGCGCCGAAGCCGTAGGCAGAGCCCAGCAGACCCTCATAGCCCTCGTAAATCCGTTGCTGGCTCGGCTGCGGGATGCGCGGATGCAGGTAAACGGGCACATCGAGTGCCTCGACCCGCTCCCAGAACTCCCATGCCGGCGCCTCGTCGAGGTAGCGCACCTCGCCGCCATCGCCGATGTTGCTGTAGCCGTTGACGAGGGCGCCCTTGAAGCCGTGCTGCTTCACCGTGCGTTCCAACTCGTCCGCTGCGGCCTTGGGGTCCTGCAGCGGCAAGGCGGCGAAGCCGTAGAAACGGGCCGGGCTGTTGGCGATGAAGAACTCGGCCACATGGTCGTTCATGCGCTTCGCGGTATCGATGGCCTTTTTGGTGTCGGTGATGCCCTCAATGCCCGGCTGCGTCAGCGATATGACCGCCTTCTCGATGCCGGTCGCGTCCATGTCGGCCAAGCGGCTTTTGTAGTCGTTGAGGTTCCGCTCGACGGCCTTCATGTAATCATCGTTCACGAAACTATGGCTGCCGGTCGCCGGGAAGTCTGGCGACTCGAAATGCTCCTCAAGCGCGATCTTTCCTTGCATGGCAAGTGACCCTCCTGCTGGGCGTCAAAAGCTTGATTGCGGTCCTGCGCCTTTCGGCAACGTCAACCTGCCATCGGCGGCTGGCGGCTAGAAAGACTCGGAAAGTACTGAAGGCGCTCGACCGGATGCTGGCCGGGCGCGGCCTGCTGCCAACGGCGGCGGTCATGAATACCCATGCCGCGCGCCCGGGTCCAATGGGCGTCGCGGGCCAACACAGCTGCGACCCAGCCTGGCGCGTTGCCGGGCGCAAGCGCCACGCCCTCGTGGACACGGACGGGCACCTCCTGGGCACCTGCGTGTCGCCCGCGTCCTTGCACGGCAGCCGAGGCAGGATCGGCAATCGCCCCCGGCATCACAGGTCAGGCTTGTGAGCTCAACCGGCCTTCGCGGTGTGGGCCGGCAATCCACTTCTCGACCAACTCGGGCTTCAGCTCCGTGTACTCGACGCTCGAACCATCGGGATGCCTGGCATAAAGGAACCGGCCTGTCGGGGCCGGGCTGATCGGTTTGGTGATCTCGGCCCCGGCCTCCTCCAGGCGGCGTCGCGTCTCATCGAGGTCGTCAACGATGAGCGGCCCGTGGCTGTCGCGGATCGGCGCCAGCGCCTCGTCCGTGCCGCCGACGAACATGACGTCGCCGATGCCGATGAGGTCCCACTCGCCAAATCTCATCCGCATGTGCGGCTCGCCGCCAAACGCCTGCATGTAGGCGTCCAGCGACTTCTGGGCGTCGTTCGTGAAGATGCGGGCGTAGGTCTTGAGGATCACGGCGCGCTCCCGTTTGGTCGTCATTGTGGTTCACAAAGCCTGCAGCGGCACGGGGCTGGGCAGGTCGTCCCCGTCGATCAAGGCCCCCTGCTCACGAAGGGCGGCCTGGACATCGCCGATTGAAGCCGTGCCTGCCCGCGCATACTGGGCGGCCGCGACGCCGCAGCCCTGCCCGGTCGCGAAGGCTGTCCCCATCACCCGCAGCGACGCGCCCGCCTTCTGATCGCCGTCCGCCGTGCGTCCGGCGGCAAACAGGTTGGGCGTGTCGGCGCTGGTTACCGCGCCAAGCGGGATCTCGTAGACGCCGTTCCCGCCCACGAACTTGAACTCGCTCTCGTTCGTCTCGGCGCTGTGCCACTCTGTGCCCCATGCGCCAAGCCCAATGGAGTCATGGAACCGCGCGCCGGCGAGCACGTCCGCCTCCTTGAGCTGCTGGACGCAGTTGACGTGCCGGCTCTCACGCGTGCCGAACGATGGTCCGGTCACCGCCAGGTAGGCGTCCTCGCAGCCCCTGATCGTCCGGATGACGCCGAGGTACGCCCAGGCCTGCTCGCGGCCGCGCCGCTCCGCCTCGCTGATGCTTCGGGCGTTTCTGGCGTCGTAGGCCTGGCTGACCAGGTAGGTGATGACGTCGTTGGACAGCGGCACCCGCGCCACCAGGGACGTGTCCTTCGACAGCGGCGAGACGCCCTCGCGCCGCGCCTTCTGGATCGCCGCCGTCCAGCTCTTGGCGTTCAGGTCGGCATCGGGCCGGATGCCGCCGAAGCGCGTGCCCAGGGTGCCCAGGTTGATGAAGCCGTGGTTGCCGTAGCGGGTCGCGGCGCCAGCGAAAAAGGCCAGGTCGCATTCGCCGCTGGCGTCAACGAAGGCCTTCCCGCGCACCTCGTGGTCGCCGTTGTGGTCATGGTAGCTCACGCTGCGGACCAGGCCGCCGTCGCGTTCCGCCCGGGTCATCGTGGCGTGCAGGAGCACGTCAACGCCCGCCTCCGCGCAGACCTGGTCCAGGACGAACTTCACCGCCTCCGCGTCGAGCAACAGGAAAGTCCCGCGGAACTTCACCGGTCCGGTCGCGCCGCCGAGCTTGCGGAGCTTGGCGACGACCTGGGCGGACACGCCGAGCACCGCCGGGCGCGGCTGGTCGCTGATGGTGTAAAGGCCGCAATAGGTCTGCACGCACTTCAGCGTTGCCGCGCCGCCCAGGAAGCCCGCGCTCTCCAGGATCAAGGTCTTTGCGCCGGCCTGGGCGGCTCCCACCGCAGCCCCCACGCC
>CAXTOB010000689.1:0-3367 GCA_964245505.1 uncultured Acetobacteraceae bacterium | reverse complement strand
TCGACCTTTGCTGACCCGAAGTGGCGGCTGGTGACAATGGTGTTGGGTCAGGGCCTACGGGCATGACCGCCGTGGACGACAAGACGTTCGAGTGGACCTTGTCCGAGCCGCAGGCCGGCTTGCTCGATACGCTGGCCGCCGCCCCGTCCCACTTCGCGATCATCATGCGCGCCCAGGACATCCCCGAGCTCGGCAAACCCGCCACCTCCGTCATCGGCTCCGGCCCGTTCAAGTTCAACACGGCCTTGCGGCTCAGCGGCGCCCGCGTGGTGTACGACCGTAACCCCGACTACGTGCCCCGCGACGAGCCGCCGGATGGCCTGGCCGGGGGCCGCGTGGTCAAGGTCGACCGAGTGGAGTTCGTGGTGCAGCCTGACCCAGCCACTGCCAGCAGCGCATTGCAGGCCGGCGAGGTGGACTTCCTGGAACGCCCGTCCTTCGACCTGCTGCCGCTGATGCGGAAGAACAAGGCGATCAAGGTGCAGGTGCTCAGCGAGCTGGCCAGCCAGGCCATACTGCGTCCGAACGCGCTTTATCCTCCGTTCAATGACCCCCGCGCCCGCCTAGCCCTGCCCTACCTTGTCAACCAAGACGACGAGATGGAGGCCGGCTACGGCGATCCGGCCTTCTACCAGGGGTGCAACTCGTTCTTCGTGTGCGGCTCGCCCAACGGCACGCAGGCCGGCACCGAAGGGTTCGGCCCCGACCTGGCCCGCGCCCGCGAGCTCCTGGCGGAGGCTGGCTACAAGGGCAAGCGCATCACCATGCTGGCGACGCGGGACATCGCTTACATGGGCCCTATGGCGGAGGTGACCGCCGATGCCCTGAAGAAGGCCGGGCTGAACGTCGACATGCAATGGAGCGACTGGGGCACGGTTGTCAGCCGCAGCGCCCAGCAGTCCGCCCCGGATGCCGGCGGCTGGAACATCTACGTCACTGGCGAGCCCGGCGTTCTGGCTTTCAGCCCTAACACCAACATCTTCGCCTACATGCCGTGCGACCGCAGCAACCTGTCGGGATGGCCCTGCGACACCGAGGTGGAGAACTTGCGTGCCCGCTACGCCAAGGCCGCACCAGCCGAGCGTCCTGGGATCCTGGAGCAACTGCAGCGACGGCTGGCGGTGGTGAACCCGTATTGCCCGCTCGGCCAGGCCACACAGCCGGTCGCCTACCGCACTACGCTGAGCGGCGTGCTGAACTCGCCGGTAGTCGCGTATTGGAACATCAGCAAGGAGTAGCGTGTCGGCTTCTGGCTGCTTGCAGAAGTCTTGAGTTTCGCACCGTTGTTCGGAATGATAGTCCATCAGTAAGGCTAATAAATCAGCCAGTGCGTGTCTGAACTGCCCTGTCCGCAGCTGCTTTCAGACCGTCGGGTCCGAGTGTGAGGTTACGCTTGAGGCTGGCTATACGCCGCCGTTGTCGGCGTAACGACTCCCCGGTCAGTGTCGACGCAATTCGTTCTGCTGCAGCTAGGCGTTCGCGTCTGGCTGCGAACCAGAGGGCGACAGGGTCGGCACCGGCTTGACGGGAGGTTGAGCTTGCGCCCGCACCGGCCGTCACTGCCATAGCATTGTCAGCCTGACTACTTAGGTCGACAGCAGCCCGGGCGAAGGTCAGGTAGAGCTCCTCGCCCCACTGCCCCATGCCGAAATTCACCGCGATGCAGACCAGCCGAACATTGTCGACCGTGTAGCCGCCCCGAGAGGAAATTCGATCTAGACTCGGTGCAAACGGGTGTTTCACCAGGACGTCGGCAAATTCCTCCAGAGAGAACGGTAGCCCCGAAATGGCACAAAGTCCTCTTTGCCGCTGAAACAGCTGTTCACCTTGATCGGCAGGGAGATCGTGCATGAAGCGCGACCGCTCAGCGCGATGACGACTGCGTGGAACCAGGACGCGAAGCCACTTGGTCATCGTGAGATCGCAAGCTGTGGCGGGGGGTGCGGCGGCTAGGAATTCGGCCACTACGGGCGAGGGCCTATCCATCAGCAGCATGCTGTCGCTGTTTCAGAACCCGACCAGAAGGGTATCGAGAGCACGCATGATGTCGTCGCTGCGCGCATTGAGGGAGAGCACGGGTGTCCTAAGCTCCTTGGCAGGTACGGCGGCGATGAATTGCGTCAGCATCAGGTGCGGCTGACCGTCGATTTCGAAGGCGGGATTTAGGTTGCGGGCCGGTTTGGGTGCAGCATCGGGTGGGAGTAGTGGCACGACGACCCGGGTATTGAGATCTTGCAGGAGGTCGGCCTGCACATCGAGCACATAGCCGATCCTGCCTTGGCCGGGCGTTACATAGACGTCGAAGCGGCCCATTAGAACTGGCGGAATTCAGACAGCGGCAGGCCGTGGCACTCGACATAGTCGTTGGACGACGCCAGCGCGTCGCGGTTCTCCTCCACCCATTGCGCGGCCTGGCTCCTGGCGATTTCGGCCTTGAGACCGCGTTCGCAGGCTTGCGAGACATTCAGGCCGAGCGCGCGCGCCTGGACCAGGAGCTCGACAGGCAGAGTAACGTTCGTGGGTCGGCGGGTCGCCTGGGCGGCGGCAGGGCGAGGCATCAAAAATTCCTCCTTCAGGCTAGAGTGTTGCACCAATAATATGCGCATGTAAATGCGCATGCCGCTCCATGTTAGTCCAAGCTGGAAAGGCTCGCCCGCACGGCCTTTATATGTTTGATAATGTCCTTTATCGCGCGTATGTAGCTTGCTTCAATGCGTGCTGCACCGGTAGGGTCCCGCTGAGGAGACCCGCCATGCCCGACACCATCCCCGTCACGATCGAGGTCGAGCCCGCCGCCGCGGCCGCGCTCGCTGACGCCCGCACCCGCGCCGCCATGGGCCGCCTGGTCAGCCGCGTGCTCCACCCGCGCCCCGGCCCAAGCGAGTTCGCGCAGGCCATTGCCGACGCCAAGGCCGAGGCGCGGGCCGCGGGCCTGACCAACGCCGACATCGATGCCGAGCTCGATGCCTACAATGCGGAGCGCCGTGGTGCCCCGGCGGCTTGATCGTCTTTGACGCGTCGGCCGTGGTGAGCGCTGCGCTGCGTGAGGACAGCGTGCCCGAGCGGGCGCTGCTGCATGCCGACGCTACGGACCTGTTCGCACTCTCGGCCGAGGTGGAGGCGGAGATCGTCGAGGTGCTGGGCCGGCCACGCTTCGCGCGGGCTGTGACGGCGGCACGCCGGGCGCGTATCGTTGACACCTTGCGCGCGGGAGCGGTGTGGTTCGCCCCGGCCGAGCGCGTGACCGACTGCCGCGACGCCAAGGACAACAAGTATTTGGAACTTGCCCTTGCCTCCGGCGCGGACACCCTTGTCACCGGCGATGCCGACCTGCTCGTGCTGCATCCCTGGCGCGGCGTGCGCATCC
>CAXTOB010000688.1:0-3377 GCA_964245505.1 uncultured Acetobacteraceae bacterium | reverse complement strand
GCCAGGATCCAGCGCTGCACCACTTGGACGGCCACCTCGACCTTGGCCTTGGAAACCGTCGTCTACTGCAGGCCGTGTGGGCACGACCTGCCACAAGGTACGCATCACGCATCCTTTTCACCCGATGGTCGGCAACGAATTTGAGTTGGTGTGCCGCCGCTTGCATTGGGGCGAGGACCGCGTCGTCTATATCGGCCCGGACGGGGCGCTTCGCTCGATATCGGCCAGACTGACCGACATCGACCCGCTAGATGATTTCCGGCGAACTGCGAGCGAGAGGGCGGCATTCCGCACCGTCGACTTGCTTGAACTTTGTGCTTTGCTGGAGCGGCTCAGGAGCCGAGGCGGGGCCGGTAGTGTGTAAAGCAGACTACGCCGCTTGTGTAAGCTTAATCATGCCGCATGCTGTAACCAAGCTACGACTTGTCGCCCTGAGACAGCCAGGCCAGCCGAAATCTGGTGGGAGTATAGCGCTTGACCTCCGAAATATAGAGGCGTATTTGCCTTTACAATATTCCTGGAGCCTAGGCATGTCAAAGCCACCTCGGCAGGACCCGAAAAGTCAGGCGTTGGCACGCGACGGGGCGCTCAATCCGCATCCCGAAGCCGTCCGCGACGCGCTCTTCACAGGCAACCCGTTCTTTGACCCCAGGGATCTGGTTCAGGTCCGCTACGAGATGGTCCGTCGCCACGATGTTGAGGGAATGTCGATCAGCGACGTCGCATCATCCTTCGGCGTTTCCCGACCGACCTTCTATAAAGCTCAGGATACGCTGGCAGTGTCGGGGCTGGCCGGCCTTGTGCCGCGCCCCCGAGGACCAAAGGGCGGCCACAAGATCTCCGCCGAGGTCGTGGACTTCGTCGCCACTCTCAAAGATCAACAACCCGAGCTGACGACCTCGCAGTGCGTTGCTGCCATCGAGGCGAAGTTCGATGTCAAGGTGCATCGACGCAGCTTGGAGCGCGCATTGGCGCGCAAAAAAAAATCCTTGGCCTTTCCAACCAGATGAATGCCTCGCTCCGTACCACCGACGACTACGAGATGCTACGCGCCGCGGTGCTGGGTGCCGAACCTGCGCGCGCACCAGGTCTCGGCATGCTGCGCCACCGCGGCTTGGCGAGTTGGCTCAGGGCGCCAGTCCCCGAGCCGATTGTTCAACGGATTGGGGCCATGCAGGATTGCGGACCAGGCGCCAGTGTCGAGCCAGCGCCGATGACAGCCGAACTGACCCGCCTGATTGCCGGCATTGTTGTCGCCCTCGCTGAGGAACCCGCACATGGCTGATTTCAAAATCACTGCCGATCACCTCAGGCGCGACGCCTATCTTTATGTTCGCCAGTCGACGCTGCGCCAGGTCACCGAGCACGGTGAGAGCACGCAGCGTCAATATGCTCTGCGGGATCGGGCGGTCGCCGCAGGCTGGCCGGTCGAGCGCGTCCGCATCATCGATCGCGATCTCGGCAAGTCTGGCTCCAGTGCCGTGACGCGTGACGGGTTTCAGGAACTCGTCAGCGAAGTCGCCCTTGGCAAAGCGGGCATCGTCATGGGGCTTGAAGTCTCTCGCCTGGCACGCAACTCAGCGGATTGGCACCGCCTAATTGAGCTGTGTGCGCTCACCGCCACACTCATTCTCGATGAGGATGGCATCTACGATCCGGCGGGTTTTAATGACCGGCTTCTTCTTGGGCTCAAGGGCACCATGAGCGAGGCCGAACTGCACATCCTCAAGGCACGCATGCGCGGTGGCCAGCTCAACAAGGCGAGGCGCGGCGAGCTCGAAATGCGGCCGCCGGTCGGTCTCGTCTACCGGACTGGCGGAGCAATCGACCTCGATCCCGACGCCGAGGTGCAAGGAGCAATCCGCTTGGTCTTCGATACCTTCGAGCGAACTGGCAGCGCCATGCAAACGGTACGGTTCTTTCAGGAGCAACGGATTCCGTTCCCGCGCCGGCTCCATGCCGGACCCAACAAGGGTGAGCTCCGCTGGGCAGCGCCTCGACATGCCCGCATTCTGCAGGTCTTGCATAATCCGCGCTATGCCGGAGCGTTCGTATACGGCCGGACGCGCACGCGCCACTTGCCTGCGGGCGGCACGAGCGTCATTCGGATGCCCAGGACGGAATGGCAATTCGTCATGCCGGGCCTGCACCGCGGCTACATCGATTGGGATCGCTTCGAGGTCAACCAACGGCGCCTGGCCGACAACGCCCGCGCTTTCGGCGGCGAGCGCCGGTCAGGGCCGGCCCGCGAAGGTCCCGCATTGCTGCAAGGTCGCCTTCTGTGCGGCTTGTGCGGCGAGCGCATGGGCGTCCGCTACAGCCAGGAGCACGGTCGGACCGTGCCATATTATCTCTGTCAGGAAAGCCTGGTGCGCCGCGGCGGAAAGGTGTGCCAGTCGGTCCCCGGCAAAGTCGTCGATCCAGCAATCGGCGCCCTACTCGTCGAACTGATGACGCCCATGACCCTCGAGGTCACGCTTGCAGTCCAGCGCGAACTCGAAGCGCGAGCCGCCGAAACCGACGTATTGCGCCGCCAGCATCTCGAGCGGACCCGGTATGACGCAGAGCTCGCGCGCCGGCGTTACATGAACGTCGATCCCGACAACCGCCTGGTCGCCGATGCTCTCGAGGCCGAATGGAACGCCAATCTGCGCATCCATGCCGATACCGTGGCCGACTATGAGAAGAGCGGACGCGAAGGGAAAGCCTCGCTCGATACCCAGACGCGCCAACGGGTGCTCGATCTCGCCGAACACTTCCCTCAAGTCTGGCATGATCCTCGCGTTGATATACGTGAGCGCAAACGAATTCTGCGTCTGTTGGTCGATGACGTGACCCTGGTCAAAGCAGAGACGATCACCGCCCATGTACGCCTGTCGGGCGGCGCCACGCGCACTCTGGTGTTCGAGCGCCCCCTGCCCATCGCCCAGATCCGCAAATTCCGGCCTGAGCTGGTTGCCGAGGTCGATCGCCTCCTCGATCACCACTGCGATCGTGAGATTGCCGAGATCCTCAACCAGCGCGGGCTGCAGACCTGGGAAGGAAAACCCTTCAACCTGAAGAAGGTCGCGTTTGTCCGCACCGCCTATAAACTGTCCAGCCGCCATCAGCGGCTACGGGCGCGCGGCATGCTGACCACCCGAGAGGTGGCCGAGCGCTTCAACGTCACCGAGTCCGCCGTCCACAAATGGGGGCAACAAGGCCTCATCAGGAAGTGCTGCGCCGACAATCTACAGCGCGGGCTTTGGGAGATGCCGCCAGACCAGACCGTCCTCAAGGGTTGCGGTGGACGTGGGGCGCGGCCAGCACGTCTCTCGCCCATCAGTCCGTCAATATCCGAACAAGGTGCAGTATGATGCAGTTGCCTTGTCACGCGG
>CAXTOB010000687.1:0-3385 GCA_964245505.1 uncultured Acetobacteraceae bacterium | reverse complement strand
CACCCCAGCCCTGCTATGAAAATGCCAAGTTTCATCCAAGGCAACGCATCAGCCGTAATGCAGGGCATCTCTCCAAAACGAAGAGGGAAGAAATCAGTGTATCTCCCCAGAAGCCTTAACCGCCGCCCGCAACTTCGCCGGAGAAAAATCCGGCGCAGCGCAAACATCAAGGATCACCTTCTCCCGCCGAGAAACCAGCGCAATCGCCTCAGGCAACTTCCGCACCGCCTCAGCCGGGATCACCACCGCCCCATGAAAATCCGCATGGATCACATCGTCATGCGCGACCTCCATGCCAAACACCGTCACCGGCTCCCCAAACCCAGTCATATGAACATGCGCATGGCTAGGCCCGATCCGCCCCCCAACAATCTGGAATCCCGGCGCCAGCATATCCACGTCCCGGAAACTGCCATTGGTAACGCACCCCTCCGAGCCCAGCGCCTTGTGCACGGTGCTATGCACCTCGCCCCACCAGGCGCCATGCCCCGGCGGATCATCCCGGTCCTGCAGCACCACTACCGTCGGCATCGCCGCATCCGCCACGTAGTCGTACCAATCCAGCCGGTCCGCCACCACACCGGCCGGCTTCTCCCTTGCTCCAATCGTGCCAACACGAGCCAGCCCAACAATCGGCTTCAACGCCCGGTCAGCGGCAATCATCGGCTCCGTCGTAAAGCCGATGGCCCGGCGCTCCGGCACAATCAGCTCCAGCCCGTTGCAAATGGTCGGCGTGTCCCACCCCCGCAAAATCTCAAGGTCGGCAGCAGTAAAGGGATACTCAGGCATACAAACACTCCTTCAAATCAGGCAAAGCGGCGCGGCGAGTATGGCGCAGGATCAATGACCGGCGGCAACCCACCCAGCAAATCCGCCACCAGCCGCCCGGTAACCGGACCCGCCGCCAATCCAACGTGACCGTGCCCAAAGGCATGCACCACATCGGCGCAGCCGCTCGCCGGGCCGATCACCGGCAGGCCGTCCGCAATGCTGGGCCGGTGACCCATCCACACCTTCACCCGATCCGCCGCCAAATCCCGCGGCAACCCCGGAAAAACCCGCAGCGCATGATCCCGCAAGATCTCCGCACGCCACCACTCCGGCGCCGCCTTCAGCCCGGCCAATTCCACCTGCCCGGCAATCCGCAGCCCGCCGCGTGTCATGGTAACCGCCATCTTACCATCGCTGGGCATCATGGGATGGCGCGGCTCCAAACCAGGATGGGAAATCACGGCGTGGTAACCCCGCTCGGTTTCCAACGGCACTCGGTCGCCCACGGCACGGGCCAGAAGACGGGAGCGTGCGCCAGCGCAGATCACCGCAGCATCACACCCAACCTCGGCCTCCCCGGTCAGCACGGCCCTTAAACGCCCACCAGCAATGCGGAACCCAGTCGCACCGGCTCGCAGCAACGTTGCGCCCTGCCCAATCGCATACTGCACCAGCCCAGCCACATAGGCGCCAGGGTCGGCGCAGCTGCCCCCAGCCTGCACCAGCACGCCAAAAGTATATCGTCGGTCCAGGTCCGGCTCCTGCTGCCGCAACTCGTCCGCATCCAGCTCCAGCCAATCCACGCCGTTCTCCCGGCGCAGCCGCCAAGCCAGCGCCTCGCGCTCGAAATCGGCGCGGGCCGGAAAGACATACAGCAGGCCTCGCCGCTCAATCAGATCCTCGACACCAGCCTCGGCCGCCAGAGCCAAATGCCGCTCCGGCGCATCCGCAACCAACGGACGCAGTGCCCGTGCCGTCGCCTCAACCCGCACCACAGTAGAACCAGCCCGCACAAAGCGGACTAGCCACGGCGCCAGCCTAGGAAGGTAAGTCCAGCGGATCGCCAAGGGCCCCAAAGGGTCCATCAGGAACCCCGGCACCTTACGCCACAAACCCGGCATAGATGGTGGAACGACAGAGGAAGGGCTGAGCCAGGCGCCATTGCCATAGCTCGCCGCCTGTTCGCCGCCGGGGTCGCCGGGCTCGATAATCGTGACCTTATGCCCGTCCCGTGCCAACTCCACGGCACAAGCGGCGCCAACAATTCCGGCACCGATCACCGCAACGTGCCGAGCCATACCGGCCTATCGGCGAACGATAGCCTTCTCCTGGCCCCACTTCTCCGGGCAACGGATGCGGAACGGACCATCCACCAAGTAGGTGAACACCTTGCGCTTGGGGTCTTCAGGCGAGCGGCGCCAAGCCTGTATAGTGCCGCCGTAATAAGCTTCCTCGGCCCGGGCCGCGTGCAGATACAGCCGTCCGCCGACTGCCTCCTCGGCAACCTCGTCCGTCACCGGCCAGGTGCCGGTCTCATAACGCGTCGGCTCAGGGCCGACACGCTTATTGCGCTGTCCTTGCTTGCACAGCAGATGCAGGTCCACGACCAAACGTCCAAACTCCTAAAACGCCAGCGGGGCCGCACGGGACGATCCCGCGCAGCCCTACCCTACCTAGGCTCCAGCAACAGCCCGGCGGGCCATCACTCCTATCAGATGGGCACGATACTCCGGACTTGCATGGATGTCGCCATTCAACCCGTCTGCCGAAGTCGTGATCCCCGCAATCGCGCCGGCCGAGAAATCCTTGGCAAGAGCCTCCTCCATCGCCGTATGCCGGAACACCCCATTCTGCCCGGCGCCGGTAATCGCAACCCGCACGCCAAAGCTGCCCTTGGCCACAAACACGCCAACCATCGCATAGCGCGACGCCGGGTTACGGAACTTCTCGTAGTTGGACTTCTCGGGCACCGGGAACTCGATGGCCGTAATCAGCTCACCCGCCTCAAGCGCCGTAGTGAACATCCCCTGGAAGTAGTCCTCCGCCGGAATGCTGCGGTTGTTGGTATGGATCGTGGCCCCCAACGCCAGCACGGCAGCCGGATAGCACGCAGATGGGTCGTTATTGGCCAGCGACCCACCCATCGTCCCGCGGTGACGCACCTGGGTATCACCGATCAACGACGCCATCTTATGCAGCCCGGGGATCTGCGCCCTGATCTCCGCCGACTCCTCGATGGCATTGTGCGTCGTCATAGCGCCAATGGTGATCTTTCCCGCCTCGGCCTTGATGCCAGTCAGGCCCAGGGCAGACAGGTCCACCACCACGTTCGGCTTATTCAGCCGCTGCTTCAGCACGGGGATGAATGTCTGCCCGCCAGCCAGCGGCTTGGCGTCGGGGTCGGTCCCCAGCGTCTTCACGGCATCGGGGATGGTGGACGGCTTGCTATAGCTGAAATCGTACATCGCTCGCTTCCTACTCGGCCGCCATGCGCGGCTGGTTGGCTTGTATGATGGACCACACTTTCTGCGCCGACGCCGGCATGTCCAGATGCCGCACGCCATAATCCCGCAGCGCATCCACTACGGCGTTGATAACAGACGGCGGGCTCCCG
>CAXTOB010000686.1:0-3391 GCA_964245505.1 uncultured Acetobacteraceae bacterium | reverse complement strand
GCCAACTACGTCAGAAACTCAGGATACGTCTCCACTTGAACCGGACGTGCTCTAGCGGCTTAACAGGCACTCAACCGCCATTCCAGAAGCTACCAAACGGCATCCGTCATCTTCATACCGGCCTATACTCGCCCGGTTGCGGCGTCGATTGTCCGCTTCGCCTGTAGCAGAACGACCGGGGTTACGGCGCTGCTGGTTCCCCGTGTGCCATAGCGCCCGGTCCCTTGCTGGTCACACCCCAGCCCAAGACGCACAAGTTCAGACGCTCTCTTTCATCTCCGCCGCGATCACGTCGAACTTTGCGAGCCAGTTCGGGCCGAAGCTTGTAACCAGCGCCACGTCGGTCGCGTCCCGTCCCGTCGCCATCAGCACGCGGCCGATGCGCTGGCGGTTATGCCGGGCATCGAAGGTATACCAGCGCGGCCCCTCAGGCCCGTCCAGGAACGCCTCAAACCAACCAGAAAAATCCATTGGCGCGTCCACCGGCGGAATGCCGATGTCGCCCATATAGCCCGTGCAGTAGCGGGCTGGGATATTCATGCAGCGGCAGAGCGTCAGCGCCAGGTGTGCGAAGTCACGGCAAACGCCCCGGCGCTCATCATAGGCGTTTCGCGCGGTCTTGTCCGGCCGGGCATACTCATAGCCAAAGGTGATCCGGTCATAGGTGAAGTCGCAAATCGCCTGCACCCGCCCCCATCCCGGTTCCACACCGCCGAACAGGGACCAAGCAGTGTCGCGCAGCAGGTCGGTGTCGCAGTATCGGCTGCCCAGCAAATAGACCAGGACTGCGGACGGCAGCTCGTCCACCGGGATTTGCTTGGCCTCCGGCACCACGGGGTCGGGCAGTCCGCTGTCGCTGATTTCAAACAACGCCGAGATGGTCAGCGGACCCTGCGGCGCCACGATGCGGTGGCATACGTTGCCGAACCCGTCCAGGTAACGCCGCGCCTCGATGCCGGGGTCGAACTTGATGACGTGCGGGGTGAGCAAGTCCTTCTCGCGTGAGGGATGGATGCTCAACATCAGAACCATCGGCACCGGCTGTGGGCAATCGTAAGAAATAGTGAAGCCTTGTTGGATGCGGATCATGGGGACCTTCTGGGCCGGGGTGGCGTAGGGGTCAATACGAGTCACGCAAGCATGGCTGGCCGGGCTTGCTGAGTGTCATCGGAAGTGACGCGGATTGCGACCTCCATCCCCAGGCAGTCCCCGGCGGCGCCCATCCAGCTTCCAGACAGCGGCACCGCCTGCCGCGGATCGCGCACGGTGGCGACACGGATCAGGTCCCTGGTGCCGACGATGGCATTGGTCGGGTCGAACTCCACCCACCCGGCGCCTGGCAGATAGACTTGCACCCAGGCATGGGTATTGCCGCCGCCGCGGTGCTCGGCGCCGGGCCGGTCGCGGCTCGGCACATAGATATAGCCGCTGACAAACCGCGCAGCCAGGCCCAGGCAACGCGCAGCCTCCATCATCAGCACGGCAAAGTCCCGGCAGGTGCCGGTACCCAGCCGCAGGGTGGTGGCAGGTGGCTGGATGCCGGGTTCGTGCCGGGCGCGATAGGTGAACTGGCGGCGGATGCGCTGGGTCATCGCCGTGAGAATGCCGAGCGTGCCGGCCACCCCGTCCGCATGCAGGTGAGACCGCACCCAGTCGTCCAGGGCACGGGCGGGGTCATGATACTGCCGCTCGGCCAGACGCATCAGATCCGGCAAGTCGGCGGAGTCATAGCTGAAGGGGTAGGTGCGGACATGGTCGTCCAGCGCCGCCTCGATCCCCTCGGCATCCTGCGGCTGATGGTCCACCCGCAGCGTGCTGAGGAACGTCAGTTCCTTTGCCCGCCCGGTGAAGCGGGCGATGGCGACGCTGTTGCCGAACACGTCCTGCGACCAGCGCACTGCGGCCGGTGTGGGCGTGATCTCCAGGCTGGCGCCGAGCTGCTGCTGATCATGGCTGTCGCGCGGGCGGACCATCATGCGATGCTCACCGAACCCGACGGGGCGACGATAGCGGTAGGTCGTACGGTGATGGACGGTCAGAACCGGCACTGAGCACCTTGGACGGACGGCATACAAATATTGCACATAGAATCAGCCTAAGACTATTAACCCGCGGATCAAACGACCTCGCACCCGCGCCGTTCACTCAGCACAGCCGTTCGCAAGGCCCGTGCCAGATTTGTGACATCCCGCGCTCCTTGGGGATCGCATTGCTTGCTGCGCCGCACAAATAAGTCTAGGACTGATCCAGCGGAAGGCACATTGCCACGCCACCCCCCTGAGCACGGTCCGCGTCGCGCTCCGTATTCCAGACCTGGCGCCAGGAGGCGCCCACCCCGTATGACGACATTTGCCGAACTCAAGCTTGCCGATCCGTTGCTGCGCGCCCTGGCCGACGAGGGCTATACCAACCCGACCCCGATCCAGGCTGGCGCGATCCCGCATTTGCTGCAAGGCCGTGACCTGCTGGGCCTAGCCCAGACCGGCACCGGCAAGACCGCCGCCTTCGCGCTGCCGATCCTGCACCGGCTGGCGCTGCACCACGTGCAGCCGAAGCCCAAGGGCGCCCGCGTCGTCGTGCTGGCGCCGACGCGGGAGCTGGCGTCGCAGATTGATGAAAGCTTCGCCACATATGCCCGGCACATGCGCCTGACCCACACCGTCATCTTTGGCGGCGTCGGCCAGGGGCGGCAGGTGGACGCGATGCGTCGCGGCGTGGACGTGCTGGTCGCGGCGCCGGGCCGGCTGCTGGACCTGATGGGCCAGGGCCATGTCGAGCTGTCCGGCACCGAGGTGCTGGTGCTGGACGAGGCCGACCGGATGCTCGACATGGGCTTCGTCCGCGACATCAAGCGCATTGTGGCAACGCTGCCGCGTGAGCGTCAGACCCTGCTGTTCAGCGCCACCATGCCCGGCAGCATCGCCGAACTGGCTGCCTCCATGCTGCGCAACCCGGTGCGGGTGGAGGTGGCGCCCCCGTCCACCACGGTGGACCGCGTGCGTCAGACGGTGATGTTCGTGAACGAGGCGGACAAGAAGGCCGCCATTGCCACATTGGTGAAATCCCCGACCGTGGTGCGGGCGATCGTGTTCACCCTGATGAAGCACGAGGCCAACAAGGTCGCCGAGTTCCTGACCTCTCAGGGCATGGTGGCCGAGGCGATCCACGGCAACAAGTCGCAAGGCGCCCGGGAGCGTGCATTGGCCGGGTTCCGTTCTGGCGCCGTGAAGGTGCTGGTGGCGACCGACATCGCGGCGCGAGGCATTGACGTGGACGACGTGAGCCACGTGTTCAACTACGACCTGCCGAACGTCGCCGAAACCTATGTCCACCGCATCGGCCGTACGGCGCGGGCGGGACGGGAAGGTTGGGCCATCAGCCTGTGCGACGC
>CAXTOB010000685.1:0-3412 GCA_964245505.1 uncultured Acetobacteraceae bacterium | reverse complement strand
GTGCTGCGCCGCCGGGCCGAGGCACGCGGCGGCCGTGACCCGGCGCTGGCGCTGCACCGCGCGCAGCTTGCCGATTTGGACCGCGACCTTGCCGAGGGCAGGATCCTGCCGACTGAACATGCGACGGCCCGGCTGGAGGTGCAGCGGCGCTTGCTGCATGCCGGCGATGCGGAGGAGGCGCCGGCTCAGCCGGGGTCGCGGGTGCCGCTGTTGGCGACACTGGCTGCCGTGCCTGTCTTGGCACTAGGGTTATACCTGATTGCCGGCGTTCCCAACCTGCCCTCCCCCGGCCCAGCCTTGGAAGCTCAGCGCCGTGCGGCAGAGGAAGGGGTCCTGATCGGGCAGTTGCGCGAAAGCCTGGCCGCCATGGATCCGAACACCGACCGCGCCCGCCAGGGTTACATCTTGCTGGGCAATGTCGAAGAGGCTCGCGGCAATGATGCGGCCGCCGCGGCTGCATGGACCGTTGCACTGCAGACGCGTTTTGACGCGACCCTGGCCGCACGTGCAGCGGAGGCTTCGGTGCGGGCTGCGGGCGGCGTCACCGAAGGCAGCGCCGCCCTGTTCCGCCGGGCACTGGAGGCCGCCCCGCCGGACGCTCCCTGGCGCGATGCGGTACAGCAACGGTTAGCCGAACAGCGCATGCCAGACCCGCGAATTCCCGGCGGCTAAAAGATGTGCTATCATGTTTGCCGAACGCCTATTGACCGGGAACCGCCAGCATGACGTTTTCTGCCGCCGCCAGCCTCGCCAGCGTTATTTGCGCGGAATCGCTGCATTGCTGGCTTGATGCTGGTGACACGCAGGCTTCTTGGAAATTGCTGGCCAGGGCCGCGTCGGGGCGCCCGTCGTGAATCGGCGCGGAGCCCTGGTGGTTGCGGTCCTGCTGGCAGCGTCACCACTTGGCTGCACCGAGCCGCGTTCGGAGTTCATGACCCGTGTCGCCGCCGACTGCTCCGCCGGAGACCGCGCGGCTTGCCATCTGCTGAGCGCACCGCCGGACCCATCGGCTTTCAACGGACTGAGCGATACGCAGCCTGAGTCGCGCGGCTTGGTCCAGGAGGACTTGGAGGCAATGATACGCGGGATGGCGCAGGCCCGCTCGTCACCGCGGTTTCGACCGGCGGACGGCACCCGCTAAGCGCGCCGGCTGCCAGCCGAACCGCCTGCCCGGAGCGGGGCAGGCGTCTGGGCTGGTTGGTCTCGTAACGGCTAGGCTTAGTAGCGGCGGTAACCACGGCGATAATGGCGGCGATAGTAGCGGCGGCGATACTGCACGTCCTGGACAGTGGCGTTACCCTCGGTCAGGACGGCCGGGGCAGATAGGTCCGCTGCCGGCAGCAGGGCGGTCAATGACGGCGACAGCCCGTGGGCGAGCGGCGCCGCGTCCGCCGGGGTGACAGCGGCGGTGCCGGCCAGTCCGGCCAGCACGGTGAAGGCGAATAGGATACTACGCATAGAGTCACCTCGGTTGAGAGCAGTAACAAGAGAGCACCTGGAAGGTGGCGGTCTCGCAACTACATTGCTTCATTCTAGCAATTGTTGCATCCCAGAATCGCCGTTGAGTTGCCGATCTGTCCGCGATGTAGGCAAGACTGCAACGGTGTGGGGACCCGCTGCCTCCGTGCCGGCGCCGAGATAGGTCGCGACGATGCGCGCGTCCCCGGCCAGCGCGGCGCTTGGGCCTTGCAGGACGACCTGGCCGGTTTCCAGCACATAGGCATAGTCGGACACCTGCAGCGCGGCGCGGGCGTTCTGCTCCACCAGGAGGATCGCGCAGCCGCGGCTCCGCAGCCCGGCGATGATGCGGAATATCTCGCGCACGATCAGCGGCGCCAGGCCCAGGCTGGGTTCATCGAGCAGCAGCAGGTCCGGATGTGCCATCAGCGCGCGGCCCATTGCCAGCATCTGCCGCTCGCCGCCGCTGAGCGTGCCGGCCTCCTGCCGTCGCCGCTCCCGCAGGCGGGGGAATAGGGCATACACGTCGTCCATCGCCGCACGCGCCGCGGATGCGCCGGACCCGCGCAGGCGGAAGCCGCCGAGGCGCAGGTTGTCCTCCACCGTCATGGTGCCGAACAGCTCGCGCTTTTCCGGGACCAGGCACATGCCGGCGCGCACCCGGTCCTCGATTCCCAGGCGCGCCACGTCCCGCCCGGCGAAGCGCACGGCGCCGTGGCCGGGGTGGACGCCCATGATGGCGTTGAGCAGCGTGGTCTTGCCGGCGCCATTCGGCCCGATAACGGTCACGATCTGCCCGGCGCCGACCTGCAGGCTGACGTCGTGCACGGCGCCGATGCCGCCGTAGGAGACGCTGAGGTTGGAAACATCGAGGACGGTCATGCTGGGGGACGGCAATCAAGGACGGTAGGACCGTCTGGGCGTGTGCCTGCTCCCTCTCCCTTCGGGAGAGGGTTGGGGTGAGGGAAGCCGGGCAGAACGAGGCTGGCTGGTATGGCGGTTTCGTGGTGGCGGGATCTTATAGTGCGTGCTGCTGGGCTTCCCTCACCCCGGCCCTCTCCCGGAGGGAGAGGGAGTAGGGGAGCGTGTGTGCTGGGACGCACACGGCTTGAGGGCGGGACCGTCGGGCTACGCGTCGTCATGCGACCGACCCCAGGTAGGCCTCGATCACCCGCGGGTCTGCCCGCACGGCGGCGGGTTTGCCCTCGGCCAGCTTGGCGCCGAACTCCATCACCACCAGACGGTCCGCCAGGTTCATCACGAAATCCATGTCGTGCTCGACCAGCAGCACCGTCACTCCGTCATCGCGGACGCGGCGGAGCAGGGCGGCCAGTTCGGTCTTCTCGGCGTGACGCAGACCGGCCGCCGGCTCATCCAGCAACAGCAGCACGGGGTCCAGGCACAGGGCGCGGGCGATCTCGACGATACGCTGCTGGCCTAGCGCCAGGCTGTCGGCGGGCTGGTCCGTGTGGGCGGCCAGGCCGACGCGGGCGATTTGGCGGCGGGCTTCCGCCATCAGCCCGGCCTCCTCGGTACGGTCCAGGCGCAGCAGGGCGCGAAGCGGCCCGGCGTGGCCGCGCAGGTGCGCGCCGAGCGCCACGTTCTCCAGCACGGACATGCCGGGCACCAGCTTCACGTGCTGGAAGCTGCGGGCGATGCCCAGGGCGGCCACCTGCGGCGGCGTGCTGCCGGACACCTCCTGGCCGACGAACCGGATTTGCCCGGCATCTGGCTGCGCCACGCCGGTGAGGAGGTTGAACGTCGTGCTCTTGCCGGCGCCGTTAGGGCCGATCAGGCCGACGATCTCGCCGGCGTCGAGGTGCAGGCCGATGTCGTTGACCGCGACCAGGCCGCCAAACGTCTTGCGCAGTCCGGTCGCCGACAGCACGGGCGCGCCGCGGACCGGCAAGGTGCGGCAGGGCAGGGTGCGGGCTGGCGTCGGCCGGGCATCCCT
>CAXTOB010000684.1:0-3417 GCA_964245505.1 uncultured Acetobacteraceae bacterium | reverse complement strand
CGCGCCTGGTCCGTGCCGCATGACAACGATCTGCACCGAGGCTGCGGATGAGCCCGGCATCTGCGCCGATTAACATCGTGCCGCCGCGATCCACGGCCGTGCCGAGCGAGACGGCCGAGACCGCGCCCACGCAGCGGGACCGCCACCTGCACAGCATCGCCGAGCACGGGCGTGCGGCCTAGCAGAAAGCCTCAGGCTACACGAAGCAAGCCCGGGCCGAAGCGGCTATCGGCAGGTTCAAGCGGGTGATCGGTGACGGACTGCGGTCGCGCACGGACCGGCGCCGGGCGACCGAGGTGGATGTTGCCGTCCATGTCCTCAACCGCATGCTGGAGCTGGGACGCCCGATCTCCGTGCGCATCGCCTGAGCCACAGCAGGAGTTGGGGTAGCTGCGTCTGCATCCCAGGTCCGTGCAACACTCCCGCGTGAGCGCCTATGACGCACCCCAGGGGATGATGCCGCCGCCGACAATCTTCCCGAGTTCATCCATCATTACACGGAGGTCAACGGCACGCGCCTGCACTACGTGTCCGGTGGACAGGGGCCGGCGGCCGTACTGCTGCACAGCTGGCCGTACACCTGGGCAGAGTGGCCCAAGCTAATGCCGTTGCTGGCGAAGGTCGGGCGTGGAAAGCGCCCACGCCTGATTGGGAGCATCGACCCCTGGTTCCGCACGTGTTCAGGCTACACGGGGACAAGCGTCCCGATACGTTCCTGGGCGGCCTTCATGGCGGCCTTGTCCTGCTCGGGTCCATAGGCCACGCCCTCGGCGCGTACAACCTGGACGTCGCCAATCCCCAAGAAGCCCAGGATAGCCGCCAGATAGGTCGCGAGGTGCTCAACGGGGGCAAACGGACCCTGCGAATAAACGCCGCCAGAGGACAGCGCCAGATACGCCTTGCCCGTCAGCAGGCCTTTCGGGCCAGTCTCGGTGTAACGGAACGTCTGCCCGGCAATCGCAATGTGATCGATCCAGGCCTTGAGGGTCGAGGGGATCGTGAAGTTGTACATCGGCGAGCCGATCACGACGACATCGGCAGCCTTGAGTTCGTCAACCATCGCCTTGGACCGGGTCGCAGTTGCCGTGAGCGAGCTGTCCTTCTCGCCCTCGGGCACCCACGCCTGACGGATGGTCATGTCGACATGCGGAAGACGATCGGCCGCTACGTCACGATAGACGACCACGGCTCCAGGGTTGGCGGCCTTCAGTCTCTCGACCAGCTCGGCCGAAAGGCGACGTGAATGCGAGGTTGCAGCATCGCTGGCGCTTGCGTCGATGTGAAGAATGTTCATGGCAGTTCCGTGCTCTTCGCCACCGGTGTGGTGCCGATCCGTAACCGAGGCTAAATGGAGCACTGGATTACCTGTCGCAAGAAGGCACAGTCATGGAACCCGGGCACACCGATGTAACCGCCGAGCGCAGTTCGCCAGGAATGATCCTCAGCCACACGACTGACTGCTGCAAGGCGGTGGGCAGCGTCCTGGCGCGCATCGGCGACAAGTGGAGCGTGTTGGTGGTGATGTCGCTGGGCGACGGAACCTATAGGTTCAACGAACTGAAGCGCCGCATAGACGGCATCTCGCAACGCATGCTGACGCTGACGTTGCGCGGTCTGGAGCGAGACGGGCTCGTCGAGCGCACGTTCTTTCCGACCATCCCACCCAAGGTCAACTACACGCTCACCGGACTTGGGCGCTCACTGCGGGAGCCGGTCGGGGCACTGGGCCAGTGGGCGATTGAGCACCGTGTCACCGTTGAGCGGTCTCGCGATCTTTATGATGCCCGCGGGACGGGGGAGGGGACGGAACTGAAATAGCCGGCGTGGTTCAAAGACGGGTTACAGCTTCAGAGTGCTGCGCGACAATCAAGGTGAGAACCGTATTGCCCGCATTGCCTCGCCTGAAATGCTCCCGACAGTTGGTGTGTTGCCTCAGCTAATTTGCTCCCGAGCGGATTTTGTTTGGGGCAGTGATGAGGCGGATCAGCATGGCGACGCGTGATGAGTTGGTGGGGGCGGTTGTGGGACGGTATTCGTCGGGCACCCGTGCTGAGCGGGGGTTGATCTTGGACGAGTTCACGTCGGTGACGGGTGTGCACCGCAAGCACGCGATGCGTCTGCTGCGTGGCGGTTCCCCGGTTGGCCGCGGCGCTCCTCGCCCGAGCCGCCGGGTGTATGGCGAGGCGATCCGTGCTGCGTTGGTGGTGCTGTGGGAGGCCTCGGACCGGATCTGCGGCAAACGTCTTCGCCCGCTGGTTCCGATCCTGGTCGAGTCCATGGAGCGGCACGGCCACCTGACGTTAGCGCCGGAGGTCCGGTCGGGGTTGCTGGCGATGAGTGCTGCGACCATCGACCGTGCATTGAAGGAGGCGCGGGGACAAACCGGGGCCCGGCCGCGCCGCCGCTCGCCGCCGTCGGCTGCGATCCGACGGAGCGTTGCGGTCCGCACCTTCGATGGGTGGAACGACCCGCCGCCTGGCTTTGTCGAGGCGGACCTGGTTGCCCATAGTGGGCCGACGGCAAAGGGCAGCTTCGTGCAGACGCTGACGCTGACCGACATCGCGACTGGCTGGACGGAGTGCGCGCCGGTGCTGGTGCGTGAGCAGACGCTGCTGACGGCCGTGCTGGGCGAACTGCGCAAGGTGATGCCGTTCGCGCTGCTCGGGTTCGACACGGACAACGACAGCGTGTTCATGAACGCGACGGTTCAGGACTACTGCAAGGAAGCTGGCATCGAGTTCACCCGCTGCCGTCCGTATCGCAAGAACGATCAGGCCTGGGTCGAGCAGAAGAACGGCGCCATTGTCCGGCACACGGTCGGTTACCGGCGTTACGAAGGTCTGGACGCTGCCGGGGCACTGGCGACGCTGTATCGGTCGCTGCGTCTTTACGTGAACTTCTTCCAGCCTTCATTCAAGCTGGCGGAGAAGTCGCGCGACGGAGCGCGGGTGAAGAAGCGCTATCATGCGCCTGCCACGCCGTATCAGCGTCTGGTCGCCGATCACCGGACCGGCGAAGAGGTGCGGGTCCGGGTGGAGGCGGTTTACGCCACGCTCGACCCTGTCAGGTTGCTGAGCGAGATCCGGGCTGGCCAGCAGCGGCTTGTCGAGATCGCCGATCGCCCGACCACGGGCGAGACGACGGCTCCGACCGCCCCGACGCTGGAGCAGTTTCTGTCGGGTCTTCGCACGGCGTGGCAGGAGGGGGAGGTGCGGCCGACGAGCCGGGCGAAGGAGAAGGCCAAGCGTGGCCGACGGCGCCCCGATCCGTTCGAGCTATCGACGGTGCAGGTGCGAGAATGGTTCGACGCTGAGCCTTGGCGGACGTCGCGGGAATTGTTCGAGCGGCTGCAAGGCGAACACCGAGAGCATACAAACCTGTGGGGGTTTGTTCCTGCTAGGGTAAGTTTTGGGCTCA
>CAXTOB010000683.1:0-3425 GCA_964245505.1 uncultured Acetobacteraceae bacterium | reverse complement strand
CCCATTGCCCAAGCCATGCACGCCGCCTGCATGCCCCACACCGCTACCTTCATCACCCCAATGGCCGCCGTCGCCGGCGCAGTCGCCGATGCCGTGCTCCGCGCCATGACCGCCGGCCGCACTCTCCACCGCGCCTACGTTAACAACGGCGGTGACATCGCCTTCCACCTAGCACCTGGCAAGTCCCTGCGTTGCGGCCTGGTGACCGAGCTAGCCGCCCCCGCGCTGGACGGCGCGTTCACTCTGCACCACGCCGCCCCCTCCCGAGGCATCGCAACCTCCGGTCGCGCCTGCAAGGGCCAGGGCGGCCGCAGCTTCTCCCTCGGTATCGCCGACGCCGTGACCGTGCTGGCCCGTACGGCAGCCGACGCCGACGCCGCAGCCACCGTGGTCGCCAACGCCGTGGACCTGCCCGGCCACCCCGCCATCCGTCGCCGCCCGGCGCACGAAGTGGACCCAAACACCGACCTTGGGGGGCGCCTGATCACCTGGGACCTCGGCCCGCTCTCCCCCGCGGCCATCGCGCAGGCGCTGGACGCCGGGCGCCGGACGGCCGATGCTCTGCGTAGCCGCGGCCTGATCCACGGCGCCGTGCTGGCCCTCCGCGGCCAGATCGCAACCTGCCTGCCCCCCCTGGAGACCGCATGATCCGCAAGGTCGTCACCCTGGTCGAGGACACCCACAGCGAGGCCGGCGAGACCGTCACCCCGCCCACCCGCAAGGCTGCGGCAGTGGCGGTGATCGCCAACCCCTACGCCGGCCGCCACGTCCCGGACCTTGCCGAACTCGTCGAGATCGGCGCGATGCTCGGCGACCTGCTGGGCCGCCGGGCCGCGGCGGCGCTGGGCGTCCCGGTGCAGGCGTACGGCAAGGCTGCCATCGTCGGCGAGGACGGCGAGCTGGAACACGCCGCCGCCCTCCTGCATCCCAAGCTCGGCAGCCCCTTGCGCGAAGCCGTCGGCGGCGGCGCGGCCCTGATCCCCAGTGCAAAGAAGCGCGGCGGCATGGGTGCCTCTATAGACGTGCCGCTCGGCCATAAGGATGCCGCCTATGTCCGCAGCCACTTCGACGCCATGGAGGTGCGCATCCCCGACGCCCCCCGCCGCGATGAGATCGTGGTCGCCGTGGTCGTCACCAGCGCCGGCCGCCCTCTGCCGCGCATTGGCGGCCTGCGAGCGGACGAAGTCATAGGGCAGGACGGCCTGCGATGAACCTAGGCAGGCCCTCGGCACTCACCCGCCGCACCGCCCTGGCCGCTGCCGGCGCCCTGGCCATGCCCGGCATTGTCCGCGCGCAGTCCAGCGCCCCGATCCGCATCGGCGAGATCAACAGCTACACCGGCCAGCCCGCCTTCACCTTGCCCTACCGCAACGGCTGGCAGTTGGCGCTCGAACAGGCCAACGCCGCAGGTGGCGTGCTCGGCCGCAAGCTCGAGATCATCAGCCGCGACGACGCTGGCCGCCCCCAGGACGCGGTACGCGTTGCGAACGAGCTGCTGTCCGACCAGCACGTGGACCTGCTGGCCGGCACCTTCCTATCCAACGTCGGCCTCGCCGTCAGCGACGTCGCCCTGCAAAACAGGCGTCCCTTCATCGGCGGCGAGCCGCTGTCCGACGCCCTCGTATGGGAGCACGGCAACCGCTACACCTTCCGCCTGCGCCCCTCCACCTACATGCAGGCCGCCATGCTGGTGGAGGACGCGGCCAAGCTGCCCGCCAAGCGTTGGGTCACCGTCGCCCCCAACTACGAATACGGCCAATCCGCGGTGAAGTGGTTCAAGCAGCTTCTGCAAGCCAAGCGCCCCGACGTCGAATTCGTCGGCGAGCAATGGCCGGCCCTGGGCCGCATAGACGCCGGCGCCACGGTCCAGGCGCTGGCCCAGCCCCGTCCGGATGCCATCTTCAACGTGACCTTCGGCGCCGACCTGACCAACTTCGTCCGCCAAGGCAACACCCGCGGACTGTTCGAAAGGCGCTCGGTGGTGTCCATGCTGACCGGGGAGCCGGAGTACCTGGACCCCCTGGGCGACGAAACGCCGGAGGGCTGGATCGTCACCGGCTACCCCTGGGACAGCATAGACACGGCCGACCACCGCACCTTCGCCAAGGCGTACCGCGAAAGGTTCGCCGACGCCCCAAAGTGCGGCTCGGTCGTAGGGTTCGCGCTGGTGAACGCCATCGTCGCCGGGCTGCTGAAAACCGGCAGCACCGACCCGGAAGCGATGGCCGTGGGCTTCCGCGGCGTGCAGTTCGGCACTCCCTTCGGCCCGGCGGCCTTCCGCGCCCTAGACCACCAGGCGACCCTAGGCGCCTACGTCGGGCGGCTCGGCCTGAAGGAAGGCCGCGGCACGATGGTGGACTGGCGCTACGTGGACGGCGCCAGCATGCTCCCCAGCGACGCCGAGGTCCGCACCCTACGCCCCGCAGCCGATTAGCATGCCACCGCTGTCCTGCCCCCTCTCCCTCCGGGAGAGGGCCGGGGTGAGGGAGGCCGCAAGGACCAAACCCCGCCTGCTTCGGCCCTCTTATCGTCCTGTCCAGGCCCGGCGTTGCGTTGTCTGCCTCCCTCACCCCGACCCTCTCCCGGAGGGAGAGGGAGCTGCAGCGCCGTAACGCCGTCCCTGATGGACCTTCTATCCACCCTGCTCACCGGCCTGTCCGGCGCGTCGTCCTTGTTCCTGGTCGCCGCCGGCCTGACCGTGATCTTCGGCGTCACCCGCGTCGTGAACTTCAGCCACGGCAGCCTCTGCATGCTCGGCGCCTACATTGGCTGGAGCATCCTGACCCGGCTGCCGCGCGATCCCGCCTCCTTCCTGCTCGGCGTGCTGCTGACCGCCCTAGCCGCCGGCGCCATCGGCATCGTCATCGAGGTCGCTCTTCTCCGCCGCATCTACCGCGCCCCAGAGCTGTTCCAGCTCCTCGCCACCTTCGGCGTCGTGCTGATCGTCCAGGACCTGGTGCTGCTGGCCTGGGGGCCGAATGACCTGGCCCTGCCGCGCGCCCGCTGGCTGCGCAGCGCGGTCGAGATCGGCGACAGCCGCTTCCCCGTCTATGACCTAGCCCTCATCGGCGCCGGTCCCCTTGTGCTGGGCCTGCTATGGCTGCTGTTCACCCGTACCCGCTGGGGCACGCTGGTACGGGCGGCAACCCTCGACCGGGAGATGGTGGCAGCGCTCGGAGTGGACCAGCGCTGGCTGTTCACCGGTGTCTTCGCGCTGGGTGCGGCCCTGGCCGGACTAGGCGGCGTGCTGGGCCTGCCATCGGCCTCCGCCAACCCCGGCATCGACCTGGCCGTCATCACCGACGCCTTCGTCGTGGTGGTGGTGGGCGGCCTAGGCAGCGTGACCGGCGCCTACCTCGCATCGCTGCTGATCGGGCTGCTGCAGGCGTTCGGGATCGCACTGGTGCCGCAGGCGACGCTGGTGC
>CAXTOB010000682.1:0-3431 GCA_964245505.1 uncultured Acetobacteraceae bacterium | reverse complement strand
CGGCGCCGCTCCTAGCCGCCCCACCAGCAACCCGATGCCCAGGAACAGCCCGGTTTCTACCGCAAACGTCCCTGTCACCGGCAGCCCCAGCGCGAACATGCGCCGCAGCAGCGGCAGGCCGGGCCGCCGCCAAGCGACGAAGCGGCGCAGCCCCGGATGCCTATGCAGCCAAGCCATCAGCACCAGCCCCATCCCGGTTTCCACGAGCACCGTCGCAAGCGCCGGGCCGCGCATTCCTAGCGCCGGCAGCCCCCAGGCTCCGTGGATCAGCCCCCAGCACAACGCGGCGTTGATCCCCGTCGCACCCAGCGCCACCCACAGCATCGCCGCTCCCTGCCCGATCGCCGGCAGGAAGGCACGCATCATGCCGATGGCGAGCATCGCGCCCGGCGCCCCCCAGCGGAGCACGTCCATGAACGCCGCAGCGCCCCGGGCTAAAACAGGGGGCTGCCCGGCCAGCAGCAAAAGAGGCTCCGCGAGGCTGAACACCAGGAAGGCCGGAACGGACAACAGCAGCGCCATCGCCAGCCCGGCCCAGTATGGCGCCGGCACCAGGTCGTCCCGCCCCGCCCCGCGTTCCTGCGACACCACGATGCTGACTGCTGTCAGCATTCCCTGCAGCATGATCGTGACGGTGATGAACAGCATGGTCGCCAGCCCGCCAGCCGCCAGCGCGCTGCCGCCTAGCCTGCCGAGCATCACTGTGTCGGTCACGCCCATCGCCATCCCCGCCAACTGCGCGACCGCCAGAGGCCCGGCGAGGCGCAGGGTTTCGGCGGCATGGCGCCAGGGCGACTGCACGGCATGTGCCGGCCTTAAAAGGGTAGTGCCGGACAAGGTGGGAGGCTTTCAGGTTGGAAGGCGGCAACGCAGCCGGGCCGCCTCGGGTTCGGCTACCAGAACATGGTGCCGGGACCGCCCTTGAACGGGCCTGTCAACTCGGGCGTGATCCAGCCGCCGTAAAAGCCGCCCTCCTGCGGCACGACGCGGTTATCGCCGACGTAGCACGCATCCATCCGCCCGGCATACACCGCGACATGCCCGGCGATGGCGGCAAAGTCCGGGGTAGGATGCGGGTAGCCCCAGCCGGCATCCCGCGCGACGGTGCCCCCAGCCTGGACGGTGTAGTATTCGGCCTGCCCCTTCCACTCGCATACGCTGCCGCGGCCCGAGGAGGGCAGCAGCGTGCCCGGCGCGAACGCCTCGGCGGGAATGTAGTAGGACGGGGGATGGTAGGTTTCCAGCACCCGCCAGGCCGCATCGGTGTCCACGATCTCCTGCCCGCCCAGCACAATCCGCACGCGGCGCAGGCTGCGCTCCAGCCGGGGCGGGCGGGGATAGTCGGCGACACGTTCCATTTGGCGGCTCCTGGATTGAAAGCATCATAGCAGAGTCTTCCTTCGCCCTCTCCCTTCGGGAGAGGGCAGGGGTGAGGGAAACGCCAAGAGCAAGATTGACCGACGACAGCGCCGGCCTGTGATGGGCCAAAGTGGCTTATGCGGTTTCCCTCACCCCGGCCCTTTCCCGGAGGGAGAGGGAGAAGGATAGCGCCCCTGGCCGTGCGCCGCCTCGCCCGCTAGTTTGCCGCTCCCTGACAAGGACCCGAGCATGGATTGGCCAACCGACAGCGGCATCTTCGACGCCGGCGACTTGCCGCTGGATGCCGGCGCCGACCTGCCCGGCGCCCGGCTCGGATGGAAGACCCACGGCACGCTATCCCCGGCCCGGGACAACGCACTGCTGTATCCCACCAGCTACGGCGCCCAGCACCCGGAGCTGGAGTGGCTGATCGGCCCCGATGGCATCCTGGACCCCACGCGCTGGTTCATCATCCAGGTGGACCAGTTCGGCAACGGCATCAGCACCTCGCCCAGCACGACCGCGGACTACCCCGGGCTGGTGACGGTTGCCGACAATGTGCGGGCACAGGCGCGCCTGCTGGACGCCTGGGGGATTTCCCGCCTCGCCTGCGTTTACGGCTGGTCGATGGGCGCGCTGCAAGCCTATCACTGGGCCGCACTGTTCCCGGACCGGGTGGAGCGTATCGTCGTCAACTGCGGGGTGTCCCGCACCGCCGTCCACAACCAGGTGTTCCTGGACAGCCTGATGGCGACCCTGGAGGCCGCACCGGAGTGGCAGGGCGCCGGCCGCTTCAGCGCCGAACCCCGCGCCGCCCTGCGCGCCTTCGCGCGGATTTACGCGGGATGGGCGCTCAGCCAGGATTTCTACCGTGCCGGGCTGCACCTCACGGCGCTCGGCGCCCCGGATTTGGAGACCTTCCTCGTGGAGGGCTGGGAGCGCCGCTACGACAACAAGCAGGCCGCCAACCTGTATGCTCAGTTGAAGACCTGGCACGCCGCCGACATCAGCGGCGGCGGCGACCTGCCGGCGGCGCTGCGTGCCATCCGCGCACGCGTGCTATTGCTGCCCGGCGAGACCGACCTTTATTTCCGCATCGCCGACAACGTGGCGGAGTTGCCGCACCTCGCCCATGCCGAATTGCGCCCCATTCCCTCCGTTTGGGGCCACCGCGCCGGCAACCCCGTGCAAAGCCAAGCCGACCAGGCGTTCCTGCGTGACGCGGTCCGCCGCTGGCTGGAGATGTGACCATGCCCGAATATGAATTCATCACGACGGATGTGTTCACCAACCGGCGCTTCGGCGGCAACCCGCTGGCTGTGTTCCCCGATGCGCGCGGCCTGACGACGGAGCAGATGCAGGCTTTGGCGCGGGAGTGGAACTACAGCGAGACCACCTTCGTGCTGCCGCCCGACGATCCCTTGCATACCGCGCAGGTCCGCATCTTCGTGCCTACGGCGGAGATCCCCTTCGCCGGGCATCCGAATGTCGGCACGGCGCTGGTGCTGGCCGCCCGGATGGATACGCCGCCAGCCGCGATGGTGTTCGAGGAGCTGGCGGGCCTGGTCCACATCGCCCTGACCGGCGGCGACGGCGAGGCGATGGCGACCTTGGAAGCGCCGCAGCCCCTGCAGCTCGGCGCGGAGGTGCCGGCGGGCCTGGCCGCCGCGTGCCTCGGGCTGTGTCCGGACCAGGTGCTGACCGGCACGCACCGGCCAGTGGTGGCAAGCTGCGGGCTGGGGTTCGCAATCGCCGAGGTCGCGCCTGATGCGTTGGGCGCGGTCACCACGGACACCGGCGCCTTCCGGCAGGCAATGACAGCGGCGCCGTCGCGGGAGGGCGGGTTCAGCCTGCTGGCCTACAGCCGGGACGGCGACGTGGTGCGCGCCCGGATGTTCGCGCCGCTGGCCGGCATCACGGAGGACCCAGCCACCGGCAGCGCCGCATGCGCCCTGGCCGCGCTGCTGCTGCACGCGGGGGGCGGTGACGCACACCGGCTGACGATCCATCAGGGCGTCGAGATGGGACGCCTGAGCCTGCTGCACGCCCATGCCAGCCGGGCGGCGGATGGC
>CAXTOB010000681.1:0-3438 GCA_964245505.1 uncultured Acetobacteraceae bacterium | reverse complement strand
GTAATATACGGTGCCGCGACGGGACCTTGCGCCCGTCGCGGCGTCTCGCGTGGGCCCCTAGCTCAGTTGGTAGAGCACGGGACTTTTAATCTTGTGGTCGTGGGTTCGAGTCCCACGGGGCCCACCAAGCTGTAGTGCCGACGACGATTACATGCTGATTTGTCTTGAGGTCTGGTTAGGACATCTGGCTTCAATAAGCCTCAGTCCGCAGCAACGCGTCCATGATTATACGATTGCCGTCCTTGCCGCGTCCGCCAACCGGTAGGCGCGGGTAAAGCGATGGCCGCGTCGGCGCGCCGGGTGATCCAGTCGGCGACGGCCGGTGGAATGCCATTCGCCGATGTGCCGTTGATCCACTGCACGACTACGGCACGCCCGCACCCAAGCTGGTCCGCCAAGGTCGAGGCGGTCCATCCCAACAACGCCATGCACTCCCTGATCTGCGTAGGCCCCATGTATGTACGCTAGAAGGCAAAAGAGAAATTTTTCTACCACAGTGTCTTGAAGGTTCTGTTGCGAAATGAAGTTCGTTGACCGGCTCCGATCACTGCGCAACGACTTCCGCGGCCAGCTTACGGCGCGGCAGGGCTGAAACAGACTTGCCCGATGCTGCCACACTGACACCACCGGCGGTTCACACGGTTCCCTGCCCTGGGGGCGCGTCGGGCAATGCGCTGCTGCCGCGTTGCGCCAGGCCGCATGAATGATTGCCGCCACCGGCCCTTGGGATGGCCGCCGAACCTACATGTAGGATGGCGCGTTCGCACCGCAGCATGTCGATCACCTTTCCACCCGCGCAGACCCTGCAACGCCGCCGGCGCATTCGCCTGCATCTGTGGCGGTCTCGCCGGCATGCGATCTTCGTGCTTGGCGGCATTGCTGTCGGGGCCATTGCAGTGGCGTTGGCCTATCTGGCCGACTTGGCCGGACATGTGTTCCGCATCATGGACGCACGTTTGCCTCTGCTGCCGCTCCTGCTGACGCCCGCGGGCTTCGCCCTGTCATGCTGGCTGACCCGGCGCTTCGTGCCGGCAGCAGGCGGCAGCGGCATTCCCCAGGCCATCGCTGCCCGGCACCTGCACGGCACGATGGCGCGCTGGCGCCTGGTCTCGCTGCAAACCGCCATCGGCAAGATCGGCTTGCTGCTGCTCGGCCTGCTGTGCGGCGCGTCCATCGGGCGGGAGGGTCCAACCGTCCAGGTCGGCGCGTCCATCATGTTCGCCATCGGACGCCTGTCCCCGCGCCGCCAGCCCGGCCTGATCCTAGCGGGCGCCTCGGCCGGGGTGGCGGCCGCGTTCAACACCCCGCTGGCCGGCATCGTTTTCGGCATCGAGGAAATGAGCCGATCGTTCGAGGCGCGGACAAGCGGCATCATCCTCGGTGCGGTGATCGCGGCCGGGCTGACGTCGTTGGCGCTGCAGGGCGACTACACCTACTTCGGCACGACCCAGGCATCCCTGCATCAGTTGGAAGGTTGGGTGGCCGTTCCGGTGCTGGGCATCGCCGGCGGCCTGCTTGGTGGCGGGTTCAGCCGTGCACTGGTCTGGGTTGCCGGCGGGCTGCCGGGCTGGCCGGGGCAGGCTATCCGCCGCTGGCCGGTGGCGTTCGCGGCGTTGTGCGGGCTGGTCGCCGCCGGTTGTGGGCTGGCTTCGGGTGGGGCGACGTTCGGGACCGGCTATGACGAGGCACGGGGCATGATGACGGGCGCCACTGCCCAGCCGGCGTTCGGCGTGCTGAAGCTGCTGGCGACACTGGCGTCGTCCGCCAGCGGCATCCCGGGCGGCATCTTCGCGCCCTCGCTTGCCGTTGGCGCGGGATTAGGGGGCAACCTGGCGGTGATGCTGCCGGGTGCGTCGGCGCAGGCGCTAATCGTGCTGGGAATGGCTGGCTACTTTGCTGGGGTGGTGCAGGCGCCGATCACCGCTTTCGTCATTGTGACGGAGATGACGGGCGATCATGCCCTGGTGCTGCCGGTGATGCTGACGGCGCTGATCGGTTTTGCCGTGTCACGCCTGGTATGCCGGGAAGGCATCTACCATGCCCTTGCCCGTAACTTCATCGTTGCCGCTACGCCGCTTCCTCACTAGGCCGCGTCCTCACTAAGCCGCATCGTTGAACGTGTCGGCGTAGCCGAACAGCCCCGTCGAGCCGCCGGTGTGCAGGAACACCACGGTCTGCCCCTTGGTGAACACGCCGCGGCGGATCAGGTCCATCAGGCCCGCCATCCCCTTCCCGGAGTAAACCGGGTCGAGGAAGATGCCTTCCAGCCGGGCCAGCATCCGCACCGCCTCGATCATGCCCGGCGTTGGGATGCCGTAGCCGCCGCCGACATAGTCGCAGTTTGCCTCCACCGCCGCCGCCGGCACCGGGCGGTCCACGCCCATGTGCGCGGCCGTCGCCTGCGCCAGCCGCAGCACGTTTGCCTCCTGCCGGTCCTTGGGTGCACGCACCCCGATGCCCAGCACTCGGATCGGGCTGCTCATGGCGTGCAACCCGGCCACCAACCCGGCTTGGGTGCCGGCGCTGCCGGTCGCGTGGACGAGGCGGTTCACCTGCAGCCCCATTTCGCTCACCTGCGACAGCAACTCCAGTGCGACGGCGGCATAGCCCAGTGCGCCTACGGCGTTGGAGCCGCCGCCCGGGATCAAGTAGGGCTTGGCGCCCTGCGTCGTCAGCCGGGCGCCGACCTCCTCGATGGCGGCCTGCATGTCGGTGCCGCCGGGGCGATACTCGATGTGGGTGCCCATCAGCCGGTCCAGCAGCACGTTGCCGCTGTTGAGATAGGCGGAGTCATTGGTCTCGATCCGGTGCTCCAGCACGGCGGTGCAGGCCAGTCCGAGCTTGGCGGCGACCGCGGCGGTCTGGCGCACGTGGTTGGACTGCACGGCGCCCTGCGTGACCAGGTGGTCGGCGCCCTTGGCCAGCGCGTCGCCCACCAGGAACTCCAGCTTGCGCACCTTGTTGCCGCCCAGCCCCATGCCGGTCAGGTCGTCCCGCTTCATCCAAACCTGCGGCCCGCCCAGCGCTTCCGTGAGGCGCGGCAGCGGCTCCAGCGGCGTGGGCGCCTGGCACAGCCGGGTGCGTGGGAACGCAGCAAGGTTCATCGGCATTCTCCCTCCGGCCGGCGAGCGCGCGGCCTCGGTCGGACCCTTGCAGACCGACCCTGCGAAATCAACATAACGGTTAACCTGCCGGGAAGCGGCAGGGGACGATGCCCGGCATGGTGCGCGCTCTTTGCACGCTGGGCACTCTCGCGGAGGGCGGCGCCTTGCACATCAGGACAGTTCGCGGCTGGGAGACACCGGAGCGGGACGCGACGCCGGAGCCGCTGATGCTGGCACGCCGGAGCCTGCTGGCCGGGGCGGCGGGCGCGGCCCTGCTCGCGACGCCCTTTGCTGCCCGGGCGCAGGGCGCGCCGCGCAACGGGAAGTATGACCC
>CAXTOB010000680.1:0-3440 GCA_964245505.1 uncultured Acetobacteraceae bacterium | reverse complement strand
CAATACGGGGCCGGGTCCGGGCGGGATGCGGGGGCGGCGTGGCTGGCGGCGTCGGCGGGCGCCTATGGGCAAGGGCTGGATGGAGCCGCGGACTTGGCAGGGCTGCGCGACCGCGTCCGTGATGCCTCGGGGCTTGTTCATACTCAGGACCATGCCGAGGCCGACCTGCTGGACAGCACCGAGCATGCTGCGCACGAGGGAGGGTTCGCCGCGGCTGCCGCCGGGTTGGGCGGCCGTCCCGCGCTGTATCATCTGGACACCTCGCGGCCAGACGCGCCGCGCCCGCGGCTGGTGGCGGAGGAGGTCGTCCGCATCGTGCGCGGGCGTGCGGCCAACCCGGCCTGGGTTGTCAGCATGATGCGGCACGGCTACCGCGGCGCGGCGGAGATTGCCCGTCCTGTCGAGGCGCTGGCCGCCTTTGCCGCCACCCTGCCGGAACGGGTCGCTGCGCAGTTCGATCTGCTGCACGCGGCGACGCTCGGCACGCCGGAGGTGGATGCCTTCTTGCGCCGTGCCAACCCGGATGCCCGGGCGGCGATGGCGTCGTGCTTCGCCGCGGCGCAGGCGGAGGGGCTGTGGCATCCCCGACGCAACGGGCCGCCTGACGCATGAACGCCTTGCCCCGCCGCCGCGGCTGGTGCCCCAGCCTGTATGAACCGATGGAGACTGGGGATGGCTTGCTGGTGCGTGTGCATCCGCCTGGTGCGCGGCTGGTGGCTTTTGCCGCCCGCGCGCTGGCCGACGCCGCGGCCCGTTGGGGCAACGGCGCCATCGAGCTGACCCGGCGCGGCAACCTGCAGGTCCGCGGCCTGCGTCCGGACGGGGTGGCGCCGTTTGCCGCTGCCATGGTTGCCGCCGGGCTGGCCGACCCGGAGCCGGCGCGGGAACGGCGCCGGGTGGTGATCGCGCCGCCCTTGGCGGGGGACGACCCGGGCGCCGGGCCGATGGGGCTGGCGGAGCGGATCGAGGCGGCGCTGGCGGATGGGCCGCCGCTGGCCAGCAAGTTTTGCATCGCCGTGGATGCGGGCGGGGTGCTGGCAGGCCGGACCGTGCCGGCGGACATCCTGGTGCAGGTCGGGGACGATGGAGACCGGCTGCGCGGCACCGGGTTCGATGTCGCCTGCGCGCGGGACCGGACGGGGGATGAGGTGCTACGTTTGGGGGGCTGGGCTGATGGGAAACGCATTTTCTCCCTCTCCCGGAGGGAGAGGGAGCAGGAGCGGACGTCTGTTATTGGCTGGCATCCGTATGCCGGAACGGACGGTGGTGCCTTGGCGCTCGGCTTGCCGTTGGGCCAGTTGGACGCCGCGGCGCTGCATGTTCTCGCCGGTCTGTCTGAGCGCTTCGGTGGCGGCGGCCTCCGCACCAGCCCGTTCCGCGCCCTCATGCTTGGCCGTGTCCACACCGGCGATCGTCCGGCAGCTTGCCATGCGGCAGAGGCTGCTGGCTTCGTCACCGATCCTACTGATCGTAGGTTGCTCGTTACGTCCTGCATCGGCGCACCTGGCTGCGCCAGCGCCACCGTGCCGGCGCGGCGAGATGCCACCCGGCTGGCGAACGAGGGTGTGGGTCTGCTGCATGTGTCCGGCTGCGCCAAGGGCTGCGCGTATCCCGGCGCGGGTCCGGCCCTGGTCGGCGGCGCCGGGCGCTATACCCTGATGCCGGATTGGCGCCCTGGCTTGGACGCGATCCCCGCCCTGGCCCCGATTGCCAGCTTGGATACGATCCCCGATGTGGACCCAACCCCGGGCTTGAACGCAACCCCGGGCTTGAACGCGATCCCGGGCTCGAACTCGATCCCGGGCTTGGACACGACCCCTGCCCTGGACACGACTCCCAGCCCGGACGCGAGGCCATGACCCGCGAGTACATCCGCAATGGCGCTGCGATCTATGAGCGGTCGTTCGCCACCATACGCGCCGAGGCCGACCTGTCACGCTTCTCGCCGGAGGAGGCGCGGGTCGCCGTCCGCGTGATCCATGCCTGCGGCGTCGTCGCCATCACGGAGGACTTGCAGTTCAGCCCCGGCTTCACCGCTGCCGCCCGGGCGGCGCTGCTGGCCGGCGCGCCG
The DNA here is from genome assembly GCA_964245505.1 of uncultured Acetobacteraceae bacterium. GTDB lineage: Bacteria > Pseudomonadota > Alphaproteobacteria > Acetobacterales > Acetobacteraceae > DASWOJ01. Next base: position 1,369 of record CAXTOB010000680.1, on the reverse strand, counting down.
ATCCTGTGCGACGCCAAGATGGTCGCCCATGGCATCACCCGCACGCGCCTTCCTGCCGGCAACGAGGTCGTCTGCACCTTGGACGCTGCCGAAACCCCGGGGATCGCTGCCCGTATCGGCAACACCCGCTCTGCCGCGGCGCTGGAGTTGTGGGGGCCGCGCCTGGGTGGCGCGCTGGTTGCCATCGGCAACGCGCCGACTGCGCTGTTCCACTTGCTGGATTTGCTGGATGCCGGGGCGCCGATGCCTGCGGCCGTTATCGGGATGCCGGTCGGCTTCGTTGGCGCGGTTGAGAGTAAGCAGGCCCTGGCGGACTACGGCCGCGTGCCGTTCGCCACCGTGCACGGCCGCCGCGGCGGCAGCGCGATGGCGGTGGCAGCGGTCAACGCCCTGGCGAGCGAGCGCGAATGACCCGGGTCATGAAGGGTGGCACCCTGCACGTCGTCGGCATGGGACCGGGCGACCCGGAGCTGCTGACCCTCAAGGCCGCCCGGGTGATCGGCAGCTCGCCGGTGGTCGCCTTCTTCGCCAAGCGCGGACGGCCGGGCCATGCGCGCACCATTGCCGCCCCGCACATGCGCGACGGCGTGGAGGAACTGCGCTTCGAGTATCCCTACACCATCGAGATCGAGGTGGACGACCCGCGCTATGAGCCTGGCATACGCGCCTTCTATGAGCGGTGCGCGGCGACGCTCGCCGGCCGGCTGGATGCCGGGCAGGACGTGGCGCTGCTGTGCGAGGGGGACCCGTTCTTCTACGGATCGGCGATGTATCTGTTCGACCGCCTGGCGGCACAGCATCGTACGGACGTCGTTCCTGGGATAACGGCCATGAGCGGCTGCTGGACCGAGGCGGCGCTGCCGATGACGCATGGCGATGACGTCCTGACGGTGCTGCCTGGCACGATGGAGGCCGAGGCCCTGGCCGCCCGGCTTGCCGGCACCGATGCCGCCGTCATCATGAAGGTCGGCCGCAACCTGCCGAAGATACGCGGTGCGCTGGACCGGGCCGGGCTGACCGGCCGCGCCGTTTATGTGGAGCGCGGGACCATGGCCGGGACCCGGCATGTGGCGATGGCGGACCTGCCGGACGCGCCGGCGCCGTATTTCTCGCTGGTGCTGGTGCCTGGCCGGCAGCGGCCTCGGTGACGGCCCAGAGGACGGGATGGCTGGCCGTCGTCGGCCTGGGGCCAGGGGACGCGGCGATGCAGACGCCGCAGGCTACGGAGGCGCTGGCGGCGGCGACGGACTTGGTGGGCTATGCCACCTACTTGGACCGGGTGCCGCTCCGTCCGGGCCAGGCGCGCCATGGCAGCGACAACCGGGTGGAGTTGGACCGCGCCCGGCACGCGCTGGGGTTGGCCGAGGCG
>CAXTOB010000679.1:0-3443 GCA_964245505.1 uncultured Acetobacteraceae bacterium | reverse complement strand
CCCTCACCCCAACCCTCTCCCGGAGGGAGAGGGAGAAGGGCAGGGTAGCGCCGTCCTGGAACGTTAGGCTGCCGTGTTGCGCTCGCGTAGGAACTGGAAGAACTCCACGCCCTCGCGCAGCCGGCGCTTCATCATCTGCGGGCTACGGACCATCTCGCCGACAATGGAGGCAATCTTCGGCGCACGGAAATAGAAGCGCTTGTAGAATGCCCCAACGCTGTCGAAGATCTCGGTATGGCTCAGGATGCCAGGGTAGTGCAGCGGGGCAATCTGCACGCCACGCTCATCAATCAGCTCAGCATTCGCCGCATCCAGCCAGCCGTTCTGCACGGCCTGGTCATACAGGTAGGTGCCGGGATACGGCGCCGCCAGCGACACCTGCATGGTATGCGGGTTCAGCTCAACGGCATACTTGATCGTCTGCTCAATGGTCTCCTTCGTCTCGCCGGGAAGGCCTAGGATGAAGGTGCCATGGATTTTAATGCCCAACTCGTGGCAATCCTTGGTGAACTTGCGGGCCACGTCCACCAGCAAGCCCTTCTTGATATTGTGCAGGATCTGCTGGTTGCCGCTCTCGTAGCCGACCAGGAGCAGGCGCAGCCCATTGGCCTTCAAGACTTCGAGCGTCTTACGCGGCACGTTCGCCTTAGCGTTGCAGGACCAGGTGACGCCCAGCTTGCCCAGTTCCTTCGCGATGGCCTCGGCCCGCGGCAGGTTGTCGGTGAATGTGTCGTCGTCGAAGAAGAATTCCTTCACCTGTGGGAAGTCCCGCATGGCCTGTTTGATCTCGGCAGCGACATGCTCCGGGCTGCGGACGCGGTAGCGGTGCCCGCCCACGGTCTGCGGCCACAAGCAGAAGGTGCAGCGGCTCTTGCAGCCCCGTCCCGTGTAGATCGAGAGGTAGGGATGCAGCAGGTAGCCGATGAAGTAATCCTCGATCCGCAGGTCGCGCTTGTAGACCTCACTGACGAAGGGCAGCTTGTCCATGTCCTCCAGGATTTCGCGATCCCGGTTGTGCACGATCTCGCCCCGGCGATCCCGGTAGCTGATGCCATCCACATCCGCGAAGTCCCGGCCCTCCGCCACCTCGAGGCAGGTGAAGTCGAACTCGTTGCGGGCGACGAAATCGATCACCGGCGCCGCAGCCAGGCTCTCTGCGGGCTGCACGGCGACCTTGGCGCCGACGAAGCCGATCTTGAGTCCGGGGTTCGCCTCCTTCAGCGACTGCGCCACCTTCACGTCGCTCGCGAACGACGGAGTGCTGGTGTGGATCACGCACAGCTCATGCTGCTTGGCAGCGGCCAGCACCGGCTCCATCCCCATGCGGGCCGGCGGCGCATCAATCAGCTTGCTGCCGGGCACGAGGGCAGCGGGCTGGGCCAGCCAGGTGGGATACCAGAACGACTTGATTTCCCGCTTCGCCTGGTAACGCGACCCGGCACCGCCATCGAACCCGCCGAACGAGGGTGGCTGCAGGAACAGGGTCTTCATCATCGCAAAGTCATCCCTTTGTGGGAGAAAGGCTGGGGTGGAGGCCAGACCGGGACAGGCTGGTATGCGTCGCCGCAATCGGGCGCGTGGCGCGGAGCGTTTGACCGCGCCATGCTACCTGGTCAGTCCAGTAACTGGCCAGGATTACCGAAACGGAAAACAGGTCGCGCAAGGGCAAAAGCCAGATCGACAGCCCCGGTGCAAGGCCCAACTGCCGCTCGACCCCCGACGCCGAGGCGCCGCGCACCGCCCAGGCCGATGCAAACACCAGCCAGGTCCAGGCGTCACCACCGGATATGCCTACCAACAGCACAGACCAGAACAGCGGGAATTGCACGGCTGATAAGGCGAACTCGACCGGCACCAGCGCCTGGATCGTGCGCGCCCAGCGCAGCTCGTGCTGGAACAAGGCAGGCATCCGGGTCTCCGGCACGGTCGTTGCCGGAACAGTGCTGGCAAGCGCAATGCCCAGGCCGCGTGCGCGCACCAGCCGACCCAGCACTGCGTCATCCGCCAGGTGATCGGATAGGGCAGGCAGCCCGCCGATCTGGTCCAGCGTATCGCGGCGCAACGCCATCGTAGCACCCATGCAATCCTGCCGCCCCATCGCCCGCGCCAGCAACGCGCCAGGGAGGAAAGCATGGTTGATCCCGGCAGACCCTAGCTGGCCCGTCAGGCTGTTTCCGGATGGCAACCCGGCATACAGCGTCGTCACTAATCCCACGCCCGGTGCAGCCAAGCTGCGCACCAGGCTTTCGAGGTAATCGGGCGCGGCATGGATGTCGCTGTCGGCGATCACCAGCACGTCGTGCTTTGCCTCTGGCAGCATGTTGATCAGGTTGGCAACCTTGCGGTTGGCGCCGTGCGGCGTCGGATCCACGACCACCGCCATATCCACGCCTGGGAACCGCACACGGAGCCGGCGCAGCACACGCAACGCCGGATCGGCAGCGTCCTGCACGCCGAACACGAGCTGGAATGTCGGGTAATCCTGCTCGCAATAACTAGCCAAGGCATCTTCCAGCAACGGCTCGTCGCCGTGCAGAGGCTTCAAAACCGTCACAGGCGGGCGCACGGAGGGCGCGGCGGACGGCCGGCGGCTGAACCGGCGTACGGCTAGACAGCCCGCAGCGGATTGGGCCACGCCGGCCAAGGTGAGACAGGCCAGGACGGCGGATACAGGATCTATCAAGCGATGCTCCGGATCAGCAAGCAGTAGTCAAGACAGGGTTCCACCGGAAAGGTCGGCGATCTTGCGCTTCAGGCTGGCGATCAGCGCCCCGGCGTCTCCCGCGCTCAGCAGCGAGCGGAAATCCGACCGCTGCACCGCAGCCTGGCTGATGGTGGCGTTGAGGTAAACGTCCACCGCCTTCCATCCCGAGGGTCCGCGGCGCATCACGTAGTCGATCCTCGTCGGCGCCCCGCCGGCGGGCACGATCTGCGTCGCCACTACCTGGTCGGCGCCGATGCTGCGGCTGTCCGGCAGCACGTCCAGCTTCTCGCCGCTGAAGCTGTCGAAGTTGGCGACGTAGGTGGCGACGGTGTAGCGGCGGAACACGTCCAGCAACTGTGACTGCTGCGCCGGCGGCAGCCCGGCCCAGCGCGGCCCCACCACGGTCTGCAGGGTCGCGGCAAGGTCGAAGGCGCGGTCCACCAAGGGGGCCAGCGTTGCGAAGCGCTGCGGGAACGGCGTGGCCTTGCCGGAGCGCATCGCCTGGATCAGCCCGGCATTCAGTGCCGCGATCGGCGCCGCCGCATCGGGATCGGCAGCCCGCGCCGCCAAAGGAAGCAGCAACGCCGTAAGCAGGGCACCACGGCGGGACATGCGCATCAGATCAACAGGCATCCGCTTAGACCCTTACGTCAACGTGCTGTCGCTGCAAGCCGCTTGCGGCGCGGCGATCCAGGGACGGGCCTGGCTGGCTTGCGGCGACGCAGGCAACTCGCAAGGG
>CAXTOB010000678.1:0-3459 GCA_964245505.1 uncultured Acetobacteraceae bacterium | reverse complement strand
CCCCTGATCTATGTCCTGGCCGGCGAGGCCAGCGGCGACGTCCTAGGCGCCCGCCTGATCTCCGCCCTACGCGCCCAACGCCCCGGCCTGGAGTTCGCCGGCGTCGGCGGCCCCCGCATGGCAGACAGCGGCCTACCCGCCAGCCTATTTCCAATGTCCGACCTATCCGTCATGGGCATCATCGAGGTCGTCCCCCGCATCCGCCTGCTCCGCCGCCGCCATGCCGAGGTCCTCGCCGACATCGCCCGCCTCCGCCCCGACGTGGTCATAACAGTGGACAGCCCCGGCTTCATGCACCACGTCCTGGCCGGCGTCGCCCCGCTCGGCATCCCGCGCGTCCACTACGTCGCCCCCCAGGTCTGGGCCTGGCGAGCCCACCGGGTAAAGCGTTACCCCGGCCTATGGGACCGCCTGCTCTGCCTGCTCCCGTTCGAGCCCGCCTGGTTCGCCCAGCACGGCCTACCCGCCACCTTCGTCGGCCACCCCGTCCTAGAATCCGGCGCCGATCACGGCAACGCCACCCGCTTCCGCACCACCCACGGCCTCGCGCCCAACCAGCCCATACTCATCCTAATGCCCGGCAGCCGCCGCTCGGAAGCGCCGCGCCTGCTTCCAGTCTTCGGCCGCGCCCTGCACCTGCTGGCGGCACAGGACCCAACCCTGCGCCCAGTCCTCCCAGTATCCGCCGCCGTCAGCGACGTGGTGCGCCGCGCCGCCGAACGCTGGCCCATACAGCCCATCATCCTGACCGACCCCGCCGCCAAGCACGACGCCTACGCCGCCGCCGGCGCCGCCCTCACCAAGTCCGGCACCTCCACACTGGAACTCGCCCTGGCCGGCGTCCCAATGGCCGTCACCTACCGCGTCAACCCGCTGACCGCCGCAATGGCCCGGCGCATGATCCAGGTCCCCCACGTCGCGATGGTCAACCTCCTAGCCGGCCACGCCCTAGTGCCGGAACTGCTGCAAGGCAACTGCACCGCAGAAACCCTCAGCCGCACCGTGCTCTCCCTCCTACGCGACCCGGCGCAAGCAGCCACGCAGCGGAACGGCTTCCACGCCGTCATCAACAGCCTACGCCCTCCCAACGCCCTTCCGTCAGAAGCTGCCGCCCACGAGGTCCTGGACGTCCTAGACCAAGCATCCAACACGCGCCGGTCAAGAACTGCCGCCAGTGCCTCGACACCGGCCGACCTGGCGGACGCATGGCAGACTGCCCGTTCCGCCCCCAGGCCACGCGGCCTATGGCGGGCGCTCCCGGCATGAAACGTTAAGCGGAGAGCAAGCCAGGGTCACACCGGGAAGTGTCTCAGCTTGAATGTCGGCTAGTGGTGGGAAGTGGCCTATCCGCTTCGGCGCGATCATGGTCGAAGTTGACGCTGTGTGGCTGACCTGACCAGCTGATAACTGTTCATCCGCTTTGAGCAGGCTGAGTGCAGCATGCCCAAGGTTCGCCGGAACGTTAGACGGTCGCCAGCTCATGGGTTCAAAGCTGCTGGACTTTCGACCGGACCGTCTCGATAATCAATCGATGTCCCACGTTGAGCATGCTCTGCACACGTTTATGGCTCAGGTATCCACTGAGATGGCATCTGAGTACATGCGCATATTTGCTAGAACCGCTGAAGATCCAGGAACAGCCGGTGATGAAGGAGAGGAGAACTGGGCAACCTTTTTGAGGGAATGGTTACCACCAAGTTACCATGTTGCTACAAAAGGGCGCCTAATCGGTTCAGACGGGACTATGTCTCCTCAAATCGACGTTCTTGTCCTCAAGCCCTTTTATCCGACCAAGTTGCGCGAAAAGAAGGTATGGCTTGCAAACGGCGTAGCAGCGGCATTTGAGTGTAAGACCACGCTTAAAGCCGAGCACATCTCCGACTCCGCTGATAGGTGTCGTAAGTTCAAAGCTCTTTTCCCTCGCAGAAATGGGAGCCCAGAGAAGGAGCTACGGTCAGCTCTTATCTATGGAATACTAGCCCATTCTCACGCTTGGAACGCAATTGGGTCCAAGCCAGCAGAAAACGTTAGCCGAGCACTATTGAGTGCAGCTCAAAGCTCCAGTCATCCATCAGAGTCTATCGACCTGCTATGCCTTGCTGACGTCGGGTCTTGGAGCACAATGGCGGTAGCCTACTACGAAGCTGCATGGAATGCCGACCCGGATCTACCGAGGATTTTGGGCGGCAGTCCTTGGGGTGTCTCAACGTCCATGGTCGGTGCCGCTTTGAACGACGACCAGGTGAAAGCATTCCAGCCAATAGGCGCAATGCTGGGTTATCTTACTCAACGCTTGGCATGGAATGACCCAGCCATACGCGATCTCGCCGACTACTACCGTCTAGCACATCTCTGGGGGACGGGCGCAGGGTCGAGTCGTTTTTGGCATCCGTCCGTTTATTCAGATGAAGTGAGACGACAAGTCTCAAACGGCCGGATTAAGAACGACGGAGGTTGGAATGAATGGAATGTTGGAATTGTTTAATGCTGATCGCGACTTACATATCATCGCGCTTCTGCTTCGTAGAGGCGCAGAGACGCGGCCGACGACACGATTGGGCGCGTAACCAAGGATACAATATGTTGTAATTGTCTGCTTATGAAGTTGCTTAGCTGTGAAGCTATGGCTGCTTCAGGTCGAGAGCCGACGTCCAAACTAAGACACTGCCTCACACCGCCCTGATATTCCATCGCACTGATCCGTCGCCGCTCCGATCTATCGCCACCCCGAACTGCCGCAGCAATCCCCAGGCCAGCCGCGCTCCACACCATTGTTCCTACAAGCCCCGTATCAACCCGGACGCCATCGCCACCCGCCGTGACTCCGCCATCCCCTCCGTGACCGCCAGCGCCGCCGCCAGCGCCCGCCGCCCAGCGGCAGCATCCACCACCACCGGAGCGCCGTCCAAGCACGCCGCAACGAACGCCTCATGCTCCGCCGCCATCGCATCACCCTCGGTCCAGCTCGTCTCCTCCCGCCGGAACCCACCGGTCCCAGGCAGCGGCATCCCCCGCTCCCGCCCGATCATCACCAGCTTACGCGCCACGAAGTCGGCCGACAGATACCCCTCCTCCGAGAACAGCCGCATCCGCCGCTCCGTCTTCAGCGAGATCCGGCTAGCGGTAATAGCGGCAACGCACCCATTCTCGAACCGCACCCGGGCATTGGCGATATCCTCATGCGCGCTGGACACTGCGGCACCGAGCGCATCCACGCTGCTGATCGGGCTATCCACCAGCGCCAGCACCAGGTCGAGGTCATGGATCATCAGGTCCAAGATCACCGAAACATCGGTGCCCCGAGGCTTGAACGGCGCAATCCGCGCACACTCGATATACAGCGGCCGGGTAATCCGCGCCGATATCGCCCGATGCTCAGCGGAATACCGCAGCAGATGCCCCACCTGCAGCACCACCCCGGACTGCGCCGCCACCGCGGCCAGCTCATCCGCCTCCGCC
>CAXTOB010000677.1:0-3464 GCA_964245505.1 uncultured Acetobacteraceae bacterium | reverse complement strand
GGGTCAGCCCGCTGCCCGCCTGACCGACATGCACCTATGCCCCATGGTGACGGGCATCGTGCCCCATGTCGGCGGCATCGTTGCCATGGGCCAGCCGACGGTGCTGATCGGTGGCCTGCCCGCCGCCCGCGCCACCGACCCTGTGGTCTGCTTCGGCCCGCCGGACATGATCGCTTTGGGATCGTTTACGGTGCTGATCGGCGGCTTGCCGGCGGCGCGCATGGGTGACCTTTGCGGGCACGGCGGCACCATCGTGCTGGGCTGCTTTACCGTGCTGATCGGCTGATGCGCCTGACCCTGTCCATCCTGCGCTGCCCGGAGGACGCGACCCCGGAAACCCGGACCGTGGAGGGCGGCGAGTTCAGCATCGGCCGCGGCCCGGACAACGACTGGGTGCTGCCTGACCCCGACCGGCATCTGTCCAAGCACCACTGCGTGCTGGCGTTCCGGTCCGGCGACTGGCAAGTGGCGGACCTGTCGAGCAACGGCACCTTCCTGAATGGGGAGCCCGATCCGATCCGTTCCGGCGCTCCGCGGCGGCTGCGCGATGGCGACCGGCTGCGCATCGGCGCGTTCGAGGTCGAGGTGGGGCTGTCCCGGCCGGGCGTCGCGAGCCGGGACAGCCCACTCGCCGCAGGCCGGGACAGCCCGTTCGACGCCGACCCTTTCGGACCCAGCGCGTTCGGCGTGGGTCGATTCGGCGCCGGGTCTTTCACCGGTGCACAGGATGCGCCGGGGCTGCTGCCGGAACGGGGCGGGATCGGCCTGCCGGCGGACTTCGACCCGATGGCGCCGGATCCGGACGACGCCTACCGCGCCCCGGTGCAATCGGACCATAGCCCGTCCACCAGCGACGCGTTCCGCCCGGCGCAGCCCATCGCATCCCTGCCGGATGACTGGGCGGACGACCTGATGGCCCCTGCACCGGCAGCCGCACCGTCGCTTCCCCCCGTCCAGGCCGCTTCGCCGCCGGTTGCCCCGGCTCCCGCGGGCGACGCTGGGCTGCTGACCGCCTTCCTCGCCGGCGCCGGCATGGCGGGCACGCAGGTGGCCGACCCGGTGGCCACCATGACCGCGCTCGGCCAGGTGATGCGCGCCACCGTGTCGGGCTTGCGGCAAGTGCTCATCGCGCGGGCGGCGGTGAAGGCGGAGTTCCGGATTGAGCAGACGATGATCAGCGCCCGCGGCAACAACCCGCTCAAGTTCGCTGCCGACGACGACGACGCCCTGTCCGCCCTGGTGGGTGGCGGCCGGCGCACCGCCATGCCGGCGCCCGAGGCAGTGGCCGACGCCCTGCGCGACATCCGCCTGCATGAGCTTGCCTCCATGGCCGCCATGCAGGAGGCGGTGCGCTCGGTAGTGGCCAAGCTGGATCCGGCGGCGCTGCGCCGCGCGAACGACGGCGGGCTGGGCCTGCCGGTGCATCGCAAGGCGCGTGCCTGGGACGCCTTCGAGGCGCTCCACGCCCAGGTGTCCCGCGCGCTCAGCGACGACTTCGACAGCGTGTTCGGCAAGGCGTTCGCGCGTGCCTACGAGCAGGCGGAGGCCGAACTGGACAAGGAGCGGGATAGGCCATGACGCGACGGTGCATGCTGGCCTGCTGGCTGCCGGCCCTGGCCGCCGCGCTGGCAGGCTGCGGCGGACCGCCGCCACCCCCGCCGCCTGCAATCCTCACCCTGCAGGTCGAGGCCGGGCGCGACCAGAATCCCAATGCCGCGGGCCAGCCGGCGCCGGTGGCGGTCCGGGTGCTGCAACTCCGCTCCACTGCTCGATTCGACCGGGCCGACGTGTTCGCGCTGCTGGAGCGGGAGGCCGCGACGCTGGGGGACGAGCTTGCGGCGGGCGAGACGGTCCTGGCCGCGCCGGGCGAGGTCCAAACCCTGACCCGGCCCTTGAAGCCCGGCGTGCAAGCCGTCGGCGTCGTGGCGGCCTTCCGCGACATCGACCAGGCGCGATGGCGGGCGTTGGCGCCGGTGGCGTCCAGCGGCCCCACCGCTCTCGTGCTGCGTACGGCGGGCACCACTGCCACGCTGACCCCGGCGAAGCCATGAGCTGGACCAACCGCGTCGTCTGGCAGGAGGGCATGTTCCTCCGCGCCCAGCACTTCCAGCAGCAGGATCGCAGCCTGGACGGGCTGGTCCGCGCCCGCACCGCGCACCTGCGCCCGTTCGGCTGGGGCCTGGCCGAGTATGCCATAGACCGGGACCTGCTGGCGGCCGGACGCTTCGCACTCGCGTCCGCTGCCGGGCTGTTCGAGGACGGAACCCCCTTCGCCCTGCCTGGCGAGGCCGACCACCCGCCGCCGCTGGAGCTGCCGCAGGCCGCGCGCAACGCCTTGGTCTTCCTGGGCGTGCCCATTCGCCAGGCCGGCGCAATTGAGGTTGCATCCGGTGAGAACCAGGACGGCCGCTATGCCGCGCGCCTGTTCGAGGCTTACGACACCCATTCCGCCGCGCCGCAGCCGGCCGACCTGCTGATCGGCCGGCTGCGTCTGCGCTACCTGCTGGAAACCGAGGAGCGGGCGGGCTGGGTATGCATCCCCCTGGCCCGGGTGGTGGAGGTGATGGCGGACCGCCGCGTGGTGCTGGACGACCGCTGGATACCTCCCGCCCTGTCCTGCGCCGCGGTGCCGGTGCTGTTTGGCCTGATCGCCGAGCTGGCGGGGATGCTGAACCAGCGCGGCGAGGCCCTGGCAGCCCGGCTGACGGCGCCAGGCGGGCGCGGCGTGGCGGAGGTTGCGGACTTCCTGCTGCTGCAATCCATCAACCGCTGGCAGAAGCTGCTGAGCCACTGGGCCGACACTGGCACGCCGCACCCGGAATCCCTGTATGAGGCACTGGTGCAGGTCGCCGGCGAGTTCGCCACCTTCACCGAGGCCACAAGGCGGCCGAACGCCTACCCTGCCTACCGGCACGAGGACCTGCAGCGCAGTTTCGCCCCAGTCGTCGCGGACCTCCGCCGGTCCTTGTCCACGGTGATCGACCAGACGGCGGTCGCGATCCCGCTCGTGGAACGGCGCTACGGCGTGCACGTCGGCGCGATCACCGACCGTGGCATCCTGCGTGCGTCCACCTTCGTGCTGTCGGTGCAGGCGGACGTGCCGACCGAGACGCTGCGTCGCCTGTTCCCAGCCCAGGTCAAGATCGGCGCGGTCGAGCAGATACGCGAGCTGGTGAACGTCGCGCTGACCGGCATTGCCGTGCGGCCCTTGCCGGTGGCGCCGCGGCAGATACCGTTCCACGCCGGGGCGAGTTATTTCGAACTCGACAGGAACTCGCCGCACTGGCAACAGATGCAGGCCTCCGGTGGGTTCGCCATCCACCTGTCCGGGGAGTTCCCAGGGCTGCGGATGGAGATGTGGGCGATCCGGGGATAGGGGCGCAGCAATGTCCAGCGCCAACCCGTTTGCCGAGCCGGACGACTCCGACCGGACGGTGATACGCCCGATGCCCGGCGGGCGCCGT
>CAXTOB010000676.1:1873-3480 GCA_964245505.1 uncultured Acetobacteraceae bacterium | reverse complement strand
GGCCCACGGCGCGCAGCAGCCGCAGCGCCGCCGGATGCGCCGGCACCCGCACCGCGAGCGTTTCCAGCCCGGCGCCCGCCAGCAGCGCCACCGGGCAGGTTACCCGCCGCGGCAGCACCAGCGTCAGTGGCCCCGGCCAGAACAGGGCCGCCAGCCGCACCGCTGCCTCTGGCGCCGCCACGTGGGCAAACGCGGCGTCCGCGTCGGGATAATGCGAGATCAATGGGTTGAAGTGCGGCCGGCCCTTGGCGTCGAACACGCTGGCGACCGCAGCATTGCTGGTGGCGTCGGCGCCCAGGCCGTAAACCGTCTCCGTCCCGAACGCCACCAGCCGGCCCTCAAGCAGCAGCGCCGCGGCACGGGACACCCCGGCGTCGTCATCGGCCAGGCGCTCGGTCGCTCTGCCTGCACCCGCGCCTGCATCCGGCGCGATCATCGTCCCGTGCAGATGAAGGACGGGTTCTCCCACCCGGGCTTGCCGTATGACAGCGGCGTGCCGTCGGCGGCGCGGATCTGCCCGCCGGCGGCCTCCAGCACGGCGTGGGGGGCGGCGGTATCCCACTCCATCGTGCGGCCAAAGCGGGGATACAGGTCCGCAGCCCCCTCCGCCAAACGCACGATCTTCAGCGCCGATCCCATGTTGGTCACATCCGCCACCGGACGGCCCTGCAGGTAATCCCGCAGCCGCGGATCGTTGGCGAGGCTGCGGCTTGCGAGCACGTGCAGCCCGTCCGGCGGCGGCACCCGGGCGCGTATGTCATGCTCCCCGGCGCCGGTGCGCTTCCAGGCACGCGGGCGCGGGCCGAGCAGACCGCCAAACATCTCGCCAAGCGCCGGCACGCCCACTGCGCCCAGCACCGGGCGCCCGTCGCGGATCAGGCCGATGTTGACGGTGAACTCGTCTCGTCCCGCAGCGAACTCGCGGGTGCCGTCCAGGGGGTCCACCAGCCAGTATTCGTGATGCTCGGCCCACGCGGCACCGGCCGCGTGCTCCTCCTCGGCGATCACGGGAATGTCCGGCGTTGCCGCGCGCAGGCCCTCGACGATCAGCGCCTCCGCCGCATGGTCCGCCTCCGTCACCGGGCTTGCGTCACTTTTGTGCCGGGTGTCGAATCCTCTGGCGCGTACGGCAAGGATCACCGCCCCCGCGCGTCGGGCAAGGTCGGCAGCAAGCGTCAGCATGGCAACATCTTCCATGCGGCACAGTGGACCACACCCCCCAAATCCACGCAAAGCACCCCTTGCTACTGCTCCCTCTCCGTGCGGGAGAGGGTCGGGGTGAGGGAAACAGCCAGCCCTACCCCATCCCAGTGCAGGGCTTTCCTTGTCTCTTTCCTTGTCTAAGGTTCGCGCTGGTGGCCTTTCCCTCACCCCAACCCTCTCCCGCAGAGAGAGAGGGAGAAGTCCGCTCCTTTCCCCCGCAATCACCCCCGCACCCTGGCCAAGCAGGCACGCGCTGGTAAGGTGCGCCACACCGCATCCAAGGACCTCCAATGCCCGAGATCGCCTTCGCCTCCGCCGACTTGCCCAGCACCGGCGCCCTGGTCCTGCTGCTGACTGAGGCCGCGGCGGCGGCCGGCCTAGGCGCCGGTGCGGGTCTGGCTGCT
>CAXTOB010000676.1:0-1863 GCA_964245505.1 uncultured Acetobacteraceae bacterium | reverse complement strand
GCCGACGCTGCCTGCGGCGGTGCGCTGACCCGCGCGATGGCGGCGGCTGGGTTCACCGGCAAGAAGGGCCAGGCCTGCACCGTGCTGGCGCCAACCGAAATGCTGTCCCGGATCGTCCTGATCGGCCTGGGCAAGGAGTCCGACCACACCCCGCGCGGCATGGAGGAAGCCGCAGGCCACGCCGTCACCGCCCTGGCGCGCGACCCGGCCGCCGCCATCGCCGCTGACGGGATGCCGCCCGCCCACGCCGCCCATGCCGCGCTGGGCGCCACCCTCCGCGCCTACCGCTTCGACCGCTACCGCACCAAGGAGGGCGCCGATGACAAGCCCAAGCTGCAAACCCTGACGGTGCTCACCGACGACCCCGCCGTAGCCGAGGCCGCCTGGGCGCCGCTGCAAGCCACCGCCCACGGCGTCATCCTATCCCGCGACCTCGCCAGCGAGCCGCCGAACGTCCTGACCCCCACGGAACTCGCCGAACGCTGCCGCCCCCTGGCCGACCTGGGTGTGGAGGTGGAGGTGCTAGGCCCTGCCGAACTGGAGCGGATCGGCATGCGCGCCCTGCTGGCCGTGGCGATGGGCAGCGTGCAGGAGGCGCGGGTCGTCACCATGCGCTGGAAGGGCGGCCAGGACGGCGCCAAGCCCGTGTGCTTCGTCGGCAAGGGCGTCACCTTCGACACCGGCGGCATCAGCATCAAGCCCGCGCCGGGCATGGAGGACATGAAGTGGGACATGGCCGGCGCCGCCGCCACCATCGGCGTCATCGCGGCGCTCGCCGGCCGCAAGGCTCGCTGCAACGCGGTGGGCATCGTTGGCCTAGTCGAGAACATGCCCAGCGGCACCGCCCAGCGCCCCGGTGACGTCGTACGCTCGCTGTCCGGCCAAACCATCGAGGTGCAGAACACCGACGCAGAGGGCCGCCTGGTGCTGGCGGACCTGCTGTGGCACGCCCAGGACGCCTTCGACCCGGCGATCACCGTGGACATGGCGACCCTGACCGGCGCGATCATTGTCGCGCTGGGGCATGAACACGCCGGGATGTTCTGCAACGACGACACCCTGGCCGACCGCCTGCTGGCAGCGGGCAAGTCAACCGGGGAGGCGGTATGGCGCATGCCGCTCGGCGACGCCTACGACAAGCTGATCCGCTCGGACATCGCCGACATGAAGAACATCGGTGGGCGGCCCGGCGGCGCCATCATCGGCGCGCAGTTCGTGCAGCGATTCGTGCGCGGCCCCTGGGCGCACCTGGACATCGCCGGAACCGCCTGGGCCACCAAGGATTCGGCCACCACACCCAAGGGCGCGACCGCCTTCGGCGTGCGGTTGCTGGACCGGCTGGTGGCGGACAACTACGAGGCCTAGGTGCCGCCCGGACTGACCGAGGTCGGCTTCTACCACCTGACCCGCACCACGCCGGACGTAGCACTCCCGGCTCTGCTGGGCCGGACCCTGGCCGCTGGACAGCGCGCTCTGGTCCGGCTTGGCAGTGAGGATCGGGTGACCATGCTGGATGAACTGCTCTGGGCCAGCAAGGACCCGGAATGGCTGCCGCACGGCACTGCGCGGACGGGGAAAGGAGCGCTGCAGCCAATCTGGCTGACCGCCGGCGATGACTGCCCGAACGGTGCGCGCTACTTATTCATGCTGGACGGCCTGTCAGCGGCGGACCTGGACGTCTTCGATCGCGTATTCGACCTATTCGACGGCCGCGACCCGGCGGCGGTGGCTGCGGCCCGCCTACGCTGGGCCGCAGCAAAAGCATCCGGCCTGTCGCTGACCTACTGGCAGCAAGGCGACAGAGGCTGGGTCCGAGGCGCTGCCGCTTCTCCCTCTCCCTCCGGGAGAGGGCCGGGGTGAGGG
>CAXTOB010000675.1:0-3495 GCA_964245505.1 uncultured Acetobacteraceae bacterium | reverse complement strand
GCTGCGCTCCTCGCAATGACGGGAATGGTCAGAGCGAAAGGCGTAGATACATCGGCGCGGCTTGAAGGGGGATGGCGACGCCGACGGCCTTGGTCTGCTTGGGGTGCTGTTGCTGTACGTGCCGCCGGGGTTTTACCCGGCGGCGTTGCGCGGGGCTCCCGAGGCCGGGAGGGCGGCACGGATTGCTGTCCGTGCCGCGTGGGGTTAGCGAATCCGGCCGTTGGCCTGGTTCGGGAGGAAGCCGCCACCGGTGCTGGTGCCGTTGTAGATGACGTTCAACACCTCGGCGGTGGTGCGGCGGAAGGTCAGGCCGTTGGAGTCCACGTTCGCGATGTTGAAATTGATGCCGGGCAGGGACAGGCCGGAGTCCTTGCCGTTGCTCAGCCGGGCGCGGACGGCGGAGATGGCGTTGCCGGCAGCCTGCTGGTTGTTCTGGTCAAGGATGTAACGTATCGCGCCGGCATGGTAGGCCTCGGTCGCCAGGAGGCCGGCGGCGGCTTCCACGTTGTTGGCGACCGTGAGCAGCCGGGCTGCGCCGGCGTAGGCCGTTACGCCCACGTCCGTCAGGATGAACGCCCCGAGCATGAAGCTGATCTCATTGGCGAACGGGTTGAACTGCGTGCCGGCCGGGATCAGGCCTGCCGCGACAGCCAGGGCGTTGAAGCTGTTGAGCAGGTCGATGTTCGGCGCGCCGACGGCTGATGTGCCGAGGATGCTGCGGAGGAAGCGGATGTGGTCCACTTCGTCGATCACGATACGCTGCACGGCGCCGTAAATGGACGGCGTTTGGAACGGCACCTGCGACCCGCCCAGCACGAAGCCGGACCCGCCGACGCCGTTGCGGTCGGCGGCGTTCAGGCCCATGCCCAGGAAGCCGCGGCTGTAGTACTCGCCTTCGAGGTATTCCAGGTTGAGGGCGAAGTTCAGGATGTCGTTGTCGGTCAACGCCGCTGTTTGTGCGGCAGCCGGGCTGCTGGTGACTGCGGCGCCTGTGGCGATGGCGCCTGCCGCCATCACGGCTGCTGCTCCTGCACCGAGGCTGAGAAGCGAGCGACGATCGGTCGTGGCCGCGCTGGCTTCGGTGATCTCTATTCCGTTCATTTGCGTTTCCTCTGGAGGCGGCTGGATTTGGGCTAGCTGCATCAGAGGTGCGTATGATCCTTGTCGTGAATACTGGGCAAAGATGAGACATTGAGCCTTGGGGGTGAAAACTTTGTGAGTGTGTTCGGTATGATGTATAGTAATGTTTGGAATCGTACTGTTTTGCTAGATTGTCATGCGGGTGCCGATGCTCGGCGTTTGACGGGAGCCAGTGGGATGCGCCTGGTGTCGTAGGGTCCGTTATGTTCCGCTGCTAGAACGTGATTGCGTGGCGGTGGTCTTGACCCCTGCTCCGCTTCCTGCCGCAATCGGTCCTATGACCGAGAACCCTCTCCTGATCTCCTGGGCCACCCCCTTTGAGATGCCGCCGTTCGACCAGATACGGCCGGAGCACTTTGCCCCGGCCTTTGCGCAGGGGATGGCGGAGCACCGGGCGGAGATCGCTGCGGTGGGCGCCGATCCGGGGGCGCCTACATTCGCCAACACGATCGAGGCGGTGCAGCGCAGCGGGCGCTTGCTGGGCCGGGTGGCGATGGTGTTCTCCAACCTGGTCGTAAGCCTTGGCGGGGATGCGCTGCAGGCGGTGGACACGGAGATGTCGCCGTTGCTGGCGCAGCATTATGCCGCGATCGCGCTTGATCCCGCGCTGTTCCGCCGGGTCGCTGCGCTGCGTGAGGCGGCGCCTGCGGACCTGGCGGCCGATCAGCGCCGCCTGCTGGAGCGCACCCACCTTGGCATGGTCCGTAGTGGTGCTGCGCTGGGCGAGGCCGAGCGGGCGCGCATGGCCGCGATCTCCGAGCGTTTGGCGGTGCTGCATACCGGGTTTGGCCAGAATGTCCTGCATGATGAGAAGGAGTGGCACCTGCCTTTGCGGGAGGCCGACCTGGAGGGACTGCCGGGCTTCGTCCGCGATGGCGCGCGGCAGGCGGCGCGGGAGCGTGGGATCGAGGGTTATGCGATCACCCTGTCGCGTTCTTTGATTGAGCCGTTCCTGACTTTTTCTGCCCGGCGTGACCTGCGGCACGCGGCTTATGAGGCCTGGATCGCTCGCGGCATTCATCCTGGCGCCCATGACAACCGGCCGCTGATCCCGGAGATCCTGGCGTTGCGGCAGGAGCGGGCGCGGCTGCTTGGCTATCGGGATTTTGCTGAGTATCGGCTGGCCGATACTATGGCCGGGTCGCCGGAGGCTGCTGCGGGGCTGCTGGCGGAGGTTTGGGAGCCGGCTAAGCGCAAGGCTGGGGCTGAGCGCGACCGGCTGCTGGCTTTGGCGCAGGCGGAGGGGTTCAATGGTGGGCTGGCGCCGTGGGATTGGCGTTACTATGCGGAGAAGGTGCGGCGGGCGGACTACGCGATCGATGAGGAGGAGCTGAAGCCGTACTTCGTGCTGGGCAGCATCCAGCAGGCGGCGTTCGACACTGCGGGCCGGTTGTTTGGGCTGAGTTTCACGCCCCGGCCGGACGTGCCGGTGTATCATCCGGACGTGGAGGCGTATGAGGTCCGCGACGCTGGCGGGCATGTCGGGGTGTTCCTGGCGGACCCGTATGCACGGGCGGATAAGCGCTCCGGGGCTTGGATGAGCAGCTACCGCGATCAGGAGGACATGGGTGCTTCTGGGGATCAGGCGGTTTCGCCGGTGATCGTGAACAACAACAACTTTGCCCGGGCCGAGCCGCCGTTGCTTAGCTTCACCGATGCCGAAACGTTGTTCCATGAGTTTGGGCATGCGCTGCATGGGTTGCTCAGCAAGGTGCGGTATCCTGGGCAGTCCGGCACTTCGGTGCGGCGGGATTTCGTGGAGTTTCCGTCGCAGGTTTATGAGCACTGGCTTTCGGTGCCCGATACGCTGCGCCGGTATGCCCGGCACTACCGGACGGGTGAGCCGATCCCCGATGCGCTGATCGCCAAGCTGCTGGCGGCGCGTGGGTGGAACATGGGGTTCGGCACGGTCGAGTATACGTCGGCGGCGCTGATCGATATGGCGCTGCATCAGCACGCGGACCCTGGAAGCTTGGATATTGAGGCGTTCGAGCGCGAGTTCTTGGAGGGGATCGGGATGCCGGCGGAGATCGGCATCCGGCACCGGCCCGCGCACTTCCAGCACCTGTTCGCGGGGGGCGGGTATGCCGCGGGGTATTACTCCTACATGTGGTCGGAGGTGCTGGACGCCGATGGGTTCGAGGCGTTCGAGGAGGCGGGGGACCCGTTCGATCCGGCTGCTGCGGCTCGGCTGCGGCTGGTGTTGGGTGCTGGGGATACGCAGGACCCGATGGCGCTGTATATGGCGTTCCGTGGCCGGCCGCCTAGCACCGCTGCTTTGCTGCGCGGACGCGAGTTGGCGGCGTAGGGATTTTTCTTTCTTCTTCCTTTGGGAGAGACGCCCTGCATCAAGGC
>CAXTOB010000674.1:0-3513 GCA_964245505.1 uncultured Acetobacteraceae bacterium | reverse complement strand
ATCTATGCCGGATGTTCATTTAAATGTTACGTTAATAAGATATTTTGTTACTTTATCTAGTTTGTTTTCATTGATTTTTACTATATACATATAATCTACGTTCCAGTGACGCTTGCCTAATATCGGGCTTGCGGAATCTCGACTACAGGGGCACAACAGGTGAGCGACATAGGGTTGAGCTACACACAGTATCTGACAGTTGTGAATATATTCTCATTCACTATGACAGCAACCACCATCTCGGCCATCTTCTTTTTCCTGAAACGGCAGGAGGTTCTGCCCAGGTATCGGACAGCCATAACCCTTCTGGGCATGGTGTCCGTCGCGGCAACCTGCAATTATCTGCGCCTTCTCCTAAGCTGGCGTGAAGCCTTCCAAGTGGTCAATGGCGCCGTGGTCCAGACCGGCGTCCCATACGACGATATCTATCGGTATGCCGACTGGTTGCTGACTGTGCCAATGCTCCTGATCGCGCTAGTGCTGGTGCTCGACTTGCCACTTCGCCAAGCCCGGACCCGGAGCACAATCCTCGGGCTGCTTGCCGTTGAGATGATTGTTCTTGGTTACCCCGGGCAGATTGCGACCACCATGACGACGAAGTGGACTTGGTGGCTTTGCTCGATGGTACCGTTTCTTATCATTATCCAGCAGTTGTATGGCAGCATGTCCGCCGCCATACGCGCTGAGCCGACCGAGGCAAAGCGGCTGATCTCAATGGCTCGTCTCGTAACCGTGGCGACCTGGTCGGTCTATCCGGTTCTATATCTCTTGCCGACTCTGTTTCCTGCCGGATCTACCGCTACCGTCGCTACTCAGGTCGGCTATGCCGCTGCCGATACTGCGGCTAAAGCCTTCTATGGCCTCATCATCTGCAGGGTCGCCCAAAGCAAGTCCGTTAATGCTGAAGTCGCCGCTGCGACCGATGCTGCCTTTACCGCAGCCGCGCTAGCAGCCAAGGTCTGACGAAGCAGTCTTGGTGATGCGAACGCCGCCTCTCGCAAGGCGGCGTTCCAGCGCCATGCTGCCACGGACTGACAGGGGCGGTCCGTTACGGCTTGCAGGCGTCGTGCGGCTCAGGTCCGCCCATGATCCCGGTAATGGTGTCCGCCGCCGCTTTCATCTCCCTCGGCATCTTTCATCGGGTCGCGAGCACTGCCCGGCGTGCCGCCGCCCTTCTTATGACCATGCTCCTGGTGGTTTTTGCCGGGATGCTCCTTGTCCTGATGGCTGCTGCCCGGGCCGCCGAACCGGCCGGTGTGCTCGTTCTTGTCAGGCATGACTCTCACTCCTCATAGACACCGAAGAAACGGGCGGGACAGCGCCGGGTTCGCCGCAACGCCGGCACGAGGCTGTCATCTTCTTGCAACGCCAACCCGTTTCGACGTTGACGCCGCGCCGCCGGACCAGTACCCCGGCATCTGTGAGCAGCGCAGCCCGTCCCCGCCCGTTCCTACGCCTCCGCGGCCGGTCTTTCATGGCCATGGTGCTGACGCCCGAACCACCGCTAGCCGGCTGGATGCTGCAGCTCGACGGGCAGCTCGCCCGCTCGCCCCGTTTTTTCGACGGCCGTCCCGTTGTGGTGGATTTTGCTGCACTCGCCGGGCACGAGGCCGAGTTCGTCGGATTGCTGGACAGCCTCGCCGCCCGTGCCATCCGCGTCATTGGGATCGAAGGTGTGGACGAGGACGCGCTCGGCCCGCTGCTGTTGACGCTCCCGCCCGTCATCGCCGGCGGCCGCACGGTCGGGCTGCCAGTCTTGGTCGCCGATGCCCCGACCGACGATGGCGCTCCACCTGCCCCGCCCGAGCCTATGCAACAGCCTGAGCCAACGCCTGCCGCCCTGGTATTCGACCGCCCCGTGCGCTCCGGCCAGAGCGTTGCCTTCACCACTGGGGACGTCACGGTGATCGGCTCCGTCGCATCAGGCTCGGAAGTGATCGCCGGCGGCTCCATCCACGTGTATGGCACACTGCGGGGCCGGGCCATCGCCGGGCTGCTCGGCCCCGGTCCAGATGGCCGCCGCCCCCGCATCTTCTGCCGCCGACTGGAAGCGGAGCTGCTGGCAATAGACGGGGTTTACAAAACCGCCGATGAAATGGACCCGGCGCTGCAAGGCCGCGCCGTGCAGGTCTGGCTGGATGGGGACGAGCTGGCAATCGCCGCACTGGACTAGCTCCCGCTGGACTCGGCAGCCCGGAACACGGCACAAGGCGACATATCAAGCAGAGGATTAGCGATGGCTAAAGTACTGGTCGTGACATCCGGCAAGGGCGGTGTCGGCAAGACGACCAGCACGGCGGCTCTCGGCGCCGCGCTGGCACAGGCGGGCAAGAAAGTGGTCGTCGTGGACTTCGACGTCGGCCTGCGAAACCTCGACCTCATCATGGGCGCCGAGCGCCGGGTGGTTTACGACCTCATCAACGTGACCCAAGGCGACGCCAAGCTGGCTCAGGCCCTGATCCGCGACAAGCGATTGGAAACCCTGCACCTCCTGCCCGCCAGTCAAACCCGGGACAAGGACGCACTCACTTCCGAGGGCGTTGCCCGCGTCATGGTCGAACTGCGCGAGCGCTTCGACTGGATCATCTGCGACAGCCCGGCCGGCATCGAGCGCGGGGCGCAGCTTGCGATGTATCACGCCGACGCCGCCGTGGTCGTCACCAACCCGGAGATCTCCAGCGTCCGGGACAGCGATCGCATTATCGGCCTGCTGGACAGCAAGACCGAGCGTGCCGAACGCGGCGAGCGTGTGGACAAGCACCTGCTGCTGACCCGCTACGACACCGCCCGTGCCGCCCGCGGCGACATGCTGAAGGTGGACGATATCCTCGAGATCCTCTCGATCCCGCTGCTCGGCATCATCCCTGAAAGCCAGGACGTGCTGAAGGCGAGCAACCTGGGCTCCCCGGTGCCCCTCGCCGATCCCACCAGCGCCCCTGCCCGCGCCTACACCGACGCCGTCCGCCGCCTGCTGGGCGAAACCGTCGAAATGCAGGTGCCGGCCAACAGGAGATCCGGCCTGCTTGGCAAGCTATTCGGACGGCGGGTCGCATGAGCCTCTTCGGATTCCTCAACCGCCGCACCACCGCGCCCGTCGCCCGGGAACGGTTGCAGATCCTCCTGGCCCATGAGCGCGGCAATGGCAGCCAATCGCAACTCGTCGCCGTCCTGCAGGAGGAGATCCTCGCCGTTATTGCCCGGCACATGCAGATCGACCGCGACAAGGTCGTCGTGAAGCTGGACCGCGGCGACGACGTGTCAACGCTGGAAATAGACATCGAGATGCCCGCCAGCGTCCCAGAACGCGCGCGGGCCTAGCGTCACAAACATCTTTCCAGCCAACGATCATGATTCATGTTGCAACATCCGTCGGAGTCTTCACACAACCTCGTAACATCGCTTCAGCAACCCGCGATGCATACGGAGGCTACGGTCCATGAAGACGATGCTGCTTGCAGCAACCGTTCTCGCAGCATCATCCCTGGCTGTGTCAGCCCAACATCCCCTCCGCGT
>CAXTOB010000673.1:2708-3522 GCA_964245505.1 uncultured Acetobacteraceae bacterium | reverse complement strand
CCGCTCCCCCGGCGCTCGCCCCGGGTCGCCCACCACCGCCAAGTCCAACTCCCCCCGGTCAAGCTGCCCGGCAACGTCCAGCGTGCCGCTGGGCCGCAACCGCAGCCGCACGCCCGGCGCAGTCCTCGCCACCTCCGCCGCCAGCGGCGCCGCCAGCGCCAGAGCCGCACGGTTGTCCAGCGCCAACGTGAACTCCCGCTCGGCCAGCGCCGGATCGAAGCGCGGCGCCTCGAACGCTCGATCCCATCCAGCGCCCGGCGCAGCACCGGCGCCAGCTCCTCCGCCCGCAGCGTCGGCACCATGCCGGTCGGCGTGCGCACGAACAGCTCGTCCCCAAGCATCACCCGGAGCCGGGCAAGCGCATGGCTCGTCGCCGGCTGGCTCAGGCCGACCCGTGCTGCGGCCCGGGTCACGCTGCGCTCGCGCATCACCGCATCGAACACGACCAGAAGGTTCAAGTCATAGGCATTCCAATTCATGCGCAGCATGGTGCGGCTTTGCGCGGCGAGGCTCAAATCTCAAACGCAACGGAAGACCAATCCGACCCTATTCATTGTGTGCATGCCCCCATGAAATCTTCGCATTTGCCCATGGTGCAGCCGGGGGGTTCCATGCACCGCACTGGCCCCGACAAGGGGCCGCATCTCATTGGGAGCGTTCAATGAATACCTTCAATCGCCGTGGCTTGCTCGGCAGCGCGGCATTGGGTGCCGGCGGGCTGGTGGCGCTGGCCAACGCCGCCCAGGCGGCAAACCCAGGCGACGGCGGCATGGCCCGCAACGCGGTGCCGCTGACCGGCGGCGACAAGGTCGTG
>CAXTOB010000673.1:0-2698 GCA_964245505.1 uncultured Acetobacteraceae bacterium | reverse complement strand
GCCGACATCGAGGCGATGCCCGAGTTCCGCTACTCGCTCGACGGCAGCCGTCCCAAGGTCACCTCCGGCGGCTGGGCCAAGGAAGCCACCGTCCACCAGTTCCCAATCAGCACAGGCATCGCCGGCGTCCACATGTTCCTCGACCCCGGCGCCTCCCGGGAGCTGCACTGGCACGCCATCGCCGCCGAGTGGGCCTTCGTGATCGACGGACGCTGCCAGACCGTCGTGCTCGATCCCTCCGGCGCCAGCGAGATCAACAACTACGAGCCCGGCGACCTTTGGTTCTTTCCCAAGGGCCACGGCCACTCCATCCAGACCATCGGCGACAAGCCCTGCCACTTCATCCTGTCCTTCGACAACGGCGCCTTCTCCGAGCACGGCACCTTCTCGATCACCGACTGGATCGACGTGACGCCAAAGGACATGCTGGCGATGAACTTCGGCCTGCCGAAGGACGTGTTCGACGCCTTCCCAAAGGGCGAGGCCTACATCCAGGCCGGTCCAATCCTGGCCGCAGCCGACGCGCTCGACGCCCCCTGGCCAAAGGAATCCACCCACAAGTTCCGCCTGCTGCATGACGCCAGGGCGGTCCGCGACTTCGACGGCGGCACCTTCCGCCTCGCCTCCGTTGACGAGTTCCCGATCTCGCGCGCCATGGCGGGCGGGGTCATGACCATCAAGCCCGGCGCCATGCGGAACCTGCACTGGAACCCGAACGCCAACGAATGGCACTACTACCTGCGCGGCAAGGGCCAGGTCGCCTCGTTCGGCTCCGGCGGGCGCGGCAAGGTCGCCGAGTTCGGGCCGGGCGACGTCGCCTACATCCCCGCCGGCTTCGGCCACGCGATCAAGAACATCGGCGACAGCGACCTGGAGATCGTGCAGACCTGGGACTCCGGCAAGTTCGAGGAGATCGACCTCGACAAGTGGGTGAAAGCCAGCCCGCGCTACCTGCTGTCGAACAACTTCGCCGGAGTGCCCGACTCGACGGTCACCAAGATGAAGCAGGGCTGACGCCCTCAGCCGCCTGCACCCCCTCCGTGTAAATACGGGCCGGTGCAGGCGGCTGCCGCGGCGCAGCAACCGCGCCCGCAAGCCGGAATGCACGATCTCCGGCGTCGCGCGTGGTATCTCCCCACCGGCAACTGCCGGAACCGTGGGGGGAACGAGGGCGTGAAACGACGGACGTGGTGCGCAATCGCCGTAGCATCAGGCATCGTACTGCCAATCGCCGCCATCTGCACCGCCGCCGCCGTCCTCGACCCCAACGACTTCAAGCAAACCCTCATCGCCGCCGTCCAAGACAAGACCGGCCGCACGTTGAGCCTGAACGGCCCCATCCGCCTAACCCGGTCGCTATGGCCAACCATCAGGGTTGACGACGTCACCCTGGCCAACCTCCCCGGCGGCACCCGCCCCGACATGGCGCGCGCCGAGCGGATCGAGGCCCAGCTCTCACTCCCGGCACTCTTCCACCGCCGGATCGAGATCGCCAAGCTAACGCTGATCGGCCCCAACATCCTGTTCGAGCAGGTCGGCAGCCAACCAAACTGGGTGTTCAACCCGCCCAGCCGCCCAAGCAGCCCGCCATCGACACAGCCCGGAACCCCCTTCGAGCTGCGCATCCGTGCCGCCCACGTGCAGGACGGCATGGTCACCTGGCGCCTACCCGCACGCACCAAGGTCCTCGGCATCCGCTCGCTCAACCTGCGCCACCCCGCCGACGAGGGTCCGCTCAACGCCAGTGCCGTCATGCTCTACGGCGATAACCAGCCCTTCAACCTGAAAGCCTCAGCGACCCCAACCGCCGGCATCGCCGGACCCTGGAACACCCAGTTGGACTTCGCCGCCTTCGACACGGCCGCCACCGCTACCGGCACGATGGACGTAGCCGGCCACTACGACCTGCAAATCGAGGCGCAGTCAGGCGCGCTGGACCATCTGAACGCCCTGCTGCCGGAAATGCAGCTCCCGCCGCTGCACCAAGCAGTTCTTTCGGCGCACATCCTCAACGGTCCGCAACCCGGCGACCTCCCGGTGATCGGTCCGGCCCGGCTCCGCTTCGCCAATGCCGACCTCAGCCGCCGTATCCCAGGGCTAAAGCTGGCCGCCACGTCGCTGTCCCTCGACCAAGCCGGCGGCCCCGCGGCGCTGTCCAGCTCGGCCTCCTACGCCGGCCAGCCCTTCACGGCCAATGGCGCCGTAGGTGTCCCCCTCCATCCCGACGCACGCAGCACCCTGCCGGTGGACATCAAACTCCAGGGCGCGCCGTTCAGCGGCAAACCAGCGTCCGCCAGCCCGGCGTCCAGCACCCTGGCCATCAAGGGCACCCTAGGGATCAACAAGCTCGCCTTCGACGGCCTGGACGCCACGGCCACGCTGCATACCCCCACTCTGGCAGCTCTGCGCCCCATGCTGACTCCCGCCCTGCCCGCTCTGACGGAAGTCGCCCTGGACGGGCATCTGACGGTCCCCGCCAACGCCGCATCAATCCGGCTCAAGGACGCATCGCTGCGGTCGGACCAGGGCGACATCACAGGTGAAGCCACCCTAGGCCTAGCCGCCGCCCGGTCTCTGCAAGCCCGGCTGCAGTCCGGCACGCTGGACCTCGACGCAACGCTGCAGGCGTTCGGGATAACCCCCGCCCAGCCCAAGGCGCCAGCCGGCAACACCGGCCCCATCATCCCCGCTGCCCCGC
>CAXTOB010000672.1:0-3527 GCA_964245505.1 uncultured Acetobacteraceae bacterium | reverse complement strand
CCCCAACCCTCTCCCGGAGGGAGAGGGAGGAGGAAACGGCAGCACCTCTCAACGATCCACCTTGCACCCGTGCACCGGTTGGACTATTTCCTCATCTCCCCTACATTCTCCGCTGCTTTCGGAGGGTGGCCTTCACCGGCCGCCTTTTTGGTATTGCACATACATGACCAGCCGACCCGCCACCGCCGAGGAACCGAACCATCAAGGCCTTGAAGCCAAGGTGGCAGCCCTCATCACGCCCTCGCTGGAGGGCATGGCCTATGAGTTGGTGCGTGTGCTGATCCTGGGCCGCGACCGCCCAACCGTGCAGGTCATGGCCGACCGCGCCGACGGCAGCCAGATCAGCGTCAAGGATTGCGAGCGCATCACCCATGCCGTTAGCGCCATCCTGGACGTGAACGACCCCCTGCCCGGCCGCTGGACCCTGGAAGTCAGCAGCGCCGGCATCGACCGTCCGCTGACCCGGCCGAAGGACTGGGTCCGCTTCGCCGGGCATCAGGCGCGGGCCGAGATGACGATGCCCGTGGACGGCCGCCGCCGCTTCACCGGCATCGTAATGGGCGCTGACGACACCCACGCCCGGATGCGTCTGGATGACGGGGAAGAGGTCAGCCTGCCCTTCGCCGACCTACGCCGGGCCAAGCTGCTGCTGACCGATGCGCTGATTGCTGCGACGTCCCCAACCCCTCCACCTGCGAACTAGGAGCACCTTTCATGGACACCTCCGTCTCCCGCCCCGAACTGCTGCTGGTGGCCGATGCCGTGGCGCGCGAAAAGAGCATCGAGCGCGACGAGGTGCTGGAAGCGATGGAGCAGGCCATCCAGAAGGCCGGCCGCGCCAAGTACGGCTCGGAGAAGGATATACGCGCCACCATCGACAAGAAGACCGGCGACGTCCGCCTGACCCGCTGGACCGAGGCCGTCGAGGTGGTCGAGAACGACGAAACCCAGATCCCCATCCATATCGCCCGCAAGTTTGACCCGACGATCCAGCTGGGCGGGCACCTGGTGGACCCGCTGCCGCCGATCGACTTCGGCCGCATCGCTGCCCAGACCGCCAAGCAGGTCATCGTCCAGCGCGTCCGCGAATACGAGCGCAAGAAGCAGTATGACGAGTTCAAGGACCGCATCGGCGAGATCATCAACGGCGTCGTCAAGCGCACCGAGTACGGCAACATGATGGTGGAGCTGGGCCGCGCCGAGGCCCTGTTGCGTCGCGACGAGCTGATCCCGCGCGAGTCCTTCCGGAATGGCGACCGCGTCCGCGCCTACATCTACGACGTGCGCGAGGAGCCGCGCGGACCCCAGATCTTCCTGTCCCGCACCCACCCGGCGTTCCTCGCCAAGCTATTCGCGCAGGAAGTGCCGGAAATCTACGACGGCATCATCGAGATCAAGGCGGTCGCCCGCGACCCCGGCAGCCGCGCCAAGATGGCCGTCATCAGCCGCGACCAGAGTATAGACCCGGTCGGCGCCTGTGTCGGCATGCGGGGCAGCCGCGTCCAGGCCGTCGTGCAGGAGCTACAAGGCGAGAAGATCGACATCATTCCCTGGTCCGCCCAGCACGCCACCTTCGTCGTGAACGCCCTGGCCCCAGCCGAAGTCACCAAGGTCGTGATGGACGAGGAGGCCGGCCGCGTCGAGGTCGTGGTGCCCGACGAGCAGCTTTCCCTCGCCATCGGCCGCCGCGGCCAGAACGTGCGTCTTGCCAGCCAGCTCACCCGTTGGGACATCGACATCCTGACGGAAGCAGAGGAAAGCGAGCGCCGCCAGGAGGAATTCCGCCGCCGCACCGGCCTGTTCGTCGAGGCGCTGGACGTGGACGACGTGATCGCCGGGCTGCTGGTGACCGAGGGCTTCACCACCATCGAGGAGTTGGCCTACATCGCCCCCGACGAGCTGGCCGATATCGAAGGCTTCGACGAGAGCATCGCCGACGAGTTGATCCGCCGCGCCCAGACATTCCTGAACCGCAGGGATGACGAATTGAACGACAAGCGCCTCGCTCTTGGCGTATCGGACGACATTGCCTCCATCGAGGTGCTCACTCCTGCCATGCTGGTGGCCCTCGGCGAGAAGGGCGTTAAAACCCTCGACGACCTGGCGGACCTCGCCGGCGACGAACTGGTGGAGATCGTCGGCGCCGAGAACATGGAGGAGGAGGTGGCCAACGACGTAGTCATGGCCGCCCGCGCCCATTGGTTCGAGGGCGAGGAAGGTGCCGAAGCGCCGGTCGAGGAGGCTTCCAACGGCTAGCGATCCGGAACCAACCCCGGAATCAGCCCCGGGATCAGCCAACGAAGCAGACGCGGAAGACGAGCCGGAAACCGGCCCGCTACGCCGTTGCGTCGTGACGCGGGAACGGGATTACCGTGCGCGCATGATCCGTTTCGTGGTCGCGCCGGACCGGACGGTCGTGCCCGATCTCGCCGCAAAGCTGCCGGGTCGGGGAATCTGGTTGAGTGCGCGCCGCGATGTGTTAGACACCGCCCGCAAGAAGGGCGCTTTCGCCAAAGCGGCGCGTGGGCAGGTATCGGTGCCCGCCGATCTCGTTGGGATGGTGCAGACGGGCCTGCTCCGGCGGGTGACGGAATTGCTGGGACTGGCCCGGCGGGCTGGCCAAGCTGTCTGCGGCTTCGAGAAGGCGCGCGAATGGCTGGTGGCCGGACGCGCCGGACTGGTGGTCCAGGCCAGCGACGGCAGCCTGGACGAGCGGGCGCGGTTCCTCAGCGGCAACGGCGCGCGGGCCAAGGCGGCACCGGTGGTGACGCCGTTGCCGGCAGCAGCCCTGGCCGCGGTGTTCAGCCGTGACCATGTAGTGCACGTGGCGATCGCGCACGGCAGGCTGGCCGAGGCGCTGGACATAGAATGCAATCGCCTGCTCGGTGTGATCGGGCAGGACGGACGGATGGGACAGACGGTTACATGAGCGACGGCAACAACGATACCGATACGGCCAAGGGCCGGCTTTCACTGCGCCCGGCAGGACGCGCCGAGGTTGGACGCACTGTGGACGCCGGATCAGTGCGCCAAAGCTTTAGCCATGGCCGCTCCAAGGTCGTGCAGGTCGAGGTGCGGAAGAAGCGCGCCCCGGTGACGCCGCCGCCGCCGCCCGCGCCTACCCCCACTCCGAACGCCGCCGTGGTGCCCGGCGGTCCGCCGCGCCCGCCGATTTCCGCACGCCCTGTCTCCGGCACCGGACGTGCCCTGACCGCGACCGAAATCGCGGTACGTCAGCGCGTGCTGGCCGAGCAGGCCATCGAGAATGCCAAGCGTGAGGCCGAGCGGCGCGAGCAGGAGAAGATCAGTATCCTCTCTGCCGCCGAGGAAGCGCGCCGCCGCGAGGAAGAGGCACGCAAGGCCGCCGAGGAAGAAGCTCGCCGTGCTGCGGAGGAGGCCGACCGCCTCAAGGCCGAGGAGGCCAATCGCCTGGCGGCCGAGGCCGCTGCGGCGGCCGGGTTGGCCGCCCCGGCGGCGCCGAAGCCGGCAGAGGAGACACGCCGCCCTGCGCCGCGCCCAGCCACGGC
>CAXTOB010000671.1:0-3528 GCA_964245505.1 uncultured Acetobacteraceae bacterium | reverse complement strand
AGTCTGCACCGCGTCGCGCACCCAATCCTCCTCCCCGGCTGACACGCCGCCGGAGGTCAGCACCAGGTCGTATCCCTCGCCGGTCCCTGCCAAGGCCGTCCTGATCCCGTCGCGGCTATCCGGTAGGATACCGAGGTCGGACACCTCAGCTCCAGCCCGCCGCGCCAGCGCGCCCAGCAGCACGCGGCTGGAGCCATACTGCGGCGCCGGCCCCAGCTCCCGGCCCGTCCGCACCAGCTCGCGCCCGGTCGAGAACAGCGCGACCCGTACTCGCCGCCGCACCTCCAGCCTTTCCAGTCCCAGCGCCGCCGCCAGTGCCAGGTCCTGCGGCCGCAGCCGCAGCCCGGCAACCAAAGCGGGGGCGCCCACCGCGATGTCCTCCCCCTGCGGCCGTGTGTTAGCTCCGCGCTTAAGGCCGCTCGGCAGGCGCACCCTACCGGCCGCCAGCTCCACATCCTCCTGCATGAACACCGTGTCCGCACCCGGCGGCATCGCGGCGCCGGTAAAGATGCGCCGGGCAGCACCAGGGGGAAGTGCATCGTCCGCCGGGGCGCCGGCTGGCAGCCGCCCCAGCACCGGCAGTGTGTCCTGCCCTACCAGGTCAGCCAGGCGGACGGCATACCCGTCCACCGCCGAGTTACGGAACGGCGGCAGGTCCATCGGCGCCGTCAGGTCCGCCGCCAGCACCCGCCCATCGGCATCGTGCAGCGCTATGCGCTCCGTGCCGCTCACCGGCCGGGTCCCCTCCGCAATCGCTGCCAGCGCGGCATCAACCGTCAGCAGCTTGCCGCCGAACGCAAAGCAATCGTCGCTGAGCTGCGCCACGCCGCGCTAACCCCAGCAGGCTGAAAACGCCGCCGCGACGGGGACGGCTGCCCCCCGTACGGCCGCAGCGATGGCTGCCACGTCGTCCAGGTCCAGCAGCGGCACCGGGCAGCCCGGCAACGCCACGTCGGACGCCACCGCGCGTATGGTGGGATCGCCTGGATGCAGCAGCGGCTTGTCCACGGCGGCGCGATGCACCTCGATCTTCGGATGCGCCTCGCGTTTGAACCCCTCCACCAGCACCAGGTCCACCGGTGACAGCCGCGCCAGCAGCTCCGGCAGGCCCGGCTCTGGCGCATCCCGATGCTCGTGCATCAGCGCCCAGCGTGCGGCGGAGGCGACCAGCACCTCCTGCGCGCCGGCCTGCCGATGCTCCCAGGAGTCCTTGCCGGGCTGGTCCACATCGAAGCCGTGATGGGCATGCTTCACAGTCGAGACCCGCAGCCCCGTGCCGGTCAGCAGCGGGATCAGCCGGCGCAGCAGGGTTGTCTTGCCCGCCCCGCTCCAGCCGGCAAAGCCGATCACCAGCATCAAGGCGTCCGTGGACATGCAGGACCGTTGGCAATACATATCAATATTCTGCGTGGCATGGGCCGGTGCCAATCTCACAAGCGGTCTAGGCGTAACTGAATACAGGATTACTTTAGAATGGACAGCCACCGGTGCCCTTGCAGCCCGGCAGTGCAAGGGAGTGAAGCATGGCCGATGCACCGACCCGTGAGGTCCTGCAATACGAACACCCCGGCGCCGGCCGCCGCCGTGCGAGGGACACGCCAAAGGGCCGGGCGGTCGAGCCGCAGGCCAAGCACGAGATCGCGACGCTCCTCGGTGACCGCCCACGCACCCGCGAGCACCTGATCGAGCACTTGCACCTGATCCAGGACACCTACCATCAGCTCGGGGCCGCCCACCTCGCAGCGCTCGCAGACGAGATGCGGCTGGCCTACGCCGAGGTTTATGAGACCGCAACCTTCTACGCCCACTTCGATGTAGTGCGGGAAGGCGAGCCCGACTTGGCGCCGCTGGTGGTCCGCGTCTGCGACAGCGTGACCTGCGCCGTGTTCGGCGCAGAAAGCCTGTTCAACGACCTGAAGGCGATGGAGGCCAGCGGCGCCCTGCCCGGCGCCCGAGTGGTCCGCGCACCCTGCGTCGGCCTATGCGACCAAGCGCCAGTGGCGGAGGTCGGGCACCACTTCCTGCACAAGGCCGACCCGGGCGCAGTCCAGGACGCCATCACCCGGGGCGATACCCACCCGCACGTGCCCGACGATTACGTGGACTATGCCTCGTACACGGCCAACGGTGGCTACGCGCTGCTGGGCCGGCTGCGGGCCGGCGATCTATCCGTGGAGGACGTGCTGGCAGGGCTAGACTCCGCCGGGCTGCGCGGCCTGGGCGGCGCAGGCTTCCCCGCCGGACGCAAGTGGCGCTCGGTCCGCAACGAGCCGGGGCCGCGGCTGATGGCCGTCAACGGCGATGAGGGCGAGCCGGGCACCTTCAAGGACCGCCACTACCTCAACACCGACCCGCACCGCTTCCTCGAAGGGATGCTGATCGGCGCCCACGCGGTCGAGGCCGACGACATCTACATCTACTTGCGCGACGAATACCCAGTCGCCCGGGAAATCCTGATCCGCGAAATCGCCAAGCTTCCCCCTGAAGGCCCACGCATCCACCTACGCCGCGGCGCCGGCGCCTACATCT
Source organism: uncultured Acetobacteraceae bacterium (assembly GCA_964245505.1). GTDB lineage: Bacteria > Pseudomonadota > Alphaproteobacteria > Acetobacterales > Acetobacteraceae > DASWOJ01. Next base: position 999 of record CAXTOB010000671.1, on the reverse strand, counting down.
GCGGCGAGGAAAGCTCCATGCTGGAAAGCATCGAGGGCAAGCGCGGCCTACCCCGCCACAAGCCGCCATTCCCCTACCAAGTCGGCCTATTCGGCCGCCCGACCCTGATCAACAACGTAGAAACCCTGTTCTGGATACGCGACCTGCTGGAACGCGGCGCAGACTGGTGGTCCCAGCACGGCCGGCACGGAAGGGTGGGCCTGCGGAGCTACTCGGTATCCGGCCGCGTCCGCAACCCCGGCGTGAAGCTGGCGCCCGCAGGCATCACCGTCCAGGAACTGATCGACGAGCACTGCGGCGGCATGGCCGAGGGCCACACCCTCCGCGCCTACCTGCCCGGCGGCGCATCCGGCGGCATCCTGCCGGCCTCCATGAACGACATCCCACTCGACTTCGGCACATTGGAGAAATACGGCTGCTTCATCGGCTCCGCCGCCGTGGTCATCTTCTCCGAGGCCGACGACATCCAGGGCGTAGCCCTGAACCTCATGCGCTTCTTCGAGGACGAAAGCTGCGGCCAGTGCACCCCCTGCCGCTCCGGCACGCAGAAGGCGCGCATGCTGATGGAACGCGGCGCATGGGACGCTGGCCTGCTGGGCGAGCTGGGCCAGGTGATGCGCGACGCCTCCATCTGCGGCCTCGGCCAGGCGGCGTCCAACCCCCTGAGCTGCGTGATCCGCTACTTCCCCGAACTTCTAGCCCCCCAGGAGGCCGCGGAATGAGCAGCTCGACCACGCGCGAAGGCCCGCAGAACCTCGACGGCACCACCACCGAAACCCAGGGCCTGGCATTCGAGCTGGACGGCGTCCAGGTCTATGCCCGCGCCGGCGAGTCCCTCTGGGACGTAGCCCGGCGCATCGGCACCGCCATCCCGCATCTCTGCCACCGGCCCGAGCCCGGCTACCGCCCCGACGGCAACTGCCGCGTTTGCATGGTGGAGATCGCGGGGGAGCGCGTGCTCGCCCCATCCTGCAAGCGGATGCCCGCAGTCGGCATGAA
>CAXTOB010000670.1:0-3536 GCA_964245505.1 uncultured Acetobacteraceae bacterium | reverse complement strand
GGGATGGCCCGGCCGGGCTCCCTGCCGTATATTCGCGGGACAACCCTTCCGGAGCACCCGATGCACCCTCTCCGCACCGCCGTCGTCCTTGCCGCCACCCTCGCCGCGGGAGCACCCGCGCTGGCGCAGGCCCCGGCCGCCCCGGCCAGCACCGCCGTCCAAACTATTGACGTGATGAACAAGCTGTGGGGCCGCCATCCCGGCCTGCGCGCCAACCATGCCGAGGGCGTGGTGGTGGAGGGCAGCTTCACCCCCACGCCTGAGGCCGCCGGGTTGAGCAGCGCCGCCATCTTCGCCGGCAAGCCGGTGCCGGTCACCGTCCGCTTCTCCGACGCGACGGGCTTGCCGGACCTGGCGGACGGCGCCGATGCTGCCAACCCGCACGGCATGGCGATCCGCTTCCGGCCCGAGGGCGCGACCTACGTGGACGTGGTGCTGAACTCCCTGCCCTACTTCCCGGTCGCCACCGGGGAGGAGTTCGCGCAACTGCTGGAGGCTGCCTCCGAAAGCGGACCCGACGCGACGCATCCCACCAAGATCGAGCAGTTCATCGCCGCCCATCCCGCCGCTGCCAAGGCCGGCGCAAACGTCCGCACGCCGACCAGCTTCGCGCGGGAAACCTACAACGGCGTGGACGCCTTCATCTTCGTGAACGCCAAGGGCGAGCGTCAGCCCTTCCGGTTCCAGATCCAGCCCGTCGCCGGCGCCGAGCACCTGGATAAGGACGCTGCCGCCAAGCGGTCGCCCGACTTCCTGCGGACCGAGCTGCCGGAGCGGCTGAAGACGGAGCATGCCGAGTTCCGCGTCATGGCGCAGCTCGCCAACCCCGGCGACCAGACGAAGGACCCGACCCAGCCCTGGCCCGCCGACCGTCGGATGGTCAACCTAGGCACCCTGACGCTGACCGGCGCCGTGGCGGATCAGGTCCAGGCGCAGAAGAGCCTGCGCTTCCTGCCCAATCACCTGCAGCCCGGCATCGAGGTATCGGACGATCCGCTGATTGACGCACGGGTGCGGTCCTACGTGATCTCGTTCGGCCGCCGGTCGCAGTAGAGATTTTCTGCTCCCTCTCCCTCCGGGAGAGGGTCGGGGTGAAGGGGGTCTTGGCTGCGGAGCGGAGCACCGACGATGCCGCTGGAGCAAGCTCCTCGTAGGACGGCGCCGCGCTTGCTCGTCCCCTCACCCCAACCCTCTCCCGAAGGGAGAGGGAGAAGGAAGCGGCTTTGCTCCGGTTCACTGTCAAACCCCCTTGGACCTCAGCCCCCACGGGGCTATGCCGGAAGGCATGACCTACCTTCCAATCCGTCGTGCCCTGATCTCGGTGTCCGATAAAACCGGGCTGATTCCCCTGGCCCAAGCCCTTGCCGCGCATGGCGCCGAGATCCTGTCCACCGGCGGCAGTGCCCGCACTCTGCGCGACGCCGGCGTGCCTGTGCGGGAGGTCGCGGACCACACCGGCTTCCCCGAAATCCTGGACGGCCGGGTGAAGACCCTGGTGCCGCAAATTCACGGCGGCATCCTCGGCCGCCGCGACTTGCCGGAGCACCTGGCCCAAATGGACCGGCACGGCATCGCGCCGATCGACCTGGTCTGCGTGAACCTCTACCCCTTCGAGGCCACCGTCGCCGCCAGCGCCCCGCCTGACGAGTGCGTGGAGAACATAGACATCGGCGGCCCCGCCTTGATCCGCGCCGCCGCCAAGAACTACGACGGGGTGGCGGTCCTGACCGACCCAGCCCAATACCCAGACCTGCTGGCCGAGTTGGCCAAGGGCGGCACCACCCCAGCGCTGCGACTCCGGCTGGCTGGCGAGGCTTATGCCCGCACCGCCGCCTACGACGCCGCCATCGCCGCCTGGTTCGCGCGGGATGCCGCCCTGCCGCCGCGCATGACCCTGTCCGGCACACGGCGCCAATCCCTCCGCTACGGTGAAAACCCGCACCAGCAAGCCGCCTTCTACGTCAACGGCGACCGCCGGCCCGGCATCGCCACCGCCGCCCAGGTCCAAGGCAAGGAGCTGTCCTACAACAACCTGAACGACACCGACGCCGCCTATGAGGCCGCGGCCGAGTTCGATGATCCCGCGGTCGTCATCGTCAAGCACGCCAACCCCTGTGGTGTCGCCGTCGCTGCCACGACCGCCGAGGCTTGGGACCTGGCGCTGCGCTGCGATCCCGTCAGCGCCTTCGGTGGCATCGTGGCGCTGAACCGCATCCTGGACGGTGCCACCGCCGAGCGGATCGCGGCGATCTTCACCGAGGTCATTATCGCGCCCGACGCGGACGACGACGCCCGGGCGATCCTGGCGCGCAAGAAAAACCTGCGCCTGCTGCTGGCCGGCGGGATGCCGGACCCGGGGGCGCCGGGCATAGTGGTGCGCAGCGTGGCCGGTGGCTTCCTGGCGCAATCGCGCGACGCCCGCCGCCTGACGCCCGCCGACCTGCGCTGCGTGACCCGGCGCTCGCCGACCGCGGCGGAACTGGCGGACCTGATGTTCGCCTTCCGGGTGTGCAAGCACGTGAAGTCCAACGCCATCGTCTATGCCCACGGCGGCGCCACCGTGGGCATCGGCGCCGGGCAGATGAGCCGTGTGGACAGCGCCCGCATCGCCGCCTGGAAGGGCGCCGAGGCTGCCCGTGCCGCCGGGCTGCCGGAGCCGCTGACGGAGGGATCGGTGGTGGCGTCAGATGCCTTTTTTCCGTTCGCGGACGGGTTGCAGGCCGCGGTGGCAGCCGGCGCCACGGCCGTCATCCAGCCCGGCGGCTCCATGCGGGACGCCGAGGTGGTCGCGGCGGCGGACGCGGCGGGGGTAGCGATGATGCTGACGGGGGTGCGCCACTTCCGGCATTGAGGTTTGGCCGTCAGCGCAACCCGCTTGCGGCTTGCTGCTTCAGGAGCTGGCAATGCCAAGTATAGCGGTTATGGGGAGCCACGCCGCTCCGCCCGGCCCGCAGCGACGGGAACGGCAGGCAATCGGGAACGCGCTGCCTTTCGGAGAGAGTCATGGTTCCGCCCGGCTTGCACGGCTGGATGTTCCGTCCCGCGGCCATCAGCGAAGCCGGAGAGGCATGCGCAGCCATCCGCAGTTCGATTGTCGAGCTGTGCGGTGCGGACCATGATGGCGACCGCGCAATCCTAGACCGCTGGCTTGCCAACAAGACCCCGGATCAAATGAGGCAGTGGATCGAAGCCAACCCTACCGGCGTCCTTGTCGGAGCAAGAGGCGCGGAGATCGGCGGCGTGGGAATGGTGATGCCGGACGGGAGGATCACGCTGAATTACGTTGCGCCCCGGGCGCGCTTTGCTGGGATCAGCAAGGGCCTGCTGCTGGCGATGGAGCGTTGCGCGGCGGGGTGGGGACATGCGTCATGCCATCTTACCAGCACAGTCACGGCACACCGGTTCTATCATGCCTACGGTTATCGGGACGCCGGAGAGCCGGTAATTTCCTTCGGCGGCAAGTCCGCGTTCCCGATGTGCCGGGCCATTAGAGCATGTTCGGATCAAACGGCTTCGTTTGACCGAACAAATGCTCG
>CAXTOB010000669.1:0-3536 GCA_964245505.1 uncultured Acetobacteraceae bacterium | reverse complement strand
ACTTAGGAGTGCGTCATGCCAACCGTCAACATCCACGCCGCCAAAACTCACCTGTCTCGCCTGGTGGACGCTGCCGCCGCCGGCGAGGAAATCATCATCGCCCGTGCGGGCACCCCGGTGGCCCGGCTGATGCCGTTGGAGCCGGCCAAGAAGCCCGACCGCGTGCTTGGCACCATGGCCGGTCAGTTCACGATCCCGGACGATTTTGACGCGCCGCTTCCCAATGACGTGCTGGCCCTGTTTGAAGGGCGCTGATGCGGTTCCTGCTCGACACGCACGTCCTGCTCTGGGTTTTGTTGACGCCTGCCCGACTGAGCCAGCAAGTGCAGGCACTCATCAAAAACGGCAGCAACGAGGTCATGTTCAGCGCCGCCAGCATATGGGAGATCGCCATCAAGGCGCGCCCCGGCCGTGACGACTTCACGGCCTGCCCCGAAGCCGTGGCCCGCAATGCTCGCGACGTGGGCTTCGTCGAGCTTTCAGTCGGCGCCGATGCGGCGGCGCGCGTGGCCGACCTGCCGTTGCATCACAACGACCCGTTCGACCGTTTGCTGATTGCGCAGGCGATGGCCGGGCCAATGCGGCTGCTGACGGCTGATGCGGTGCTGGCGCAATACTCGGAGCTGGTCACGCTGGTTGGCTGACGGCTCCCGCCCGGCCACCGTCGTAACCGGGCGGTATTTGGAGACAGCAAGCATGTTCGCGTGCTACCACGATATCATGTCGAAGCTGGAACGTCCCTTGTGGTTCGACGAAAGCGCCGTCCCGCGCTACTGCGAGTTCCATCCGCGTTATCTTGCCAACATCTATGTGGACGAGGCGGCGCTGCTCCACGTTGGATGCCAAGTATGTGAGATACCGTTCATCGTGGCCATGTCCGGCCAGTACCCTGTCCTTACGACAGGCATCGGTGACAACACGATCAGCTACGGTGATCCGCCAAACGTGGGCTGCAACAACGCGTCCATGAGCAGCGCGGCGCTGCAGGTGCTTCAGTATTGGCGTAGGCCGTTACTGACCAATTGGCAGCGGCATCCTGAGCACGAGGTGGTGATCCGGCCTAGTTGGATGAGCGCCGAAGAGCGGCAGAGGCGCCGCGGGTCAAAGGAGCCGCCCAACTCGGACTGCGGCTAGCCGAAGGTCCCGCACTGGACGGCTCCAAAAGCCCGTTGACGCATCCCGCGCGGGCGAAGAAGGTATCCCCAACAAAGCTGGCGGCCGGTATCACAGGCGCCACTAGGGGAACCGTCATGTTACGCATCGCCGCCGCCGCACTGCTTGCGCCCCTGCTCGCCGCCGCCGCCCTGCCGGGCGCCGCCCGTGCGGACGAGGTCATACGCATCGCCTACATAGACCCGCTCAGCGGGTCGCTCGCCGCCACCGGCCAGCTTGGCGAGCAGCACTTCCGCTTTGCCATCGACCGGGTGAATGCCGCGCAGGCTGCCGGGCCGGGCCGCCGGCTGGAACTGGTGGCGCTGGACAACGAGGTCAGCCCGGAAAAGTCGCTGACCCTGCTGCGCAAGGCGGTGGATGACGGCATCCACTACGTGACGCAAGGCAACGGGTCGGCCGTCGCCTTCGCGCTGGTGGACGCGATCAACAAGAACAACCGCCGCTCGCCGAACCAGGACGTCATGTTCCTGAACTATGCCGCCGTGGACCCGGCGTTGACCAACGAGAAGTGCAGTTGGTGGCACTTCCGCTTCGACGCCGACGTGGACATGAAGATGCGGGCGCTGACCGATTACCTGGTCAGCCAGGCCAGCATCAAGAAGGTCTATCTGTTCAACCCCGATTATAGCTTTGGCGTGTCGGTGGAGAAGGCGGCGCAGGCGATGCTCGCCAACCGCCGCCCGGACCTGCAGGTCGTGGGCGCGGAGCGGATCCCGCTGGGCAAGGTGAAGGATTTTACGCCCTATGTGCAGAAGTTCCAGGCTGCCGGCGCGGATGCGGTGGTGACGGGCAATTGGGGCGCGGACATGGCGCTACTGGCGAAGGCTGCGCAGGACGCAGGCTACAAGGGGACATTCTTTACGTATTATATGGGGTCGGGCGACGTGATCGCCAGCGCCGGTACTGGTGGACGCGGTTATGCGCAGATCAGCGAATGGCATGCCAACGTCGGCGCCCCCGAGATCGAGAAGATGGCCAACGACTTCGAGGCGAAATACGGCGTCAAGTTCTACTATTGGCGCGTGGTGACCGAGATCGACATGCTGGCTGCCGCGATCAAGCAAGCTGACAGCAGCGACCCGGCCAAGGTGGGGCAGGTCCTGGCCACGATGGTCGAGCATACGCCGTTGGGCGACGTGACCATGCGGCCGGACAACCACCAGCTCCTGGCGCCGATGTTCGTGTCGGAGCTGGAGCCGGGGATGCCCTACACGTTCCCGGACAACAAGATGGGCTTCAAGACGATCAGCCGGATCGAGCCGGAGGCCCAGCGCCTGCCGACCACGTGCAAGATGTCTCCGCCGTCATAGGGGCGGGACGGATGCTGGTATTCCATTCCGCTTGTGACGCTGGCGTGCCGGACCGGCTCTCGCTCGTCGTGCCGAAACGTGCTGCCTACTCCTTCTCCCTCCGGGAGAGGGTTGGGGTGAGGGAAAGGCAACAGGGACCGGATTGGACCTGTTCGCGAGTAGGGATCGGACCGCGCATGGCAAGGCTGGCCCTTGCGGCTTCCCTCACCCCGACCCTCTCCCGGAGGGAGAGGGAGAAGGGGCTGCGCCGCTCCCATCGCTGCCGGGGCCGCTGACTTGGAGCAGGCGGTCCTGATCGTGCTGAACTCGCTGGTCTATGGCCTGCTGCTGTTTATGCTGTCGGTTGGGTTGACGCTGATCTTCGGCATGATGGGCGTGCTGAACTTGGCGCACGCCAGCTTCTACATGCTGGGCGCCTTCCTGGCCTATACCATCAGCATACGCCTGGGCTTCTGGGTGGCGCTGCTGGTGGTGCCGGTGCTGGTCGGGATCTTGGGCGCGGCGGTGGAGCGCTGGGGCCTGCGGGCCGTCCACAAGCATGGGCATGTCGCCGAACTGCTGTTCACCTTCGGCTTGGCCTTCATCATCGGCGAGGTCGTGCCGCTGATTTGGGGCCGCAACCCCGTGCCCTACCGCGTGCCGGCGGAGCTGGACTTCGCGCTGTTCCAGATCGGCGGCAACGCCTACCCGGCCTATCGCCTGTTCATGATGGGCGTCGCCATCGTCATGTTCCTGGCGCTGTTCCTGGCGCTGGCGCGGACCCGGCTGGGCCTAGTCGTGCGTGCGGCGCTGACGCACCCGGATATGGTTGGGATGCTGGGCCATGACGTGCCGAAGGTGTTCACCCTCGTGTTCGGCGCCGGCTGCGCCCTGGCGGGATTGGCGGGCGTCATCGCGGGCAACGCCTACACCACCGAGCCCGGCATGGCGCAGTCGCTCGGAGCCATCGTGTTCGCCGTGGTGGTGATGGGTGGCTTGGGGTCCATCTGGGGGGCGCTGGTGGCGTCGCTGCTGATCGGCTTCGTGCAGGTCGGCAGCATCAGCTTGGACCTG